>CAZSZH010000008.1:0-19311 GCA_964610785.1 uncultured Flavobacterium sp. | reverse complement strand
CCTGTACTATCAATTGTAGCAACAGAAACATTAGATGATGTCCAAGCATTTGTTGTGGCTGGGGTACCATTTCCTGATAATTGTGTCGTATTTCCAATACATGCTGATAAAGTTCCTGTTATAAGTGGCAAAGCATTTATGGTAACAGTAGTATTAATTTGACAACCATCACTATTGGTATATGTAATGATTGATGTTCCTGCTAATACACCTGTAACTAAACCTGTACTATCAATTGTAGCAACAGAAACATTAGATGATGTCCAAGCATTTGTTGAGGCTGGCGTACCATTTCCTGATAATTGTGTCGTATTTCCAACACATGCTGATAACGTTCCAGATATTATTGGTAAAGCATTTATCGTTACAGTAGCAGTAATTTGACAACCATCACTATTGGTATACGTAATGATTGATGTTCCTGCTAATACACCTGTAACTAAACCTGTACTATCAATTGTGGCAACAGAAACATTCGATGATGTCCAAGCATTTGTTGTGGCTGGCGTACCATTTCCTGATAATTGTGTCGTATTTCCAATACATGCTGATAACGTTCCAGAAATTATTGGTAAAGCAGGCAATGGATCAACTGTAACTGTTATCGATGAAGTACACCCTGTAGCAATATCTTGTACTGTTATGGTATGAACTCCAGGAGTCAATCCAGTAAATATCGGACTTGATTGATACGTACCGCCATCAACACTATATTGATACGTTACTGTTGTGGTTGGCATAGAATAAATACCTATATTAGAATAATCATTATTTGCGCAATCTGCATTACCGCTTCCGGCATAATCAAGAATATCCCAATCACTATCATTATAAGTAGTATTTGGTAAAGGAGAGATAGTGTTTTTTCTTCTAAAATCAGCACCTTCTGTTCCAATAAATGATGGAGCCCAGTTTGAATTACCAAAAGTCCCCCAACTATCAATTTGTGTAGTTCCGTGAAACAATCCGAAATGATCATTACCATTTGCAGTAAAATTAACAGATCCAGAACCGCTACTTTGAGCAGCTAATGATCCGTCTCCACCAGTAATAGTATTACATACTGAAGATCCTCCGATACCTAGAGCAACCACATAAGTGTTTCCTGTAGCTAAACTGCCACTATTTAGAGGCAAATTAAATGTATAACCATTTCCATTATTAGCTGTTTTAATAGTATAATCAGCAAGATTTACCGTAGCACCAGTTCCATTATACAATTCAATATAGGACAATGCTCCAGTATTAGAGTCCGTAACTTCTGATATAAATAAATCTGTTGGTGCTGGAGTTCCAACAACAGAAAGTGGGGAAGTAACTTGCGCCGTTCCTGTTGGAGTTGTACAAGTTGGTTGCATTATAACCGTTGCCGTAGGCGTAGGCGTTGCATTAACTGTTACAACAATCGAAATTGGACTAGAACACTGACCAGAATTTGGTGTAAATGTATAAGTAGTATTTCCTACTGCATTTGAATCTATTGTTGTAGGTGACCAAGTACCAATAATAGATGGAATATTAGTTGAAGAAGTTTGTAATGTTGGAGCTGTTGCTCCTTTACAAATTGGTGCAATTGCATCAAAAGTCGGAGAAATAAGCGTTGAGAATGCAACTGTTCCTGAACCACTTATACTTGTACATCCTGTTGTTGTATCTGTAATACTTACTGAATAAGTACCCGCGATTGTAGTGGTAAATGTTGACATGTTTCCAGGATTAGTTCCTGAAGGTACTGTCCAAACATAAGTATAAGTTCCAACAGGATTTGGTGTTGCTGTTAACGTAGCAGGGTCACCAATACATGCTGTTGGGCTATTTACAGATACCGAAGGAGGTGTCGGATCAACTAAAACAATTGGTGTACTGTATGGATAAGAACATCCATTTATTGTTACCAAGAAATTAGAATATGTTCCAGCTCCCAAACCAGTAATGATAATTTGTCCAGTACTATTAGATGTTAGTGAAGTTGGACCAACTGTAGTTGTACCAATATTATAAGTTACACCATAAGCAGTGTTTGGAGCCATACCAGAAATAGTTATAGTTCCATTCAATCCACTACAAGTAATTGGATTAGTACTAGTATAAGCAGGCTGTTCCTGGATAGTAAATGTAGCCGTATAATAAGCCCCTCCATTGTCCATAAATACCGTCTCTGTACATCCTGATGTAGAAGTTGAACTTCCAGTTACATCATAATATACCTGAATAGAATAATTCCCTGGAGGATAGGTTGTTAAATCTATTGGGTTTTCAGCAGGGTATGACACATTTGGCAATACTTTTTGCCATTTTTGGTCTCCTGTATTACAAGGACCGCCACCATTAATAAAGGATCCTGATCCACAATTACTGAAAAATGGTAAGTTCATTACTTGGAACGCTCCTGTTGCAGCAGTACCTGAGTAAATTCTATAATTTAAGTGCGCACTGCATACATTAGAGGAAGCATTTTTATATGTTTTAACTTCTGCTCCTCTCAAAAGTAAGGCACTTGAATTTTGAATATACGTTCCCAAATTACTACTAGGAAAAAAGTTAGCTATTGGTCCAATAAGGTTAGCTCCTGAACCTACTGTATTAAAGAAATTAGATGTTGAACAATTTGTTAACCAAACTGCACTTGCATAAGCTCCAAACGTACAAGGATCTACTGTAATACTTAAAGTAGTTGGAGTGGCACATTGTCCTAAAGCAGGAGTAAACGAATATGATATTGTACCCAATGTTGAGGCATCAATTGTAGCCGGGTTCCAAGTACCTGTAACTGTTGTGGGAGTATTAGATGAGGTTGTTGGTAATGATGGTGCTGAAAGCCCTTGGCATATTGGTCCAATTGGGGAAAATGTTGTAGTAATTACAGGATTTATTGTAATTGTAGCGGTACTAGAATTAGCAACTCTACATAATGCTGGATTAGCAGCAACTGAATAAGTTACTACATAGGTATTTGGAGTACTAGCAACCAAATTAATTTCTCCTGTTGCAGAGTTAATAACTAAACCTGAAGTAGACGTATATGTTCCCCCTGTCGTAAACCCTGTTGCCGTTATAGGTAAGGGATTACTACCACTAGAACAAACAGGAGTAGTATAAGAAAAATCTGTAACCGCGGGCAATATGGGATTTACAGTAACGGTTACCGATTGTGAACCAGTACATGCAGATACTGCTACTGAAGAAGAAGTGACTGTATAAGTAGTTGTTACTGTAGGAGTAGCTATCACAGAAGTTCCTGTGGTTGCACTCAAGCCAGTACTTGGACTCCAAGTATAAGCATTATTGCCTCCAGAAGCAGTTAACGTAACATTTTGACCTGCACAAATTGATGCGGATGTCGGAGTAACGCTTACATTGGTTTGAATTCCTGTTTGTGGTTTGACTACGAAATCACAGACATCTCCTGCATAACCATCAAACATTAAGTGATAAGTATTTCCAGGAATCAAGCCTGTCATGGTAAAAGTAGTAGGGGTTAACGCACTAGGTGGCCCAGTTGGAGAAATTGCTAAACAACCATGAGAGGTAACTGTGCTGCCATTACAAGCGCCATCAAAGGCAAAAAATTGAACACCAAAGTTATTTAAGCTATTAAATACATAAACTTGAAATGTGGCTGTTGCAGCGGTAGCCTGAAAATTAACAAACGAATTGTTTTCTATCGAACCACAAAAAGCAGTTACCAAAGCAGGCCAAGTATGAGGTGGCACAAAATCTGAGGACGTATTTCCACAATAATCTGCAGATATACATACTGCTGGAGCAAGATCACATGTACTTGATGCCTGTTGAGCACCACAAGTTGTTTTAGTCCCAAGTAATCCTTTAATTGGACTAAAATCTGTTGCTGAACAAACCGCCATTACATAAAAATCATAACATGTTGAATTGTTTAATCCAGTTGCAGCATATGAATTTGTATTTACTGTTTGCCAACCAGTAGTAGTAGCAGTAGGCGTTGGTGAACCACATGGTAAAATAATTACCTGCCAAGAGGTTGCTACACTTGTATTTGGATTTGCTGGTTGTGTCCAATTGTATGTAATAGTCGTTCCCGTAATGGAACCCGTTGTTACATTTAAATTTGATGGTTTAGTGCAAGTAGGAACTGGAGCACAAGTAATATTAGCTGCCCATCCTCCTGTACTAACAGAACTATCACTTCTAAATCTAAAGGTTAAACAACCACTTGGGCTTGAAGCAGTAAAAGGTCCTGGCAAATTTGCGCCAGTTAATGTACCCCAATAAGATCCAGCAACGCCACCGGGAACATTTCCTGCTCCGTTCGCACTTGGAATTTGTGGTGAGGTATTAGAATTTCCATCAAAAACATAAAGACCATCCCAAGAAGATTCTGTAGCAAAACTTGTAAAAGTTACAGTTACTTGATCTCCCGGGTTTGAAGGACAAATAGTTACTGTAGAATCTGAATTAGCTGGATAAGAACCAGCAGTTGTCCCTTGAACATTAACAAATTGTCCTCCACAACCTAACGCAGTAGTGGCTGATTTAGGTCCAATCCAAGCGCTTGAACTTGATGAAGAACAATGAGCTCTTACATAAAAGTCATAACACGTTGTTGCGTTTAATCCTGTGTATGTAAATGGATTAGATACTGATGTAAAACCAGGTGTTGTGGTTGCTGTCGGAGCTACAGAACCACACGGTAGTGCAATAACATCCCAAGTATTTGTAATACTTGCGTCAGGATTTGGTGTTTGAGTCCAAGAAAGATTAACTGAAGTAGATAAAATTGCCGAAGTTGTTAATAAAATTGGTTTCTGACAAGCCGGTGCTGGAGCACATGTTACATTTGCAAACCATCCTGCTGCATTCGTCGTTGCGTCTGATGTGAACACAAACGTTAAGGCACCAGTTGGTGATGATGAAGTTATCGAAAATGGTAACGCAGTTGCAGCATATGCTCCTGAATAGCTCGCTAATAATGTTCCATTACTATCTAGTCCATCATATACGTTTAATATATCTGTATTTAATTGTGTGTTAAATGAGGTAAATGTAACTGTAACCTGATCTCCAGGAGTAGTTGGTGTTATAGTCGTGGTTCCTGTTGCGGCAGTAATATTATTTGGATAATTTGCTGCTACTCCTCCTGGATCAACAAAACTACCTCCACAAATAGGTGGAGCAACTGGTGTTGTAATAGTTATTGGTCCGCACCAAAGACTAGTTCCAGAACAAACTGCTCTTACATAAAAATTATAACAAGTAAGTGCTGTTAAGCCTGTATATGTATAAGGATTGCTAGCTGTTTGTATTCCAACACTACTAGCCGTTGGCGCAGGAGAACTACAAGGTAAAGCTATTACTTCCCAAAGATTTGGTGTTGTGGTGTCTGGATTTTGTGGTTGTGTCCATGCAAGAACAACTTGGTTATAAGCTACCGTAGCTGTTGGAGCTGTTAATAAAATTGGTTTTTGACAAGCTGGTGCAGGTGCGCATGTCACATTGGCAACCCATCCTGAAGCTGTTGTTGTTGCATTTGATGTAAACACAAATGTTAAAGCTCCATTTGGTGATGATGATGTTATCGAAAATGGTAATGCAGTTGCAGCATATGCTCCTGAATAAGTTGCTAATAAAGTACCTCCGGTTCCAGAACCATCATATACTTTTAATATATCCGTATTTAATTGTGTATTAAACGCAGTAAAAGTTACTGTAACCTGATCTCCAGGAGTAGTTGGTGTTATAATGGTAGGTGGCAGGTTAGAATTGTTGGGGTAATTTGCATTTCCTCCTGGATCAAGAAATGTACCACCACAGACAGGAGGCGTTGCTGCAGTAGTAACACTCACAGGTCCGCTCCAAGCACTTGAGCTTGTTGAAGAACAAACTGCTCTTACGTAAAAATCATAACATGTTAGTGCCGATAATCCAGTATAGGGAAATGGATTGGAAGATATTGTAAAAGCAGGGGTTGTAGTTGCCGTTGGAGCAGCTGAACCGCATGCTAAAGCTATTACATCCCAAGTAGTCGCTATCGTACTATCTGGATTTTGTGGTTGTGTCCATCCAAGAACAACTGAATTAAATGTTGTAGTTGCTATTGGTGCTGTTAATAAAATTGGTTTTTGGCATGTTGGTGCTGGTGCACAAGTTATATTAGCAACCCATCCCGAAGCTGTGGTAGTGGGATTTGAAGTAAAAACAAAAGTTAAACATCCATCTAGTGACGATGATGTAATTGCTGGTGGAATTGTTGTACCTGAATAGGTGCCTAATAATGTTCCTGACGTTCCAATACCATTATATACTTTTAATACATCATTATTTAATTCCGTGTTAAAAGAAGTAAAAGTCACAGTCACTTGATTTCCTGTAACGTCTGGATAAATTGTAGTTGTACCACCTATGGTATCTGGAGTAGTGTTATTGGCATAATTTGCAGTTTGCCGTCCTGAATCAACAAAGGTTCCACCACAAATCGGAGAAGTACGAAATGCAAAAGGTCCTGTCCAATTACTAAATGTTCCGTCTCCACAAGCTGCCCTTACCCAAAACTGATAATCTGTATCTGGAGTTAATGCAGTTGCAGGATTCGTTAATGTTGTCACTAACACGTTTGTATTTGAAGCTGTTGTAGTTCCTGAAGCTGTTGGAATTGTAGAACCTGCACTCAATGGTTGAACTAGATATTCCCAAGAAGTTGAAGTTGGAGTTGACCAACTTAACAGAGTACTTGTCGATGTTGTACCATTTGCAATCAAACCTGTTGGTGCAGCGCAATTTAATTTCTGAATTACTAATGTATATGGATAAGTTAGTGTAGTTGCACTAGATGAAAGCACAATAATATAAGTTTGACCTGCTGTAACATTTATATTTGGTATTGATCTGACGCCACCTGTTGTATTAGCAACTCCTGCCAAACAACTTACTCCAACATTAGAACATCCTTGGTAAACAAAAATACTGGAATTAGTTCCAGTTGGTGTCATTGTAATAGATATTGCTCCAGTGAATTCAGCCGTGTAAGAATAAAAAACGTCATTTCCAGCCATATAGTTGGTAGCTGTTCCTGCACAGGCAGTTGGTTGAGCAACACTATAAGTATTTGCATAATTTGAAGTATTGTCTGTAGTTGTGTAGGGTGAAGTCAATATACTACTTACTGTAATTGGTCCTGCACAATTCAATCCTGCTTGCAATGTGGAAAAATTATACGGTGTTGACCATGGACTATTACTATCTGTACATACTGATCTAACATAATAAACATATCCTGTATTTGGAGTCAAACCAGTTGCTATATAAGGTAGTGTTCCATTATATATAGTTCCGCTACCTGTTGGTGTTGATGTCACGGGAACAACTTCAATCTCCCATTTTGTTGACCCATTAGTTGTCCATGAAAGACTAGCTGTTGTTGAAGTAAAATTTGTTGCTGTCTGACTAGTCGGTGCTGGGCAAAGTTGTACTAACTTTACATCATCAACATACCAACTATTCCCAGCAATAGCTGCCGCTGGTTGTGTAAAACTTCTTACAAAAGCTATGTATACTTGTTGATTCGCGTAAGCAGAAAGGTCAACAGTTTTTAACTCATAAATATTGTAAGTTGCTGCAATTGTTGTTTTATCCCAAGCTTGAGCAGTTATAGTATAGTTTGCTGGATTAATTTGAGATCCAGCAGAAGTATTGGTGTTGATTTTAATATAATAGTTAACCGCATCCGAAGAATTGAAGCCAGTTCTAGTATAAAAGGTTAATTGACCATTAGCTGGAATGGTAACTTTTGGTGTTGCAAGATAGTCTTCCGATGTTATTCCTGCTCCTCCATTTTGTTTTCTATTTATGAAAGCTGCTTGTGTTCCATTATAAAAATTGGTAGTGGCTCTATCCCATCTTTTTTGAGGAGTTCCGGAAACACCATTATCAAATACAGCCCATTGATTTCCTGTCGCTCCAGTACTCAATGTCCAAGAAGATGAAGCAACTGGTAGAGCTAAATCTGGCCCTGTAGTATTTTCAAATCCTTCTGTCCCTGGCGTTGGAAATTGAGAATATCCAACGAACGAAAACAATAAAGCAAATAGTAAAAAGGTAATTTTTTTCATTATTATTTATTAATTTTAGTGGTTTGTTAGTTCTTTCAGTTGTAATTAATCCCCAAACATAACTAAAATAATGAATATATTAAAGATTTTTTTTTGATTTAACTTAACAAAATAAAAAAGTAAATAATCGTTTGTAGATAATCGATTATTTATGCATTTTATCTATTTTTGCGAGACAAAACTTGACCATGTTAGAAAAAGAAAAAATAGATTTTGAGAAAACAATCGTTGTAGGGGTTGTTACTCAAAACCAAAGTGAAGAAAAACTAAAAGAATATCTTGATGAATTAGAGTTCTTGACTTTTACCGCTGGAGGAGAAGTTGTAAAGCGGTTTTGGCAAAAAATGGACAAGCCAAACCCGAAAACGTTTCTTGGAACTGGTAAAATGGATGAGATTGCGCTTTACATCAAAGAAAACTATATTTCTACTGTTATTTTTGATGATGAATTATCGCCATCGCAACAAAAAAACATTTCAAAATTATTAGATTGTAAAGTTTTAGACAGAACAAATCTTATTCTTGATATTTTTGCACAAAGAGCTGAAACGTCCTATGCGCGAACTCAAGTAGAATTGGCACAATGTCAATATTTGTTGCCGCGCCTTTCTGGAATGTGGACGCATCTTGAACGTCAAAAAGGAGGAATTGGACTTCGTGGTCCGGGTGAAACCGAAATTGAAACCGACCGACGAATTGTTCGCGATAGAATTGCTTTATTAAAAGAAAAAATTAAAACAATCGACAGACAAATGTCTGTTCAACGTGGCAACCGTGGCGCAATGGTTCGGGTGGCTTTAGTGGGTTATACAAATGTTGGAAAATCGACCTTAATGAATGCGGTTGGTAAAAGTGATGTGTTTGTTGAAAATAAATTATTTGCAACTTTAGATACCACCGTGAGAAAAGTGGTTATTAAAAACATGCCATTTTTGCTTTCCGATACTGTTGGGTTTATTAGAAAACTTCCGACTCAATTGGTCGAATCTTTTAAAAGCACACTCGACGAAGTTCGTGAAGCTGATTTATTACTTCATGTAGTAGATATATCACATCCTGATTTTGAAGATCATATAGAATCTGTAAATCAAATTTTATTAGACATTAAAAGCAATAATAAACCAACAATTATGGTTTTTAATAAAATTGATGCCTACAAGCATGAAATTATTGAAGATGATGATTTGATAACCGAAAAAACATCCAAACATTACACATTAGAAGAATGGAAAGCCACTTGGATGAGTAATGTAGGTAAGAAAAAAGCATTGTTTATTTCAGCAACAGAAAAAGAAAACTTTGAACAGTTTAGAGAAGTGGTATACGAAGCCGTGAGAGAAATTCATGTTACCCGTTTTCCTTACAATAAATTCTTGTATCCTGATTATAAAGATGCTGTTGAAAATGAAGAGTAATAAAAAATGCCTTTAGAGTAATGTTCTAAAGGCATTTTTTTATTCATTTATTCCTATTAGAATCCATAATTTACACCAACTCCAATAATTTGACGCGTTTGAAATCCTGAAAATGCATTATCATCATATATCGTTTGAAAAGCAAAATTGGTAGAAAGATACTTATTTACTTTCATAACGATATTTAATGTATAATCAATATCAACATTTTGAGGTACGTCTAAATAATTAGAATATAAATTTAAAATATTCTCAAAAGACACATTTTCCATCAATTTAAATTTATAATAGGCATTTACTGCTGCTCCAAATTCAAAACGTGAAGTTTTACCTTGAAGTACCCCAAAAGAAGATCCATTCTGTGTGAATTGAGAATCAACAATAATTACTTTCGAGGTTGCTGGTGCTATATTAACTTTTAAATTATCACTTTTTTTCCAAAGCATACCTGGTCCAAATTGGAAATAAGCTGGAGAGAAAAAATGTGATGTTTTAATTCCTGATTCAAAACCAGAATCAAATTGCGATTTGAAATTGAAAAAAGCTGAATAATACCAGGTGCTATTACTAGATGTTTTTTTTCCTAAAAGTGAACTAAACTGCAATCTATCATCCGATTTCTGCATCAACTGATCTTTAATTTTCGTAAGACCATAGCCGGCTACAATTTTGTTATCCCAATTCCACGTATCTTTTTTATAATTAAAATCATAATTCACTCCTACATTTCCAGACACGTTGGATTGTCCCCCTGCCAACCAATTATTAAACGTAGCTTGATTGGCGAGAAAAGTAAAGGTACCTTTTTTAAACCATCCATTAGGTTTATCTTCTTTTAGTCTTGCTGCAGCTTCTTCGTTTTTCTTTAGTAATTCTTTTTCGTTTACTTGAGCAAAAACTGAATTAAACGTAATCATCAAGAAAATTGAAAGTAAAAATTTTTTCATTTTTTGTAAGATTTTTTAAAAATTCGAGTGCAAAGGTATAAATACATTCGACTTTTTCAAATCTTTTCAAAAAATGTAAGGGATTGATTTTGTAGAATTTAATCTACTTTGCTCGTTTAAAAAGCGGCACAGCAGAACAAGCTTCGCCATACATTATGCTTTTTGCCACAGGCTGAAGATACTGTATAGCAAGGATATAGGCGCTTTCTGGAACTGGTTTTTTAGAGCATCCTTTTAAAATAATGGACTTATCTAGATAATGAGAATAATCGATTTTAGAGAGAATATCCTGATACAAAGAAGTCTCCAAATCGGATAGATTTCCTAAAACTGCTTTTCCTACAAAAGGAACAAGATGACTAGTTACCAAAATGCTAGCCCAAGCGGGAATTATAGCATCGGTAGTACAATGAATCGCAACCAAATGATCTTGATATTGCGACCAATTGTGATTTTTTAACGCTTCTCGAAAGTCTTTTTCTTTCAAAAGAAAACCTTCAAAAAGCCATTGTGAAATATCAATTTGCGTACGAATCCCTTTTGGATAATAATCTTCCAAATCGAAAACTTCGAGCGCAGAATTGGCTACTTTATTTACAATTTCATCCATTTATGCTGAATTTATTTCGGTACCTTATAACATTCCAAGTTCTAATTTGGCTTCTTCACTCATCAAATCCTTACTCCAAGGTGGATCGAAAGTGATCTCTACTTCACACGATTTTACAATATCAATTTTAGTGATTTTTTCTTCCACTTCTCGAGGCAATGTCTCAGCCACTGGACAATTCGGCGAGGTTAATGTCATTAGCACTTTTACTTCGTTATCTTCGTTGATCATTACATCGTAAATCAACCCTAATTCGTAAATGTCAACCGGAATCTCTGGGTCGTAAATTCCTTTTAAAACCTTTACTACGCTTTCTCCTAAATTAATTTCGTCTTTAAATTCTTCCATAATTATTTTTAATTCTTAGCATCAAAAGCTAAAGCATACATTTTTATTTGTTTAATCATTGAAACCAGTCCGTTCGCTCGGGTTGGCGATAAATGTTCTTTCAATCCAATTGAATCTATAAATTCAGTATTTGCCGCTAAAATATCCGTTGCTTTTTGATTAGAAAACGTTCGAATTAAAATAGCAATGATTCCCTTAGTTAAAATTGCATCGCTGTCGGCGGTAAACATTATTTTATCATCTTTTTGTGCTCCATGAACCCAAACTTTCGATTGACATCCTTTAATAATATTGTCTTCGGTTTTATATTGTTCCTCAATTAAAGGAAGTGTTTTTCCTAACTCGATGATGTATTCATAACGATCCATCCAATCGTCAAACATTGAAAATTCTTGAACAATATCGTCTTGTATCTCTTTTATAGTCATTTATTCTTGTTTTACTAACGAAGTTACCTTATTCACAAAATCTGAAATTTCAATAGGTGGCGCTCCATGATCAAAGGTGGTAGTTTCGTAATCCTTTTCTTTGTAGGTAATCACCATGTTCGCCATCGGTGCACCGTCATAAAAACGTTTTTGCGTTGGACCATTATAGGAATTTATTTTTTCTAAATTCATTTTATTAAATAACGCCACTAATTCTTTCCAATCAGTGTCAGAAATTTTTGTAGTAGTTCCGTTTCCCGCCTCTCTTCTATTCGTTACAACAGAAAGTTCTTGATTTTGAACTGTAATTTTTAAATATAACCCTCTTGAATTTGCTGAATAAACAATTTTGGTGTTTTCAATATCGTTTTTAACTTGTTTTGTGCATCCTTTTCCGATAAAAACGGATACTAAAATCATAATAAATACTTTCATCTTAATAAATTTTACGACAACATCATTTTTGCTTTTTGTACGGCTTCGACAAAGATATCAATTTCTGCTTTAGTGTTATAAAAGGCGAAACTGGCTCTTATCGTTCCTGGAATTTGATAAAAATCCATGATTGGTTGGGCGCAATGATGTCCGGTTCGTACCGCTATACCCAATTTATCGATAATCGTACCAATATCATACGGATGAATGCCTTCAATATTAAACGAAATTACGGAGGTTTTTTCTTTTGCCGTTCCGAATATTTTCAAACCATCAATTTCTAAAAGTTTAGCTGTAGCATAATCCAACAATTCGTGTTCGTACTCGGCTATGTTATCAAAACCTATTTCGTTTAGATAATCAATTGCCGTTCCCAATACAATTCCGCCTTCAATATTGGGCGTTCCCGCTTCAAATTTATGCGGCAAATCGGCATAAGTTGTTTTTTCAAATGAAACCGTAGCAATCATTTCTCCACCTCCTTGATAAGGCGGCAATTTTCGCAGCCATTCTTCTTTTCCGTAGAGAATTCCAACCCCTGTTGGTCCACAAATTTTATGTCCGGAAAAAACATAAAAATCACAATCTAAAGACTGTACATCGGGTTTTAAATGTGGAACAGCTTGCGCACCATCAATCAAAATGGCAGCATCCACTTGATGTGCTTTTTCAATCATGTATTCAATCGGATTAATCGTTCCCAAAGCATTGGAAATATGATTCACGGAAACAATCTTAGTTTTTTCAGAAAGCAATCGATCAAATTCAGATAGAATCAATTCGCCTTTTTCATTCATCGGAATGACTTTCAAAGTTGCTCCGGTTCTTTCGCACAACATTTGCCAAGGCACAATATTACTGTGGTGTTCTAAGGCTGAAACCAAAACCTCATCGCCAACTTTCAAAAGAGAAGCAAATCCATTCGCAACGGCATTTATAGCATGAGTGGTTCCCGAGGTAAAAATCACTTCATGCGAAAATTTAGCATTGATATGCTGCTGTATTTTTCCGCGAGAAACTTCATAGGCATCTGTCGCTAATTGACTTAAAGTGTGCACACCACGATGAATATTAGCATTAATTTCTCCGTAATATTTGGTAATCGCATCAATCACGACTTTGGGCTTTTGAGAAGTGGCTCCGTTATCGAAATAAACCAATGGTTTTCCATTCACTTTTTGAGAAAGTATCGGAAAGTCGGCGCGTATCTTTTGTAGGTCTAACATTTGATTATTTAGAATTTTTCTAAATACAAAAGTAATAAAATTGAAACGGATTTTTACCAAACAGATGTTAATAATTATTGAATATTCCTAGAAATCCCATAAGTTTTATAAATTGCATGAAAATCGGTTCAACGTGAAAAAATTCTTTAAATATTTTGCTTTTGGCTTTTTTGTTTTCTTGATTTATTTTGGTGTTACCACTTACCCCAAACTCGATTTAATTTCGGGTTTTTCTGCTAAAAGCATGGCGTCGGGACATTTTTTAGATCATCGGTCTATGCAAACAATTCAGGAAGGCGACAATGATATTCCCTTGGTTCGTTTGGCTAAACTTGGTTATGATGACGCTGCAAAAATGGGGTTTGCTTCTGTATATGGATTGAAAGAACGTAAAGCCATTTATCGTGAAGGTATAGGGGCGACTTTAATCAATGATGATTTTGATGTAACGCAACCTTATGAAATTCCCACAAGAACTCAAATTAAAAGAGCGTTACCTTTCCCGTATGGAGACTTAGAATTGAAAGACACTTTTTTTTCCAACATTGATTACAAAAAATTAAATGCGGTAGTAGCAAATGCTTTTGATGAAAAAGGACAAAAAAATAAACGAACTCGTGCTGTAATTGTGATTTATAAAGATAAAATTATCGCCGAAAAATATACTGATGGTTTCAACAAAAACTCCCGAATTTTAGGTTGGTCAATGACGAAAAGCATTACGGGAACTTTATTTGGAATTTTACAAAAGCAAGGGAAATTCGACATTAATAAGCCCGCTCCAATTGCCGAATGGCAAAAAGATGAACGCGCTATAATTAGAACCAGCGACCTATTGCACATGAATTCGGGTTTGGAATGGGAAGAAAAATACGATAAAATTTGTGACGCCACCAAAATGCTGTTTCAAGCCGAAGATATGGGAAAAGTTCAATTAGAAAAAAGAGCGCAATTTCCGCCCAATTTGCATTGGAATTACTCTTCGGGAACGACTAACTTATTGTCTAAAATACTTCGAAATCAATTCAAAACCCATAAAGAATATTTAGACTTTTGGTACAGCAATTTGTTGGATAAGATTGGTATGAATTCGGCGATTATAGAAACCGATATGGCGGGGAATTTTGTGGGTTCTTCTTACGGTTGGGCAACCGCTCGCGATTGGGCAAAATTTGGCTTATTATACCTGCACAAAGGCAATTGGAATGGCGAGCAATTGTTTGACGAAAGTTGGGTAAAATACGTCTCGACTCCAACCAATACTTCTAACGGAAATTACGGTGCGCAGTTTTGGTTGAATGCTGGCGGAAAATTTCCAGATGTACCAAGAAACATGTATTATGCCAGCGGTTTTCAAGGACAAATGGTAGCGATTTTCCCAAGTCAAGATTTGGTAATTGTTCGCATGGGATTGAGCGAAGAATTTGATTTTAATGGGTTGTTGCGTGGGGTTGTTTCGTCTTTAAAAAAATAACATTTACAAAAAGATATCAATTCTTTAGCCCCGATTGTCGCGAAAATAAAAAAGCTTTCCGTGTTGGAAAGCTTTTTTATTGTAACGAAAAGCGGGAAAATGGTTGGCAAAAATGCCCGAACCTTTCGCTTCAAACTATAAAAATCTGTGTCAATTTGTGAAATCTGTGTTTACAAATCAAACCCCAAATTAACACCTAATTTATTAGCAATAATCTTTGTAATGCGTTGTTTTAGTTCCGGAATTTTGATGCTTTCAATAACTTCGTTAGAGAAGGCATACATCAACAGTGCTTTGGCTTCTTTCTTCGGAATTCCGCGTTGTTGCATGTAAAACATAGCGCTTTCGTCCAATTGACCAATCGTGCAACCGTGCGAACATTTCACATCATCCGCAAAAATTTCTAATTGTGGTTTGGCGTTGATGGTGGCTTTATCACCAATTAAGATGTTGTTATTTTGCTGAAAAGCATCGGTTTTTTGCGCTTCTTTTTCTACAAATATTTTTCCATTGAAAACTCCTGTTGCACTATCTGCCAAAATGGTTTTATAATTTTGATGGCTTTCACAATTTGGAGTTGCGTGATTTACCAATGTGTAATGATCCACATGTTGCTTATCGCCAATAATCGTAATTCCTTTTAAAGTAGAATCAATTCGTTCACCAAAATGATAGAAATTCAAATTGTTTCGAGTGATGTTTCCACCAAAAGAAAACGTGTGTACGGAAACTCTACTTTCTTGCTTTTGTGAAATATAGGTGTTGTCAATAAGGTTGGCTGATTGTAAATCGTTTTGAACTTTATAAAAATCAACGATAGCGCGTTTTTGGGCAAAAATTTCAGTAACGGCATTCGTCAATACTGGATTTTCATTCAAACTTTGATGTCTTTCAATAATTTGAACGTGCGCATTTTCGCCAACAACAACCAAGTTTCTAGGTTGCACCATCAATGCGTCTTCTTTTCCTGTTGAAAAATATATGATTTCGATGGGTTTTTCAACCACTTTGCTTTTCGGAATATTGATATACGCTCCTTCATTTGCGAAAGCGGTGTTTAACGACGTCAAACTCTCGTCTTTACTCGCAATTTTATTAAAATATTCGTCGATAATCATTTTGTATTTCGGTTTGGTCAATGCCGATGACATCAAGCAAACATCAATTCCGTCGTGCGTAGTGGCTGACAAAAAGGAGGAGAATTTTCCATCTACAAAAATCACTTTATAGGTGTCTATTTCGTGAAGAAAATATTTCTTAACCTCAGCAAATTCTATCGCATTTTCGTGTTTTGGAAACACCGAATAATCATTTTTTAAAATGGCATTCAGCGATGTATATTTCCAAGCTTCCTCTTTTTTAGTTGGAAACCCTTTATTTTCAAAGTTTTTTATAGCCGAAGTACGCACATCGTGCAACTGCGAAGTCACATCGATTTGCTCTTCGAACGCCATAAAAGACGAGATTAATTTTTCTTTTAAATCCATTTTTTTCCTGTTTTTGTTTCAGGTTTTTTTTGTTTAAAGTTTCAAGTTATTGGAACTTGTTTCCTTTGAAGTCTTTTTTATTTAAATAGGTGATAAAGTTTTTAATCTTTCCGCTTAAGTTTTCATACTTATTTTTTAAGTCTATAAACTGTTCTTCTGAAATATATTCATAATCGAAAAGTCTATAAATTTGTGATCTTGACTCTCCTGCCGAACCTTTAGCTATTGATAAAAATTGACGAAATTCCAAATTTCCATCTCTTTCAAATCCTTCTGCAATATTATCCATAACAGAACCTGATGAAGCTCTAATTTGATCTTTAAATCTATAATCAGTTTTTAAATCCGTATATTTTGATATTAAATAAATATCTTTTGCGAGTTTTCTTGCTTCCTGCCAAATTTCTAAATCTTCAAACTTTGTTATTGTCGCCATAATTTATAGTTTCAAGTTTCAAGTTATTTTAGTTTCAAGTTATTTTAGTTTCAGGTTCTGTGTAGCGCAACTTGAAACCTGAAACTTGAAACAAATCTTTAAACAAGTTCTGACTTTATCCAATCGTATCCTTTTTCTTCTAGCTCGTATGCCAATTCTTTTCCGCCTGATTTTACGATTTTTCCATCCATCAAAACATGAACGAAATCCGGAATGATATAATCTAACAAACGTTGGTAGTGCGTGATTACTAACACCGCGTTGTTTTCGTTTTTCAATTTATTTACACCATTAGCCACAATTCGAAGTGCATCAATATCCAAACCTGAATCGGTTTCGTCTAGAATCGCGATTTTTGGTTCCAACATCGCCATTTGAAAAATTTCGTTACGTTTCTTTTCTCCACCCGAAAAACCTTCGTTTAGCGAACGTGAAAGAAATTTTCTGTCCATTTCTAACAATTCTGATTTCTCGCGAATTAATTTCAACATTTCGTTGGCTGGCATTTCGTCTTGCCCGTTGGCTTTTCTCTTCTCGTTAATCGCCGTTTTGATAAAATTCGTAACGGAAACTCCCGGAATTTCTACTGGATATTGAAACGACAAGAAAACGCCTTTGTGTGCGCGTTCTTCTGGAGCCAATTCTGAAATATCTTCTCCTTCTAAAAGGATTTCGCCTTCCGAAACTTCGTAATTTTCATTTCCAGCAATGATGGAAGAAAGGGTTGATTTTCCGGCACCATTTGGTCCCATAATCGCGTGAACCTCTCCAGATTTGATTTCAAGATTGATGCCTTTTAATATTTCTTTGTCTTCTACTGAAGCGTGTAAATTTTTTATTGATAACATAATTAATTTGGAAATTTGATAATTTGGAAATTTGGAAATTCCAAGTTTATTTTTGTTTAGATGTTATTATTATTTTATTGACTATTCGTGCTATATTATTTATTTGTTCAATTAATTCATCTGTGTTTGGGTAGTTTTCTGAATATTTACAGAGTTCTAACCAATCTGTTGTTTCTTCTATTTCTTTTGCAGCAATTTTAAATTTATGGATGAAATCTGCTTTACTTTCTGCATTTTGTGCTTCTCTTATATTTGCTCCAATTGATGTTCCAGATTTTAGGAGTTGATTTGCAATTACAAACTTTTTGGTGCACTGTAAATCTTCGCAATACTTAATAATTTCTATGGCAAATTGAAAGGTTAATTTTATAATGACATTTTCCTTTGCTTCCATTTTCAAATTTTCAAATTAGCTCATTTTCAAATTAACCAACAGAACCTTCCAACGAAATTTCTAGTAATTTTTGTGCTTCAACCGCAAATTCCATAGGTAATTTATTCAACACTTCTTTGCTAAAACCATTTACGATTAAGGCAATTGCTTTTTCGGTTGGAATTCCTCTTTGATTGCAATAGAATACTTGGTCTTCTCCAATTTTGGAAGTGGTTGCTTCGTGTTCGATTTTGGCACTTGAATTTTTACTTTCGATGTACGGAAACGTATGCGCGCCACAATTATTTCCCATTAACAGCGAATCACATTGCGAGAAGTTTCTGGCATTATCTGCGTTGGCGCTAATTCGAACCAAACCGCGGTAACTGTTTTGCGATTTTCCAGCCGAAATTCCTTTCGAAATAATAGTCGATTTGGTGTTTTTTCCTAAATGCACCATTTTAGTTCCGGTATCCGCTTGTTGGAAATTATTAGTAACGGCAATCGAATAAGATTCTCCGATGGAATTGTCTCCTTTTAAAACCACCGATGGATATTTCCAAGTTACGGCAGAACCTGTTTCTACTTGTGTCCATGAGATTTTGGCATTTTTCTCGCAAATTCCTCTTTTGGTTACGAAGTTAAAAACACCACCTTTTCCTTCTTTGTTTCCAGGATACCAGTTTTGAACTGTAGAATATTTAATTTCAGCATCGTTTAAAGCAATTAACTCCACAACAGCTGCGTGCAATTGATTTTCGTCACGACTTGGTGCTGTACAACCTTCTAGATACGAAACATAACTACCTTCATCAGCAATAAGAAGTGTTCTTTCAAATTGACCTGTACCTGCTTGATTGATACGGAAATACGTTGATAATTCCATTGGACAACGAACGCCTTTGGGAATGTAACAGAAACTTCCATCCGAAAAAACAGCCGAATTTAACGCGGCATAAAAGTTATCTCGTTGCGGTACAACCGTTCCTAAATATTTTTGAACCAAATCGGAATATTCACGAATAGCTTCCGAAATACTCATGAAAATAATGCATTTTGGAGAATGTGACAACTTCAAATTGTTGCTTGCAGAAGCAGGAATTGTTGACAGATAGGGAAGAACTGCACTTTGGAGGGCTATCTGTTTCAATTCGTTCTCCCTGGATTCAAAATGCGCTGCACGTTTGTTGTACACCGAAA
>CAZSZH010000007.1:0-67093 GCA_964610785.1 uncultured Flavobacterium sp. | reverse complement strand
CAGGATTTAGAAATATGAAGAAAATTTCTCATTCATATTGTGAAGCAGAAATTTCCGGATGATCTGCGTCGTATTGTTCTGTTACATATTCTTCATAAACACCTAATTTATCATTATAAAAAGCACGAGAAGTTAACGTTAAAGTTTGTGCTTGTTCTATCATTGCACTCACAATCTTTGGATGACAATGTCCTTGATTTACAGCAGAATACGCAGACAGAAAATCATAATACTTTTTCCCTTCGACATCCCAAACATAAACACCTTGTCCTCTACTCAATACTACGGGTAGCGGATGATAATTGTGAGCTCCATATTTATTTTCTAGAGCAATAGCCTCAGCAGAACTCATTTTTTCTAAAACTGACATAAATTTTTCTTTTTTACCCAAACTCGTTATGGGATTTTTAAAACATAGACTATCTTGCGATAGACAAGATTCCTTCTTTTGGAGAGAAATCATCCATTAAGTAGCAAATGTATAAATTAAATTGTGAATTCTAAATTACTGATTCGTAATAAAGAATAAAACCATCAAGAAATGGAGATTAATTTATAGGTTCGTAACCTCAAATCATTAAAACAATCTTCTTAATTCCCTTAATTATCTTAATGGCTTAAAAAAAACTAATCCCCAGCCAATTGAAGGTACAACAGCACTACAGCTGCAATCGTCATAATTGCCAAAGCAGTAAATCCAAGAACATTTGAAGTTTTACTGTTTGTGAATTTTCCCATTACGTCTTTATTATTAGAAATATGAAGAATGATGGCAATTAAAACGGGAGCCGTCAGTCCATACAAAATCGCAGTATAAATCAACGCTTTTACGGGAGAAATCCCAATATAATTTAACGACAATCCTAATACTAAAGAAATTGCCATCACGATATAAAACGCCTTTGCTTCATGAAATTTCTTATCCAAGCCTTGCTCCCAACCAAACGTCTCTGTGATGATATACGACAAGGAACCACTCAAAACCGGAATAGCCAAAAAGCCTGTACCGATAACCCCAATCGCAAACAACAAATAGGCGAAATTACCGGCTAAAGGTTTCAAGGCGGCCGCTGCTTGTTCCACCGTATCAATTTGATGAATTCCTCCTTTGTACAAAACAGTCCCCGTGGTTAGAATGATAAAAAACATCACGATTCCTGAAAAAGACATCCCAAAATCAACGTCTTGTTTCATGTCGTGAATGATTTTCTTGTTTACTATTAGATGTTTTTTCTTGTGTTCCATCTCCTCCACTTCCATCGAAGCCTGCCAAAAAAATAAATAAGGTGAAATCGTCGTACCCAAAATACCAACCAAAACCCCTATATACTCTTTATTAAATTGAATCGTAGGAATAAACGTGTTTTTTGCAATGGCTAACCAATCTTGATGGTATAGAAAAGGCACAATCAAGTAAACCAGCAACACAATACATAAATATTTCAATGTTGCAGCAATCTTTTGATAAGGCAAATAAACAATCAAAAACAAAAGGATAATGGTAAAAATAACACTGAAATAAGTCGCTTCGATTTTAGGAAAAAGCAAATTTCCTACGGCTCCCATTCCAGCAATATCAGCACCAATATTCATTACAATAGCCGGAAAACTAAACAACAACATCAAATACAAAACAGGTCTTGGATAATGTGTCTTTAATGCGCCTGTCAAACCTTGAGAGGTTACTAATCCAATTTTGGCGCACATCTGCTGTATCGCTGCCATCAAAGGAAATGCAATAATAGAAGTCCACAAAGTAGACAATCCATAAGCTGCACCGGCCTGTGAATAGGTAGCAATCCCTGAAGGATCGTCATCACTGGCTCCAGTAATCAATCCTGGACCAAGAACCTTCCAAAATCTAAGTAACTTATTAACTTTTTTCACTTTTTATTTTATACTAATATACAACTAATTTAGGTGATTGAACTATTTTAAAAATAAGATGTTTTTTTTTGCTACTTCGATGAAGGAGAAATATCCGTGTCAAATCATAAAATGCGATTTCTTCATCGTTGAAATAAGAAAAAGACTTATTCGTACATCTCCAACAATTTATTCACTGTATTCCAATTGCGCATGGTAGCCACCACATTCAACTTTTTCTCGATGTATTTTTGGTCTAACCTCGTGTTCCCTGCTCCTACATCATATTTGATAAAAATTTTATTCCCATCAACCACTGCTTCATCTGGTTTAAACTGACTAATTTTTAACTCATTAATAGCAGTGTTACTCATTTCTTTTGACAAAAAAGCCACATACAACTTTTTAGTATCAATCTCTTTATCCTTCAAAAAAGGATTATTCGTCAAGCATAATTCTAAATCCTGCTTACCAATAACGATTACTGGAACTTCATGCCCAAAGGTTTTGTAAATCTCTTGTTTGATTTTAAACCCAACACTGAAACCACTTTCTTCCTCAGTTTCTACAAACACATTACCACTTTGAATATACGTTACCACATTAGTAAACCCAATTGTTTCTAGGGTAGTTTTTAGTGCTTCCATTTTGATCATATTATGTCCAGAGACGTTTATGCCTCTAAGCAGTGCTAAGTGTCTTTTCATAGTTACTATAGAAATTTCGTGATGATATTATAATATAAACGCATTTGATTTTTGCAACAACTAAATTAGAACGATTTTTCTTTATAATCTAAATCTAATTTTAATTTATTTTGGAAATAATAATCTTCTGTTTGATGAAATTAATACAATTATTTTATTTTTCCAAAATCATAATTTCAACACGTCTGTTTCTCGCTGCTTCAACTTCACTTTTTTCAGGAATTGGAAACTTAGGTTTAGACACACCAAATCCTTTAACTTGGATTCTCTTCTCTCTAATTCCCTCTGAAACCAAAATCCGTTTTATTTGTCGGGCTCTTTCCAATGATAAATTTCGTGCATCTTTGGGAACGCAACAAATATGTCCTTGAATTTCTATTTTTAATTTTGGGAAAGAGTCCATTACTCGAATCAATTCATCGATTGCCCGTTTTGATGTTGGAAGAACCGCAAAAGTATTTACATGAAAATTAATATCGTTCAATCGAATCAGCGTTCCTTTTTTTGATAATTTAATTTTATCGGCCAAAGTTGCTTTTTCGGGAAACTTCATAGCCTCCTCTTCAATTGGAATAATTTCTTCTGAGATTATTTCGGGCTTCTTAATTCCCAATATCTCTTCCTCACGAGCCAAATCTTTCGATAAAATATAGTAAATAGTAACTTTACGATTTTCGGCTTTATTTTTTGATTGTTGAAATTGCTCTCCAAAACTTCTCGTTTTAAAATCTTCGCGAATTTTGACTTGATTTTTGATTTGATTTATAATAAAATCAACTCGTTTTTTAGATAAGGTGTCATTAAAAACAGTGCTTCCATCCTCATCGGCATAGCCATTTATAGCCACTATTTTACTGTCTTTATTAGCCAAAATCCAACCTTGGAGTTTTTTAGTTTCGGTTTTGGTAACCTCAAATTTATTGCTGTCAAAAAAAACAGAAAATTGTTCTTGTGCCTTTACCCATTGAAAGGAACAAAAAATTGCAGTGCAGACAAGTAGTTTCTTTACATTCATTGAACGAAATTACGGAAAATATTTGGCAAAGGTAAAATTAGTTTTGTAAAAAAACCTGCTCTCATCAAGCAGGTTTATTCTATTTTATATATTATTATGAGAATACTATCTTGTAAACAACAACTCTCTATATTTAACCAACGTCCATGTTTCGTTATCTACCAAAAGCTCTAATTTATCGCAATGTTCTCTAATCACTTCAAAGTATGGTTTTACTTTATCACAATATGATTCCGCCATTTTTTGAGCATCAGTTAAAGCATTTGCTTTTTTTCGCGCATCCGTCATTGCCTCAACTTGTGTATTGATTCCTTCAATATGTTCTGAAATTTCTTTGATCAAAACAATTTGTTCTTTACCAATTTTCTCAAAGTCTTTTCCGAAGATCTCTTTCAAACCACGCACGTTTTCGATCAACGTATTTTGGTAACGAATAGCTGTTGGAATGACATGATTTCGCGCAATATCACCTAAAACTCTACCTTCAATTTGGATTTTTTTAGTATATTCTTCTAATTCAATTTCATAACGTGCTTCTACCTCAACATGGTTCATTACATTTAAGTCTTTGAATAAGTCCAATGCTTTTGGAGAAACTTTAGCTTTCAAAGCGGCTGGAGTAGTTTTATGATTGCTTAATCCACGTTTTTTAGCTTCTTTTTCCCAAGCATCACTATAACCGTCGCCTTCAAAAAGGATGTTTTTAGTTTCTTTAATGTATTCGCGCAACACATTAAAAATCGCTTCGTCTTTCTTTAAATCTTTTTTCTCAATTAGAGTATCGACTTCTTTTTTAAACTGTTTTAATTGTTTTGCTACAATAGAATTCAACGTAGTCATAGCATTAGCGCAGTTTGCAGATGAACCTACAGCTCTAAATTCAAATTTGTTTCCGGTAAAAGCAAATGGTGACGTTCTATTTCTATCCGTATTGTCTAACATAACATCTGGAATTTTACCTACGACGTTCAATTTCAAATCGGTTTTTTCTTCTGGAGATAATTTTCCTTTAGAAACCCCTTCTAATTCCGCCAACACTTTGGTCAATTGTGCACCAATAAAAACAGAGATAATAGCTGGCGGTGCTTCATTAGCTCCCAACCTATGATCATTACTAGCTGTTGCGATTGCGGCACGGAGTAATTCTTCATAATCATTAACCGCTTTGATTGTATTTATAAAGAACGATAAAAATTGTAAGTTACTCATTGGAGTCTTTCCTGGAGACAATAAATTCACTCCAGTGTCAGTAGCCATTGACCAGTTATTATGCTTTCCTGAGCCATTTACCCCTTTAAAAGGTTTTTCATGGAACAATACCTTTAAATCATGACGTTCACCTACTTTTGACATTACATCCATTAATAAGGAGTTGTGATCAACAGCTAAATTAGTTTCTTCAAATATTGGAGCCAACTCAAATTGATTTGGTGCAACCTCATTGTGACGAGTTTTTACAGGGATACCCAATAACATACACTCTTCTTCCAATTCCCTCATATAATTCAAAGCACGAGAAGGAATTGAACCAAAATAATGATCGTCTAATTGTTGTCCTTTGGCAGAAGTATGACCTAATAACGTTCTTCCCGTCATTACTATATCAGGTCGAGAATTAGCTAAAGCAGCATCTACCAGGAAATATTCTTGTTCCCATCCTAAAGTAGCCGTTACTTTCTTTACATTTTTATCAAAATATTTACACACATCGGTAGCCGCTTCATCCACCGCATTCAAGGCACGTAACAAAGGTGTTTTATAATCTAAAGCTTCACCAGTGTAGGAAATGAAAACGGTTGGAATACACAAGGTAGTTCCGAAGATAAATGCTGGTGAAGTTGGATCCCAAGCGGTATAACCCCGAGCTTCAAACGTGTTTCTAATGCCTCCATTTGGAAAAGAAGAAGCATCTGGCTCTTGTTGTACTAATTGTCCACCTCCAAATTTTTCAACAGGATCAGAACCATCATATGACGTTTCAAAAAAAGCATCATGTTTTTCAGCCGTCGTTCCAGTTAATGGTTGGAACCAGTGTGTATAATGGGTTACGCCTTTAGACAAAGCCCACTCTTTCATACCCATTGCGATATAATCGGCTAATTTTCTGTCAATCTTAGTTCCGTGCTGCACGGCATCTTTCACTCCTTTATAAGCATCAGCAGTTAAATACTGCTTCATGGCTTTATCATTAAACACATTAGAACCGAAAAGATCTGATTTTCTACCAGCTTCTTCAAATTTTACAGGCTTTCTAGTTGAAGCCTCTTTTAATGCTTGGAAACGTAAAGTTGACATAAAAAATAATTTTTTAAAGTTATACCCTTTTAATTTGATGCAAATATAACAATATTTTATTTTAAAAATAATTATACCCTATTTTTTTAGGGGTTATTTTAATAAATGCGAATTTTAAATAATGAATTATGAATTTTTACTAGTCTGTAAAATGTCTATCTTTGAAGAAATTTATAATTCATTACTCAAAAATTCAAAATTAACTTTAATGGTTTGGATTGTATTCATAGCGTCTGTTTTATTCTTTTTAGCTTTAGATTTAGGAATCTTTAATAAAACGCCACATATTATTAGCGCTAAAGAAGCAGGAATATGGACCGGCATTTTTGTGATCTTGTCTTTTGCATTTTCGGGAATAATTTATTGGTTATATGCAGGCCAATATGTTGCTAACCCCGACCAATTGAAACCTGCAGTGGCTTCAATGAAATTTATCACAGGTTATTTGGTTGAATTATCATTAAGTGCTGATAATATTTTTGTGATCGCTGTCATATTTGCTTCTTTCAAAATTGCCCAAAAATATCAACATCGAATATTATTTTGGGGAATTATTGGCGCCATCATCTTTAGAGGATTAATGATATTTTTTGGCGTCATCTTAATTAGACAAATTGATTGGATTACCTATGCTTTTGGTGGATTTTTAGTTTTCACTGCAATTAAAATGCTTTTTAAGAGGGAAGAAGATGAATTCAATCCAAAAAAATCATACGTTTATAAAATGATTGGAAAAGTGATTCCGATTACGCATTACAAAGACAAAGAACATTTTTTTGTAAAAGAAAACAACCGCAATTATGCTACTCCTTTATTTGTAACCTTAATTGTTATCGAAGTGATGGATATGGTTTTTGCCATGGATAGTGTACCAGCTATTTTAGCGATTACGTCTGACCCGTTTTTGGTATTCAGCTCTAACATTTTTGCCATTTTGGGTTTGCGTTCGATGTATTTTTTCTTGGCTAATATGTTAGAAAAATTCAGTTATTTAGAATATAGTTTGATTGCCATTCTAACTTTTGTTGGAATCAAGATGCTTATTATTCATTACTATAAAATCCCCGAATGGATTTCGTTAAGTTTTATTGGTACTTCATTACTATTAGGAATCGTAATTTCTTTAAAAATGGGAAATAAAGATAGTTTAGAATAACATTCAAGAGCAGTTAAATAAAATATAGTTTCTAAATTAATTAAGAAATTCCATTAATAAAAAAACCACCCAAAAAATTAGGTGGTATTATCAAAATCAACAAAAAAACCATATAATTTATTTTTTTATAAACATGTTGGTATAATATTTTTTACCTGTTGTTGGATTTACTGTTATTGAAATTCCAAAATCAGTATAATCACCCTCTATATTTGCTTTGTGACCTGGACTATTGAGCCACGCATACAATGCCGAACTTGGTGTGCTAAAATTATAAGCAATATTCTCACCCACATTAGTAGCTCCTAAAACTTCTACAAGATTTTCTGCTCTTTGTTCAAAAAAAGCGTGACTTACAACATTATTATCAATCATATATACATTGTGCTCTTGAGATTTGTACGATATATGATTAATCATTTCTAATGGATTTAAACCTATACTAACCCTATAATCATTGATTATTTGACCTAATTTTACTTCATCAGCCGAATAGTCATACTTTGTATACAGAGTCTTATCGATTACAGCATCATCAGATTGCTTTTTTGAACATGACATTAATGTGAATACCAAAGCCATTGGCACAAACAATGTAAGTAGTTTTGCTTTCATAATAGTAGGTTAAGATTTTGAAGGTAGATGTGGGGCAAATATCTTCTTGTTGTTATCAGAAAGTAAGTGTGGGGCAATTACTTTCGTTAAATATTATTGTAAGAACGTTTTCTCTGATTTGGTTATACAATACTACTAACACATCGCTTAAATACCAAATAAAATCGATTAAATACATGTATTTAATTTTTTAATAGGTATTTTTCCTACATTAAGAAGAAAGTCGATCTATTTTCCATGAAAATTTATCTTGAAGCTGGTATCGAATTCTGTCATGAAGACGATTCGGACGTCCTTGCCAAAATTCTACTTCTTGTGGTCGAACTAAATATCCTCCCCAATGCTTCGGTCGAGGAATTTCTTTGCCTTGATAATCTTCTTCCAGTTGTTTGAGGTTTTGTTCTAAATATTTACGATTTGGAATTACCTCACTTTGCGGAGATACTATTGCTCCCAGTTTACTTCCATCTGGTCGAGAATCAAAATAATTATCGGAAACACTATCAGAGGTTTTTTCTGCAATCCCTTTAATGATAACTTGTCGTTCAAGGCTTGACCAAAAGAAAGACAAACAGATATTTGGATTATTAGCAATAGCTTTTCCTTTTTCAGAATTATAGTTTGTGTAGAAAACAAAACCTTCCTCGTCAAACTTTTTTAGAAGCACCACTCTTGATTTAGGAAAACCATCTAAACCAATTGTTGATACTGTCATAGCATTTACTTCATCAATTCCACCAAAATCCTCTGTTTCGTGAAACCACTTATTGAATAGATTGATTGGATCTTCAGGAATATTAGTTTCTAAAAGTTCACTTTTTTCATAAGATTTTCTATAATCAGCTATGTCTTTCATGGGATATTTTATTTAAATGCAAAGTACGCAAAGTTTTTTTTCAATCCCAATCCTTTAAGTAGTAAAAATAACAACTAAACTGCTAGTCAATGTCAAATTCTTTTCCATCATCTGCCAAATGAACATTGTGAAAAATTGTTCGTGCTTCTTGTTTAAATAATTCTATATTTCCGTACCTAGTGGAAAAGTGTCCTAGAATTAAATTTTTTACATTAGCTTTTAATGCAATGGTAGCTGCCTGTTTGGCTGTTGTATGCATGGTTCGTTCTGAAAGATGAGCCTCGGATTCTAAAAAAGTACTTTCATGATAGAGATAATCAACATTTTGAATGATTGGAATAATCTTTTCATCATACAAAGTATCGCTACAAAAAGCATAGGTTTTGGCAGGCGCTGGTTCAAAACTTAGCTCACTATTTGGAATTATAGTGCCGTTTTCCAAAGTAATATCACCTCCATATTTAATTTTATTGAAATATAATTTGTCAATATGATAATTTTCGATGGCTTCGATATTAAGTTTTCTCTCCATATTTTTTTCTTGAAAAAGAAATCCATTTGTATAGACTCTATGAGTTAGTGGTATCGTTTTTACGACAACCTTTTCATCTTCAAAAATTATTTCAGACTTTGTAGATTCTAATTCATGAAAGTAAAGATTATAACCTGTATAAGAACCCGAGGCGCGCAATTGCAATAAGATAATTTCTTTAATTCCTTTAGGACCATATACATGCAAATCACTTTCACGATTTAGTAACATGAATGTAGAAATCAAACCAATTAATCCGTAAAAATGATCCCCATGAAGGTGAGAAATGAAAATATGATTGATTTTGGAAAACTTAACTTTACCTTTGCGCAACTGCACTTGAGTTCCCTCGGCACAATCGATAAGAAATAATCTATTTTTAATTTCTAATACTTGCGATGTTGGGTTTGAAAGTGTTCTCGGAGTTGCGGCATAACAGCCAAGTATGGTGAGTTTCATTAAAAAATTATACTATTAAAAAAATAAATCTTACTCTTCTTTATTATTTTCTATTTTCCCAAGTTTCACAACTTGAACTATTAAGTAAACTAAAACAACCACATTTGCCGTTAGTTTTATATAATTAAACTCATGCGTTTTAATTCCTTTAATGACTCTGCTCGTTAGCAGAAAAGTCAAAACGAAAAGCAATGCAACGTATATATAAAGTCTTGTTTTGGTATTCATTATTTTTGAAATTAAAATCCTAAATCACGTTCTATTTCTTCCATCTCTATAATATCATGAGCTTCGAGGATTGAAGGCACAACGTCCAATTTACTTGTGACCTCATTAAAATTAATATCTTGAGCAACAATCACGAATGATTTTTTATTTTTTTTATGTGTTTTAGACAAATCGGAAAATAGTTTAATTTCATTAATTGTCACATTAGTATCGTGCGTAATATCCAAAATCAAATTTTGAGATGAAAAACTAGCATGCTCATGACGAAGTTTTTCTATAAAAGAATTCAAATTTCCTTGAGTATCTCTTATTATTGTTGCGTTTCCTTTTTGTTCTACTTTCATTGACTACTTAATTTTTGATGCTAATAAATAAATTACTGCCATTCTTATAGCTACTCCATTTTCAACTTGATCTAAAATTACCGATTGTTGCGAATCAGCAACATCAGAAGTTATTTCAACTCCTCTATTAATGGGACCAGGATGCATAATCACGATTTCTTTATTTAAAGAATCTAATAATGCTTTATCAACTCCATATTGTTGCGCATATTCTCTAGTTGACGGAAAATAATTCACGTCCATACGTTCATTTTGAACTCGGAGCATATTGGCTACATCACACCATGCTAGTGCTTTACGTAAATTAGACTCGACTTCAACCCCAAGACTTTCTATATATTTAGGAAGTAGTGTTTTTGGACCACAAACCTTTACTTCAGCACCTTGCATTTTCAAAGCATAAATATTAGATAGTGCCACACGTGAATGTAAAATATCGCCTACAATAACCACTTTCTTCCCTCCTACTTCTCCTAATCGTTCTCGAATTGAAAAACTATCTAATAAGGCTTGCGTAGGATGCTCATGAGCTCCATCTCCAGCATTTATAATACTTGCTTTTACATTTTGTGAAAGAAAGTAAGCCGCTCCTGGATTTGCATGACGCATTACTACCATATCTACTTTCATAGAAAGGATATTGTTCACCGTATCTATTAGAGTTTCTCCTTTTTTCACCGAAGATTGCGCTGCAGAAAAACTAATAACATCTGCCGACAATCTTTTTTGTGCTAATTCAAACGATAATTTAGTTCGTGTACTATTCTCAAAAAAAATATTTGCTATTGTTATATCGCGCAAAGAAGGAACTTTTTTAATTGGCCGATTGATAACTTCTTTAAAATGATCTGCTGTTTCAAAGATCAAATCGATATCCTCTTTAACAAGGTATTTTATTCCTAATAAATGGTTTACACTTAATTCTTTCATTTATTGTTGTAGTTGTGTGTTGTGTGTTGTCTTTTTTTTCGAACTAAAAAATTAAATCAAATAAACCGCATCTTCACCTTCATTTTCTTTCCAGCAAACCTTTACTTTTTCGTTATTAATTGCATCAACTTGCCTTCCTCTATAGTCAGGTTGTATGGGCAAATGCCGACTGAAACGTCTATCAATTAGAGTTAAAAGTTCCACTTCTGAAGGTCTGCCAAAAGATTGTATTGCTGTTAATGCAGCATTAATACTTCTTCCTGTATATAATACGTCATCAATAAATACTACTTTTTTATCTTCAACCAAAAAGTCAATTTGGGTTTTATTAGCCTCTAATTGTTTTTCACCTCTTCGAAAATCATCTCTAAAAAAAGTAATATCTAAAAATCCGAGTTGAATGTTTTGTACTTGATATTCGCGTTCGAGAATCTGTTTAATTCGTTGTGCTAAAAACTTGCCCCGAGGTTGCAATCCAATCAATACTGTATTAGAAAAATCAAGATGTTTTTCAATTAACTGACAGGCCAAACGATGCAGAATGATATTGACTTCTTTTGCTGTGAGTAATATTTTTTGACTCATAATGAAGTGTTGTTTGGGATGTAAAAGTAAATAAAAAAAAGGAATAAAAAGGAATAAAAAAACCGCTTGAAAATTATTCAAGCGGTTCTCTACAAATTCAATTTTATTTATTCTTGATCACCAAAGTGACGTTTTTCAATATCATCTACATCTGATTTACCCATTGTATCAACCAATACAGGTGTTGCAATAAACAATGAAGAATACGTTCCAACGATAATACCTACTAGCATTGCAAAGATAAATCCTCTGATAGATTCACCACCAAATAAAAACATGGTTAACAATACTAAAATCATCATTAATGAAGTATTTAAAGTTCTTGATAAAGTACTATTAATAGAAGCATTTACCACATCTTTAAAGTGACCTTTTTTGTTTCCTCCAAGATATTCACGAATTCTATCAAATACAATTACCGTATCATTCATTGAGTAACCAATTACAGTTAAAATTGCTGCAATAAAGTGTTGATCCATCTCCATGTGGAATGGCATGTATTTATATCCAAATGAATACACTCCTAGGACGAAAATAACGTCATGGAATACAGCCGCGATAGCACCTAATGAATATTGCCATTTACGGAATGAAACTACAAGATATAATCCAACAACTAGCATCGCTCCAAGAACTGCCCAATAAGAATTGGTTTTAATATCTTCTGAAATAGCCGCTCCTACTTTAGAAGCTTGCAATACTCCAACTTGTTTACCGTCGTATGAATTAATGAATTTATCGTAAGTAATGTTTGAATAATATTTTTTCAATCCATTGAATAACTTTTGATTTACTTCTTTATCAACATCCGCACTTTCTTCTTTAATTTTATACTTAGTAGTCAATTTCAACTGATCAGCATCACCAAAAACTTTAGCTTCTACCGAAGTACCAAATTCTTTTGACAATTCTTCTGAAATTTGAGTTGGTTCAACTGCTTTTTCAAATTTAACTTGAAAAGTTCTACCTCCAACAAAGTCTACACCTTGATCTAAACCGTTAATAAAGAAAATAGAAGCTAAACTGGCAACAACCACTAATGATGAGAATATGTACGTCCATTTTTTCATTCCAACAAAATCAAAATGGAAGCCTGTAAACCAATTTTTGGTTATCGATGTACTAAACGTTAGGTCTTTATTATTAGCTACATCTTTATCTATAAAAATTCTAGCGATAAAGATTGAAGTAAATAATGAAGTAAAAATACCAATCAATAAAGTAGTAGCAAACCCTTGAATTGGTCCTGTACCAAAGATAAATAAGATGGCTCCGGTCAAAACGTGAGTAACGTTGGCATCGATGATGGAACGCATTGCTCCTTTCCAACCATAAGAAGTTTTTACAGCTTCAGCTAATGTTTTACCATCACGTAATTCCTCTTTTGCTCGTTCATAAATAATAATGTTCGCATCTACAGCAGTTCCTAATGTCAACACGATACCAGCAATACCAGGTAAGGTTAATACCGCTCCTAAACTAGCTAAAATTCCAAATAAGAAAAGTAAGTTTACCAACAAAGCGATGTTAGCATACCAACCCGCTCTACCATAATAAAATACCATCCATAAGAATACTAACAAGAACCCAACAATCGATGAAATAAAACCCGCATGAATTGCTTTTTCTCCTAACGATGGTCCTACCACTTCTGATTGAATAATTTCTGCAGCAGCAGGTAATTTACCCGCTCTTAATACGTTGGCTAAATCTTTAGTTTCAGTAACATCAAAGTTTCCAGAGATTTCAGATCTACCACCAGCAATAGGCCCAGAAGTAACTCCTGGTGCTGAGTACACTACATCATCAAGAGCAATAGCGATATATCCTTTAGTAGTAAAGGCGTTTCCTGTTAATTCTTCCCATTTTTTAGCTCCTTGACCGTTCATTTGCATGGAAACAGCAGGTTTTCCTGATTGGTCAAAAGTATCTCTAGCGTCGGTAATTACACCTCCGCTTAGTGGAGCCACATTATCTTTATTTCCTTTTAAAGCGTATAGTTCAAAAGTTTCCGTTTCTTTTTTAGTTTTTTCGTCTTTAGTAGATTTTGGTTTACCCCAAACAAATTTCACAAAACGTTTGTCTGCAGGGATTAAAGCACGAATATCAGCTCTTTTAAAATATGCATTTATTTTAGCTGTATCTTTTACAGAAACTACACCCAAAACAGGTCCACCACCTTGCGATACAAATTTGTCTACTAATGGGTTTTTACCTTTTTTATCCGCTACAGAATCTTTGGTTTTACTTGTTAACATCGCATTGATAGAATCACCAGCAACGGTTTTAACATCTTTAGCTACCACTTCTTTTTCAGATTTTTTCAAAAGGTCGTTTGCTGCCATTAAGAAACCACCCATCTCATCGATTTTGTAGGTTTCCCAAAACTCTAATTGAGCCGTTGATTGTAATAATCTTTTAATACGATCCACATCTTTTGCTCCAGGTAATTCCACTAGAATTCTTCCCGTTTGACCTAATTTAGCAATATTTGGTTGCGTAACACCAAATTTATCGATACGTTTTCTTAACACTCCAAAAGCACTTTCTACTGATTCATCAACTTTTTTTCTGATTACTTTTTTCGTTTGATCATCAGTCATTTTAAAATTGATTTCGTCTGCTAAATTTCTATTTGCAAAAATTTCAGGAGAAGCTAATTTTACTGTTCCTTTTGAATTGGCATCAAAAGCCTCGAAGAACGCATCTAAATAACTTTGATTTCCTTTTTGATTTGTTTTAGCATCTACTAATGCTTTATTGAATACGGCATTTTTAGAATTGTTTGCAAGACCTTTCAAAACGTCTTTCACCGAGATTTGAAGAATTACGTTGATTCCTCCTTCAAGGTCAAGACCTTTATTGATTTGCTTATTTCTTACTTCCTCAAAAGTGTAGTCAGTAATTCCCAAACTAAAAACTTTCTCTTTACTAATGGAGTCTAAATACTTCAACTCTTTTTTCTCATTTCCATGAGCAAACGTTTTAGCATTTTGTTGTACCTTGTTTGAAACAAAAGTGAAAGAAAGTTGGTAAATGCTTACCAATGCAAATAGAATTGCGAAAAATTTAATAAGTCCTTTATTCTGCATTATTACTAAAAATTAATTAATTTTTTTGTTTGTTAGAATTTCAAAAAACAAATAAACATCAAGCAACATATTGATTTTCAATAGAAATCATAAAAAACACTTGACTACACGTTTTTTGAAACGTGCAAATATATAATTAACCTAAAGATTAACAAATTATTTACACATTAATATCAAAAAAAAGACCGCAAAAATGCAGTCTCTTTTATAATTTATTTAATCGTTAAGCCAAAATCGATTTCAAATCGGCGTTCATGGCTCTAACTGCTTCTGCACTTTTTGCAAATTTAGCTTTTTCTTCATCATTCAAATTGATGTCTACTATTTTTTCAACACCATTTCTGCCAATGATACAAGGAACACCAATACAAATATCGCTTTGTCCGTATTCACCTTCTAACATCACAGAACATGGAATCATTTTCTTTTGGTCATTTAAAATAGCATCTACTAAAAATGCAACTGAAGCTCCTGGTGCATACCATGCTGAAGTTCCTAACAAGGCAGTTAAGGTAGCTCCGCCTACCATCGTATCAGCAGAAACCTTCGCCAATTCTTCTTCCGATAAAAATTGAGAAACGGGAACGCCGTTATACGAAGCTAAACGTGTTAATGGAATCATGGTAGTATCTCCATGACCGCCAATTACCATTCCTTGAATATCATTAGCAGGTTTATTTAAAGCTAATGACAAATAGGTTTTAAAACGTGAACTGTCTAAAGTTCCACCCATTCCAATAATTCTGTTTTTTGGCAAACCAGTAGCTTTCAATGTTAGATAAGTCATCGTATCCATTGGATTGGAAACCACAACCACAATAGCATTTGGAGAATGAGCTAATAAATTTTCGGCTACACCTTTTACAATTCCTGCATTAATACCAATTAATTCTTCACGAGTCATTCCCGGCTTTCTTGGAATTCCTGATGTGATAACAACAACATCACTTCCTGCTGTTTTGGTGTAATCATTGGTACTACCCACCATTTTGGTATTGAATCCTAAAGTAGTTTGGGTTTGCATAATGTCAAGTGCTTTTCCTTCTGCAAAACCTTCTCTAATGTCTAATAATACGATTTCACTCGCAATTCTTCTGTAAGCAATAGCATCAGCGCATGTTGCACCAACGTTTCCTGCTCCAACTATTGTAACTTTCATTTGATAGTGTGTTATATATTGATAAAAAAATTAAAATTCGTATTGAATGGACAAGTTTGTATTGACAAATTTACCAAAAGCCAATGAAGTTTGTACATAAAATTTGCTAATTTGATATCTACCAGATATTTCTCCGATGAAATTAATTTTTGTTTTATAAATCTCTTTTAGTTTTTCATTAAAGATATATTGAACTGGTATAAAATCTTCAATTTGACCTCTATCTCCAGAAAGAACATATTTAAAATCACTGGTATTTATTATCGAACTGACCATTAATTCAAATTTCTTCCATTCTTTTGAAGCACTTGTCTGAAATTGCCAAGTATCAACCTTACCCGTAATTTGGCTTATACCGAGATTTCCGTATGAAGTATAGGTGTCTATAAAATCAAAGCTAATGTTTTCTTTTGAAAATGCAACAAGGGCCGCTACATTAATTTTCTTTTTTTCGAGCGATTTGAAATACTGACTAAAATTATGTTTCAATCCAAAACCATACACCTGATAATTACCTCTGACAAGTTTGACTTTAGTTGAATATTTTCCAACTACCTCAAATCCTCTCCACAACGAAATAGATCCTTGAACATAAGGATAAATAATTGATTCTTGATTTACGCCGTTTGGGGCCGCTATTTTTATTGGATTTGTATCTATTTGACCTGTCAAATAATAATTGGTATCACTACCCAAAGCTGTTGGAACCGTTGCAGAGGTAACGTTTTCACCATTTGCATTCTGAATGGAAAAAAAAGAAAAGTCAGACTTATTGATTTGAAAACTGCGATCTCGGTGGGGAACAAAAAAAACATTGGTATTGATGGCTAAGGTAACATCAAATAATTTTCTCTTTTTAGGAGAAGTCATCCAACCCGCTGAGGCTTGATAAACGGCAGCGTCAGTCGCTGGTGTCACATACTTATCTGAATATGACGCAGCATCGTTTAAAAAGAGACCCACTTGTTTCACAGTCTGTTCTAAATCTTGAGAAAAGGATTTACTCGACAAAATCAAGCAAATCCCAATCATAATATATTTAGAAAAATGATTACGCATCAATATTGGCGTAAACAGCGTTCTTTTCAATAAATTCTCTTCTTGGCGGAACTTCATCACCCATTAACATCGAGAAAACTCTATCGGCTTCTGTCAAACTATCGATAGTTACTTGACGTAATGTTCTAAAATTAGGATCCATTGTAGTTTCCCAAAGTTGTTCGGCATTCATTTCTCCAAGACCTTTATAACGTTGAATTGCGGCACTTCCGCCCATTTTTTCGTTAGCGGTATCTCGTTGATCATCCGTCCAAGCATATTCTTTTTTATTTCCTTTTTTAACTAAATATAAAGGAGGTGCCGCTATATAAACATGACCACCTTCTATTAATTCTCTCATGAATCTGAAGAAGAACGTTAAAATTAAAGTAGCAATATGACTTCCATCGACATCGGCATCACACATAATAATTACTTTATGATACCTTAATTTTTCAAGATTTAAAGCTTTAGAATCATCTTCGGTTCCAATTGTTACTCCCAGCGCCGTGAAAATATTTCTAATCTCTTCGTTTTCAAAAACTTTGTGATGCATGGCTTTTTCTACATTCAAAATCTTTCCTCTCAACGGTAAAATGGCCTGAAAGTTTCTATCACGTCCTTGTTTTGCTGTTCCTCCAGCCGAATCTCCCTCAACAAGATATACTTCGCATCTTGCAGGATCTTGTTCAGAACAATCTGACAGTTTCCCTGGCAAACCACCACCGCCTAAAACGGTTTTACGTTGTACCATTTCACGAGCTTTCTTAGCGGCATGACGGGCTTGAGCAGCAAGAATTACTTTTTGAACAATGATTTTAGCATCGTTTGGATTTTCTTCTAGGTAATTTTCAAGCATTTCCGAGACCGCCTGAGAAACAGGAGAAACAACTTCTCTATTGCCTAATTTGGTTTTGGTTTGCCCTTCGAATTGAGGTTCAGAAACTTTAACCGAAATAATTGCCGTTAATCCCTCACGGAAGTCATCACCTGCAATTTCGAATTTTAATTTATCTAATAAACCCGAAGCATCAGCATATTTTTTCAACGTACGAGTCAATCCCATGCGGAAACCTTGTAAATGCGTTCCACCTTCATGAGTGTTGATATTATTTACATAAGAAAAGATATTTTCAGAATAACTAGTGTTATAGACTAAAGCCACCTCAACAGGAATTTCTCCTTTTTCGTGCTCCATGCTAATTACGTGAGAAATAATAGGCTCACGCCCCATATCCAAAAACTTAACGAACTCTTTCAATCCTTCTTTGGAATGAAACACTTCGCCTTCAAATTCGCCTTTATCGTTAGTATGACGTTTATCCGTTAAGGTAATTGTAATTCCTTTATTAAGAAACGACAACTCGCGCATACGAGCTGCTAACGTATCATAATTATATTCAATTGTTTGCGTGAAAATGGTTTTATCAGGATGGAACGTAACCATGGTACCCCTTTTATCGGTAGTACCAATTTGCTTCACTGGATACATTGCTTTTCCTTTTTCATATTCCTGCTCGTAGATTTTTCCATCTCTAAAAACAGTCGCTCTTAAATTATCAGAAAGTGCATTAACACAAGAAACCCCAACACCGTGAAGTCCTCCAGAGACTTTATAAGAATCTTTATCAAATTTTCCTCCCGCTCCAATTTTGGTCATTACAACCTCAAGTGCCGAAACACCTTCTTTTTTATGTATGTCAACTGGAATTCCACGACCGTTATCTTCTACAGTAACAGAATTATCTTCATTTATAAAGACACTAATGGTATCACAATGCCCAGCCAATGCCTCATCAATGGAGTTATCTACTACTTCATAAACTAAATGGTGTAAACCTCTGACGCCAGTATCTCCAATGTACATAGACGGACGCATTCTAACGTGCTCCATTCCTTCTAACGCCTGAATACTGTCGGCTGAATAGCTATTTTTTTTAATTTCGTCGCTCATAATAAATTATATCGTATGTATGATTTTTGTCTAACACGCAAATATACAAAAGCAAACGTGATTTTAAAGCGATTTTAAGCATTTTGTAGCATAAGTTATCAACATTTATATTTTAATAAATTTTAATTGATTTAAAGCGGTTTTTTATTGTTAAAAATTCAACTATCTGATTAGAAAAGTATTATAATACAAAAAACGTTTATCAATAAAGACAAACGCTTTTTAAACAAACAAACTAAACTTCAATCTAAAATCAAGTAACAGACTTGATTTTATTCTCTTCAATAATTTATACTTTTACATAAGCATCGTCGTGCACATGAGCCACTGCTCTACCCGATGGATCATTTAAATTTTTAAAAGCTTCATCCCATTCTAAAGCAATTTTGGTACTACATGCCACACTCGCTTCTTGAGGTACGCACAACGCAGCAGCGTCACTTGGGAAATGCTCTGTAAATAATGAACGATAATAGTACTCTTCTTTAGATGTTGGGGTTTGTAATGGAAACTTATATTTTGCGTTGGCTAATTGTTCGTCGGTAATTTCATTAGCAACAACTTCTTTTAAGGTGTCAATCCAACTGTATCCTACACCATCACTGAATTGTTCTTTTTGTCTCCAAGCAACACTTGCTGGCAACATGTCTTCAAATGCTTTACGAAGCACCCATTTTTCCATGCGTTCCCCATTTATCATTTTATCATGTGGATTGATACGCATGGCAACATCCATAAATTCTTTGTCTAAAAAAGGTACGCGACCTTCAATTCCCCATGCGGCTAGACTTTTATTAGCTCGCAAGCAATCGTACATGTGCAATTTACTTAATTTACGAACGGTTTCTTCATGAAATTCTTTGGCATTGGGTGCTTTATGAAAATACAAATAACCACCAAATAATTCGTCGGAACCTTCTCCAGAAAGCACCATTTTAATTCCCATTGATTTAATAACTCTCGCCATTAAATACATTGGTGTTGAGGCACGAATGGTAGTTACATCGTAGGTTTCTAAATTATAAATTACGTCGCGAACAGCATCCAATCCTTCTTGTATTGTAAATTTTATTTCGTGATGAATGGTGCCTAAATGGTCAGCAACCTTTTGCGCAGCGGCTAAATCGGGTGAACCTTCTAAACCTACTGCAAACGAGTGCAATTGTGGATACCACGCATCAACTGTATCGCCTGATTCGATACGTTTTTGTGCATATTTTTTGGCTACAGCCGATGTAATTGACGAATCTAAACCACCAGAAAGCAAAACCCCATAAGGAACATCGCTCATTAATTGACGGTGAACAGCTGCTTCTAATGCTACTTTAATTTCATCTATGCTGGTTTGATTGTCTTTTACAGCATCATATTCGGTCCATTCTCTGTGGTACCATTTTACGAATTCGCCATCTTTACTAGTCAAATAATGTCCAGGGGGAAACAATTCTATTTTGGTACAGAAACCTTCCAACGCTTTCAATTCGGAAGCCACATAAAAGGTACCATATTGATCCCAACCAATGTATAATGGAATAATTCCCATGTGATCACGGGCGATGAAATATTCGTCTTTTTCAACATCATAAATGGCAAATCCGAAAATTCCATTCATTTCGTCAATAAAGTGAACTCCTTTTTCTTGGTATAAAGCCAAAATAACTTCGCAATCACTTTCGGTTTGGAATTGGTATTTTCCTTCAAATTGTTTGCGTAATACTCTATGATTATATATTTCACCATTGGCTGCAAGAACCAGTTTTTTGTCTTCACTGAATAAAGGTTGCTTTCCTGAAGCAGGGTCAACAATGGCTAACCTTTCGTGAGCTAAAATAGCTTTGTCGTTACTAAAAATTCCGCTCCAATCGGGTCCGCGATGACGGATGATTTTTGCCATTTCTAATACTTTAGTCCGCAATAATTCTGATTTTTGTTTTAAATCAAAGGCGCATACAATTCCACACATTTTTTTTAATTTATAAGTTAAAAAAAGTTTAAGAGTTTATAACGTTTATCTCAAAAACTACATTCTTTATTTGATGAAGCAAAATTGAGTCAATACTTAAAATATTAAAACCAAATAAGGGTAATTAGTTATAAATTTATACCAACAATTGATTTTATATGAAAATTATAAAGCAAAATTGTTTTGAATTGTGGTTTTGGATTAGAGATTGTTAATTAACAAACTGTTTTCTTATTGAATAGATTGAATAGTATACTTAGTTCTATTAATTTCAAACTCAAACCCCACTTCATTCCCCATCAATTTACTTCCTAAAGGCGATTGTGGAGAAACGGCTATAATAGTTTTATCATCAACTGTGATTTTTGGTAAAGCAGCACTTATAAACAATAACATTCCATTGGCTTGAACCAAACTTCCTAAAGCGATTTTAGTATGATTTGCGGAAGCATCAATTTTATCTAAAACTGCTTTTTGATCGAGGATTTCTTTTAGTTTATGATTGAGTTTTTCTTGTTCGATGTGCATCATTGACAAGGCTGTTTCGTGTTTATCTCCTGCCGAACCTTTAGCATCGTTTTGAGCATCAATAGTTAAATCGGAAATCATGTCGCGAAAAACATCGATTTTATCTTGAAGTAATTGTTTATGTTGTTGAAGGATTCTTTCTTTCATAGACGGATTATTGGATTGTTAGATTACTTAGATTTGTAAAAATCTATTCATCTGAAAATCAAATTTTCTAGAAATCAAATTTGTAATTAGCACCCAATACCACCTGAACACCTTGAACAGGATAATTCATCCAACGTTGGTAGTTTTGATTCGCTAAATTATTTCCTTTTAGGAAAAAAGTCAATCGTTCGTTGTGTTTGTATCCAACATGAGTATTCAAGTCAAAGTAACTATCCAACTTTGCGCTTTCGGTATGATAAGTTGGTGGAAAAATTGCTGTATCATCTTGTATAAACTTAATATCTTTTCGTTCTCCAACAAAAAATACATTTGCGCCAGCATACCATTTTGAAGTAACATTGAAATCAATAGTGGAACCCAATTTTATACCCGGTAAATTCCAAGCTTGTGATTCATATTTGGTGGTGTAACTATTAAATGTACCGTTAATTCCAATAGTAACATTTTTAGAAAAATCGGCTTTCAACTCGCCAAAGAAACTAACCGTTTTTACGTTGTCATACACAACTCCAAAAGAATTACCATTGGTATATCCTTCTTTATTGGTGTTGGCAGGATCATATCCATTACTTTTAAACAAAGCTTTGTTATTTTCATCCATTAAAGAACCGCGAATATTATATCCTATAGTATTGGCTAATTTTCCTTTTAAACCCACATAAATATCAAATTTTTGATCGGTTGGAGCGATTGTCAGAGTCGGAGAAACAAAGAAGTTGTCTTGGACAAAATCATGATAGGTATTTTGTTTTAATGTCCCTTCTGCACCACCATATGCAATCATTAAATCACCAACGACTTTGTAGGAAGCCGAAATATTTGGATATACAAAAAATTTATTTTGACCGCCATTGGTTGCTAGACTATAGAAAAAACTTGCTCCTACATTGACCGATAAATCGTCTTTTTTGATTTGAAAACTTGGTTTTACCCCAATATTGGTAAAGCCATATTTGGAAGCGTCGCTAGCAAACAAATAATCCTTTTGGAAAGTTCCGCTTAAATAATCCACGACGAATTCGGTTTTTAGTTTAGCATCTAGTACTTCAAATTGAAATGATGGTTTAGCCACAAATCGATTTTCGGCAGATGAGAAAGCATCAGAAAAATGATTGAAACGGAGTGTAGCCTCTTTAAAAAAACTCTCATTCAAGGCCAATCGTCCTCCTAAGAAAATATTTTGATAAGTTTGCTTAGGATCGATTCCGTTTAAAAGTAAATCTTTGTCAGTTTGCGATAAACCTTCATATAAAATTGGATTTAATCCATACCAATTGTATGCCTGACGTTGGTATCCTAAATCGCCATTCCAGGCCATGCTCTTAGATTTACTACCATAGGTTGCTTCTAGAGATGTAGTAGAGAACTTATTATCCAATTCAACATTTTTGATTCCTCCTTGAGAAGATAAGTGGCGTAAGATGGCACCAACATAATCGCCATTTTCTAACGTTTGTGTTACAAACAATTCGGCGTTGATGTTTGCATAATTTCCTGCTGCCAATGTTGCATAATTGCTGAATATTTTTTCTTTAGCCCCATGTTCTACTCCAGCAGCTTTACCTTTGGAGGGAGTAAAAGTTGACGCCACTGGAAAAGAGAAGATATTGTATTGAATATTCTCTTTTTTGGTATTGTCTTCATCATCTATCGTCGGAGTTTCTTTTACTTTGAAAGCATCCGAAATGGTTGGAGTATAGGGCTTCACCACATTTACGACTTCCGTTCCAATATTTTCATCTTTTTTTTGAGCGAATGAGATTTGTGTAATTAAAAAAACTACTGTTATTGCGATTTTATATTTGAAATTCATTTTCATATTTAATTTTTTTAAGCACTTCGACTGCGCTCAGTGTGACAAATTATGTTCTAAAATGCTATTTAAATTATTTAGTAATTGACGAATTCGTTTTACTCTCCTCTGTTTTGATATTATTCAATTCGGTTTGTGCCTCTTGCACTACATCGGGAAAATCTGCGAAATTTTCGATAACGCTATCCAAAATGGCTGTTGATTGGAAACTGTCTTTTAAGCCATAATAATTTTTTGCCATTACAATCAAACCTTTAGCACCAAAATATTTATATCCTGAATAATCTTTCGCTAATTTCTGAACCGACTTATTAGCATCGGCAAATTTTCCATCTTTATTTTTGAAATACGCATCATAATACAACGCTTCTGCAGCTAATTCTCCTTTGGCAATTTTCAACAAATTAGCATATGCCACTCGTGCTTTAGATTCGTCATTGGCTTTGATAGCAGATCGCGCTACAATAATTTGAGCATCACTTTTAATCTTGTTATCTGTTTTTGGATTGTTCAATACTTTATCGGCGTAAACTACTGCATTTTGATATTCCTTCTGCTCATAATAGGCACGCATCAAATTGGCTTGAGCAAACGTAATGTTTTGTGGGAAATCAGCTTCGGTTTCTAAACGTTTTAAAACAGGAATAGCTTTTACAAAATTGTCTTGTTTCAAATGAATTTCACACAAACGAGCCAGTGCTTGTTCGGTAAATTCACTCTTAGATTGTGCAATTACAAATTCATAATTTGGAATCGCATTTTGCTCTAAACCATCTGCATAATAGGATTGTGCTAAATAAAAATTAGCTTTTAAAGCATGTCCTCCTTTAGCGAACTTAGCGACATAGGCACTCAAATTAGATATGGCTTGTTTGGTATTATTTTGCAAATATTGCTTTTCAGCAGCTTCATAGGTGTCATTATCTAAATCAACATCAGAAACTTCAACAAAATCTAATGTTCTTACCCATGAAGCATATTCGTCTACTTTACCAATATCAACATATATCAAACGAGCCGTAGAAACAGCTTCTAGCGCCTCGGGAGTTCTTGGATAGTCTGAAGCCACTTTTTTAAATTTTGCAATTGCTAACTCATTTTTGTTGGCATTGTAATAAATCAATCCTTGTCTTAAAACTGATTTTGCCGCATAAGAACCATTTTTGAATTCGCTCAATAATTGGTCATAGGTTTTGATTGCCAAATCAGTTTTGTTATCAGAAACATAAGTATTTCCTAATTCGAACAAAGCATCATCACGATATTGCGAAGATTTGAATGTTTGCAGAAACTTATTGAAATCCTCAATTTTTTTATCGTTCTTACCAACAAATCCGTAACTGATGGCTTTTTGAAACGCGGCATAATCAGCATCTACGCTTTTTAATTCGATGGCTTTATTATAGGCATCCATTGCAGGCCAGTATTTTGACGTTACAAAACGACTGTCGCCTAATCTCAAATAAGAATCATTTAAACGAATATTATCGTCTTTTACAACATCTATTTGATTTTGAAAATAATTACCTGCTTGATCATACTCTTTTTGCTTAAAATAGCAATACGCAATATTGTAATTTATGTTTTTAAATTCAGGTGTGCTTTTTGCTTCTGACGATCCTTCAAATTGTTTGAAACTCAATAGCGCCTCTTTAAAATTATCTAAGGTATATTCGGTTTCGGCTTTCCAGAAGGTTGCGCGAGCAGAGAATTTGGCATCTTTTTGAACTCCGATAGAGGTTTTAAACATCTTTTGTGCTTCTTGGTAGTTTCCATCAGTAAATAACTCTAATCCGCGATAAAAGGTCACTTTTTGATAAGCCAATCGGTTGTCTGGACTTTTATTTTTCTCTAATAGCGTTAACGCCTCTTTATAATTTTTAGAAGTGATATAAGAATTAATTAATAAATTTTCAATCTCTTCTTTACTAGGTGAATTGGGATATTTATTTAAAAAAGTCGATAGAACATCAGGAACAGATTGATAGGAATTCCCAATTTCATAACTGATTTTAGCATAATTTAGGTTGGCGTCTTCTTGAATTTTTTTATCAAAATCCATTTCTGAAGCAATTTTAAACGCATTCAGCGCTTGTTGCTTTTTATCGGTTTTCATATAACTTTGACCCAAATGATAATAGGCATTTTGAGCGACAAAGTCTTTTCCATCAATGATTTTATTGAATTGTGAAATGGCATTTTCGTAATCTTTTTGCTGGTAATAGGTATATCCCAATTGATAAAAATCGGTATTACTCCATTTCCCTTTTTTGCCACCATATACTTTTAAATAAGGTAATGCTTCATCGTATTTATTCAAATTAAAATAACTTTCTCCTATAATTTTATTCAATTCTGATTTTTCCATGGCATTCGATTTTGCCATAGCAGCTTTTCCTAAATCAATAGCTTTTTGAAAATTACCTAATTTGAAATTCATATCTGCTTGAAAATAAGACAATTTTTCTTTGTATTTTTCTTCACCTGAAACTTGGTCAAAATATTTTGTGGCTTCCTTATAATCATCACCTTCATAAGCCATAAAACCTAAATAATATTTGGCTTGGGAACCAAATTCTTTAGAGTTGGCTACTTTATTCAAATAGGTTGTAGCTTCTTTTTTATTATTGGCAGTAAAAAAAGCATAACCTTTCTGAAAATTATATTTTTCTAATTCTTCAAACGTTAAGGTGCTTTCGTCAATTTTACTGAAATATTCTATTGCTTGCGGAAAATTACCATTATCAAAATAGTACGTTGCTACGCCTAAATAGGCTTGATTTTGTTTAGTACTCGTGGGATAATTAGTAACAAAATCTTCCATTAGTTTGGCAGCATCAGATTGATTTAATCGAATGGCACAATTGGCAATATAATTGGCACAATCGGCCTGAATGTCTTGTTCTTTATTACTTTGTTGGACTTTATCCAATAGAATTTGTGCCGCCAGATATTGCTTGTCATTGTATAATGAAACGGCTTTGTCAAATTCAGAAAGTTGATTCGTATAAATCGCAGATTGTTGAGCTGCTATTGTCGCTCCCGAAGCCAATACATTTAAAAGTAAAAAAGTTGCTATTTTTCGCATTGTCTGGTATTTTTTTATAATCATTCAAAATTATCATTCTCCAATTGGATAACGTGAGATTCTACGCTTTTATTATAAACATTTTTCTTAACAATCTAATTTTAGATATGAGAATCTACATAGTAGCTATAAAAAAGATTTTAAGCAATAAAAATCAAGTTCTTAAGTTTTGAAATTTAGCAATCCCCAAATTAATATATCTAAAATCTTATATCGAATATCTAAAATTTATTACTTTTACCCAATAAACATAATTTTCTATGTCAGAGGTAGTATTAGCATTAAAAGACGTCACCATTTATCAAGAAAACAAAGTGATTTTATCTCAAATAAACCTTGAAGTAAAACACGGTGAATTCCTTTATATAATTGGAAAAACCGGTACAGGAAAAAGTAGTTTTATGAAAACTTTGTACGGTGATTTGCCGCTTACCGAAGGAGAAGGACATATTGTTGAATATGATTTAGCGACTCTTGAAGAGAAGGATATCCCTTATTTGAGAAGAAAAATTGGAATTGTTTTTCAAGATTTTAAATTATTGCCAGACCGAAATGTAAACGACAATATGCTTTTTGTTTTAAAAGCTACTGGCTGGAAAGATGCTGCCGAAATGCAAAATAAAATTGACGAAGTGTTAGATAAGGTTGGTATGAAAGGCTTTGCCAATCAAATGCCACACCAGCTCTCAGGAGGAGAACAACAACGAGTTGCTATTGCAAGAGCTTTGTTGAATGACCCTGAGTTAATATTAGCCGATGAACCAACAGGGAATCTTGACCCACAAACGAGTGTTGAAGTTCTTGAAGTACTAAAAAACATCAATGCTTTGGGTAAAACTATTATTATGGCAACCCACGATTATGCCTTGTTGATGAAATTTCCATCTAAAACTTTAAAATGCGAAGATGGAGCTATTTTTGAAGTGGTTCAGAGAACGGTTTAATGTTATCTATTTTAATCCCAACATACAATTACAATATTTTTGATTTGGTTTGCGAACTAAAAAAGCAATGCGATAGTTTGAGAATTGATTATGAAATTATTTGCCAAGACGATAATTCCGATGCTACTTTAAATTATGAAAACAACAGAATAAACACGCTCGAACATTGCAATTTTAGTTCAAATTTAGTGAATTTTGGAAGAGCCAAAAACCGAAATTCTTTAGCTCAAAAAGCAACTTTTCCTTATTTACTCTTTTTAGATGCTGATACGTTCCCAATTCATAAGAATTTTATTTCAACTTATGTTTCAGCTATTAATGATTCCTCAAAAATAGTATATGGAGGGATTCGCTACCAAAATGAAAAACCTCCAAAACAAAAAATATTGCGATGGATTTATGGAAAAAGTCGAGAAGCTTTATCAGTAAGTCAGCGAAATAAAAACAAGTATCTTTCTTTTTTAACCTTGAATTTTTTAATACACAAAGATGTTTTTGCATTTGTTTCATTTAATGAAACTATACCAAACCTAAGGCATGAAGATACTTTGTTTTCGTATGAAGTCATGAAAAACAACATTCCGATACAGCACATTGAAAATCCGGTTTTTCATTATGGTCTTGACGAATTTGCGGTGGCGATTAAAAAAGAACAAGAATCGCTAATGGCACTAAAAAATTTATTAGAAAAAGAGTTACTGCCTCCTGATTATGTAAAAATCTCAAAAGTATATTTCACCATTAAAAAGATTCGTATGAAATGGCTAGTAGCTAATGTTTTTAAAATGAGTCAATCTTTGTTGCTTAATAACATTTCCAGCGCAAACCCTTCGTTATTTCTTTTTGATGTTTACAGAATTGGATATTTATGCACTTTATAATCTAAAACTATTTCATTTTTGATTGTAAAAAAGAATTCCATTGATTCACTATGGTATCAATAGCATACTTCTCTGTAGATTTTTTTGCGTTTGCTCCTATTGCTTTTCGCACTTCGCTACTTTGCATTACTTTTTGAAGCGTACTAATAAATTGATTTTGATTACCATTTTCAATCAAAAACCCATTTTCTTCATTTTCAATAATCGCTCTTGGTCCGCAAGGACAATCATAAGCAATAACAGGCAAACCACAAGACATTGCTTCTATTAGAACCATTGGAAAGGCTTCAAATCGTGACGTCATGACATAAATAGAAGCTTCCAAATATTTCTCAGTTATCGCTTTTATGGGCTCGATAAACGCAACTGAATCAGCAATTCCTAATTGATTAACAGCATCTTGAAAATGCAATGTTGATGATGATTTTCCATAAATTTCAACTTTCCAATCTGGGTGATTTTGGGAAACAACTTTCCAAATATGAAAAAATCGATCCAATCCTTTTTCATAAGAATGTCGTGCTACTATAATTATTTTCTTTGTTTCTAAATTAGCTGTTCTTTCTGTTTCAAGCCAATTCGGATTAGGTATAACAATGCCGTTAGGTACTCCCCATTCGGCTAAACTTTCTTTGGACAATGACACAAAAGCATTCATTCGTTGAGCAACATATCTATTAAACCAAAGATCAAACTTGGGTATCCAATTTAAATAAAAAGGATAGTGTTTAGGGGTCTGTTTTACAAAAATTGAATTATGACATTCGTAAACAATAGGTTTATTTTTTACTACTAAAGATACTAAATAGGCTTTATACATACTGTCAGCCACCACGACAATATCGGGATTAACAAGTGTAACGATGCGAGCAACTCCCTTGCAATACTTAGCAACAAATTCTAGTCTGGTACCGCTTAAATCAATATCATATAATTGGATAGTATCGTTTAAAGGATAAAATAACGAAGAGCTTCCTTCATTTTGAGTCATAATAGAAACCTCATGATGGAACTTCTCAACTAGATAATTTGTCTTTAGACTCAATACTCGTTCTAAACCGCCTTCCGCATTAATTTTAGGTACTAAATAGAGTATTTTCATAATTTAAAAAGTCAACTCTTTTACGATATAAAACGATAAAATCATCAATTAAAATTGAAGTTTTGAATGTTACTTTACAAAGTAAGTGATTCTAAAAAAACAGCATAATCCCTAATATAATCTTCTTCTTTGAATATATCGGAAGCTAAAACTAAACATACGGCTCCCGAAGAAAAATTTTGCAATTCTCTCCAAATTCCGGTCGGAATATAAAGACCAATATTCGGTTTATTCATTACATGGGTGCTTTTGGAACTTCCATCATCAGTTATTACTTCAAAACTACCACTTAACGGAATTAAGAATTCGCGTTGCGCAATGTGTGAATGTCCTCCTCTAAATGCAGTGCTGGGAACATCATACAAATAATAAACTCTTTTAATTTCAAAAGGAATAATATCCTCTTGAATATAAGCTAAATTTCCTCTAGGATCTTCTACAATAGGAAGATTCATTTTTGTGACGTTTATATTGTTTCCCATATTATGTATTGCTCTTACTTCTCTTCGTGGTATTCTTGTTCGGTATTAATTTTCCAAATCATTTCTTTATCGTTAACGCCATTTTTAATGTTTTGCACGGCTTCAATAGCCGTCAACATGGAATGATCTTGATTGTTGTATTTGTGCATTCCGTTTCTTCCAATTAAAAATAAATTGGTAAAGGTATTGGTAAAGTCACTTATTTCACTAAATTGATCATAAGTGCCAAAATATGCTGGATAGGTTTTAGGCATTTTAATCACTACTCCATCGATATAATCGGATTCATCAATAAAACCTAGTTGAATCATTTCTGTAACCGCAATTGTTTTCATTTGCTCTGCTGTTTTATTCCACAACGCATCACCTTCATTACAAAAATACTCCAAACCAACCCAAAAAGTATTTTCATCTTTTACTAAATAAGGACTCCAATTATTAAAAATCTGCAATCGTCCTACTTTTACAGAACGTTCCTGGATATAAATCCAATTGTCTTCTACTTTATGATTTAATTTTTTTAGCAATAATCCCACGGTAATAAAGTCTCTAAAACAAAGGCCTTCGGCTACCTTCCGTACGGTGTCTGGAATTGCACAATTAAAAGAACGTATCAATTCGGGAACAGGCATGGTAGAAATACAATAATCTGCTGTAATTTCTTCTCTTTCGCCAGTTGTCAAATGCTCTATTACAACACTACTAATAACTTTTTCAATCATTTTTACTTCAATGACTTTTGCTTTTTGGATTAATTGCCCTCCTGATGTTTCAATTTTAGAAGCCACAGTTTCCCACATTTGGCCTGGACCGTATTTTGGATATAGAAAATATTCGATTAAAGAGGTTTCGGTATCTTTTTGATTAATATCAGTTTGATTTTTCTGAAAAAACTGCTTTAAGAGATGCACAATTGTTTTGGTTATCGACAATCCTTTGATTCGTTGAGCGCCCCAATCGGCACTAATTTGATTACACGCGACCCCCCAAACCTTTTCAGTATAATCTTTAAAGAAAGTGAGGTACAGTCTTTTTCCAAAGCGATTGATAAAAAAATCCTCTAATGTCTTTTCATTTTTTATGGGAAAAATCACCGCCCTAATATAGCTAATTCCGATTAAAAAAGTAGACCATAAACCTATATTCCGAATAGTATTAACCGATAATGAAATAGGATAATCAAAAAACTTATTGTTAAAATAAATTCTTGAATTTCTTTTTCGAACTAGCATAATATTGCTATCATCTTTCGAAACATTAGATGGGTTTAAAGCTACTTTTGTGGATTGATTTTGATATGTTAAGTTTATATTTTCATGTTCTGAATAAATAGGTAGGATTGTTTCCCACCAATCCATAACTACTTTTGATTTTGAAAAAAAGCGATGTCCACCAATGTCAATTTTATTTCCTTTATAATCAACTGTTCTGGATATACCTCCCCAATACTCACTCATTTCAACCACGATTGGTTGAATGTCGGTATGTTTCAAGAGTTCATAAGCAGCCGTAAGACCAGCAGGACCTCCTCCAATAATTAATGCTTTTTTATTTTTCAAAATTTTCTATTTATCGCTATTCAACAAGGGTACTATCAGAAGGTTGGATGGTAATTTCTTTATTATAATACAAGGATAATTCTAAATTTTTCCAATTGTTTTTATCGGTAGTCAATCCCATAATAATTTCGTTATAAAGTGTTGGAGGTTTATCCAACAAAGCAGGCACACATATTTTCTTTTGGGGCGTATTTTTTAGCAAGGTAAATCGTTCATTGATTGACTTATCATAACGTGATGCTCTTCCGGTAAGCAAATCATGATACGCATTAAACGTTGGTGTATCTGAAAAAGCTAAAATTACCAAAATTGCACCAAGTAACGCTCTTATTCTTGAATCTAGTGTAGTTGTAATAGCATATTTTTTCTCGACATAACTCACCAATCCGATTACGCAATATAGTGTCATGCAGATATAAAAGAAATAAATCACATTTAAAACACGATTTGGTAAAATTTGATTGATACTCCAAAAACCAATAAACATGCACGCATAAAAAGAAAGTATTAACAACCCAAAAGACCAAACAGGGTTCATAAAAAAGCGCCTACTCTTTAGCTGGGAAATATAATCGTTAATTTCATTTATAAAAAACAAACAGCTTAAAAGAATAATTGGTGTCCATTTTAAACTATAATAAATGCAATGTAGAAATGTTTGTACTATCGACCGCAGTACTAGATGTTTTATTGGTATTGTCATGCTTCTAACATGATTTCCAGGGGCAGTTAATTCAAAAACAGAAATAACAAGAGCTCCTGCAAATAAAAAAACTAAAAATCCGTCAATTTTTCGGTATTGATAATACCTGTAACTAAGTACAAAAGAACCAATAACAAGTAAAAATACAATTACGATTTCATTACACCCAAGAGCAAGAATTAAAAAGAAAAGTGAACAGAACAAATCGACTACCTTTTTTTTAGTGGCAAACAGATGTAAAAATCCTAAGAAGAATAGCACTAAAGATATTGACAATTGATAGGTCACTGCTCCGGTTGTCCAATAGAAAGCAGAACAAATCTCAGGTATTTGAAACAAATACAAATATACTATTAGCCCTATCACTGCCCATTTTTTACTTCTTGAAAATCTTTCTAAGACCTTGGAAAAGAAAAAATGAAGAGAACCAACAAACAATGCAATCACCAAAACAGGAATGACTTTAAACAACCAGTAATTATTAAAATATAACGGATTGACACTTAACAATCCATTGGAAAAACAGCGTCCACCTTCATGATTGAATCGCCAAATTTGTACTTCTAAAACAGAGTAAATTTTGGTGCGATAGCTAAAATCAAAATCATCTGAGGCAGGATTATTATAGACCGAAATCAGCACAAAAGGGATCAAAATCAAAATCGCCAACACTATAAAAAGTGTTGCATTGTGCAATAGTGAACGGGTAAATATTGCTTTAAATTTCTTGATCATTTTTTTGTAAATTCAACAGTTGCAACCATTGTTGACCAATAGCCTCAAGAGAAAATTGTTGCACACTTTGTTTTGCATTTTGCTTGCAATGATAATATAATTTTTCATTTAAAACCATTTCATTCATGGCTAAAACAAATTTTTCTTCATTTTGATTTTCAACCAATAGCCCATTAGTTTCGTGTTGAATTATTTCGCTCGGTCCTGACAAACAATTGAAAGATACAACAGGTGTTCCGCAAGCCAATGACTCAATCAAGACCGTTGGAAAGCCTTCATTTCTGCTAGTTAAAACTGTGAAGAGCGCTTCTTTATAGTATGGAAATGGATTGGAGCTACTTCCTTTAAAAATAACTTTATCTTGCAATTGCAATTCAATAGCCAGCTGCTGCAATCCCAAAAGCAAATCGCCTTGCCCGATAATGAGCAATTTTATATTACGATTAGGTAATTCTGAATGGGCATATATTTTAATTAATTTATCAAATTGTTTTACATCCACTTGCATATTTCCTACCGCCAGGATATATTTATAATCTACGTTAATATTTTCTTTTGATTGTTGCGCAATTGATATTAAATCGATTGGATTATAGATAGTTGCTACCTGAGAATAATTATAATGTGACGTTATTTTTTCGGAAATAAGCTTGGACACTGATACAATAGCTTTACATTTTTTAAAAATGTGTTTTGCCAAAAAAAGTAACTTCGGAAAATACATCTCTGTCATGTAGCTATGCACTAAAATGATTGTGGGAGCATTATAAATAAATTTAAAAATGAACCATTCTTGCCATTGTCTGTTCTTTACTCTTGTATCGATAATATAATCAAATTGATGATTTCTCAAAAAATGATGCAAGGTAATAAGTCGTTGGAATCGATCGTATAGATTGAATCCGCCTTTTTTTAGTTTGCCAAGATTCAAAACTTCGCCAGCATAGGTGTACTCTATTTTATCTTGTACCAAAACATGATGAACAGCAATATTGTTTTGCTCAAAAAAAACAGATAAAACTGCTGAACAACGCTCTGCTCCTCCGCCAGACAAATGATCGGAAACGATACAAATTTTATATTTTGAAGCAGATGAGTTCACTATTTTTTAACTATTTTAGCAACAAATATAAGCAATAAGTGAGAATTTTATTAGTTGGCGAATTTAGTCGGTTACACAATTCTTTGAAAGAAGGATTAGTGGCGCTAGGACACGAGGTGATTATCATTGCCAATGGTGATGGTTTCAAGAATTTCCCGGCAGATTTGTCGACCAAAGCCAAATGGAGTGAAAGCAAATTGGGTAACTTCTTCCGGCAAATTATCTTTAGACTTACGAAGTGGGATATAGCAAAATTGGAATTCGGGATTCGATTTTACTTTCATTTGAGCAAACTAAAAAACTTTGATGTAGTGCAATTCATAAACGAAGCTCCAATACAAACCATACCAATTTTGGAGCGTTTTCTATTGAAGAAAATTTTTAAACACAACAAAAAAACTTTTCTTTTGTGTTGCGGAATTGACTATGTGGTCGCTAATTATCTTATCGCAAAAAAAGAGCGTTATTCTATCATGAATCCGTATTATGAAAATCCAAATTCAAAAAGGGAATACAAATTTATATTTGATTTTCTGACAGCCAATCATAAAAAAAACCACGATTTGGTATATCAAAATATCGAAGGAGTTTTCGCTTCTGATATTGATTATGTTTTGCCCTTGCAAAAGCATCCGCAATTTTTAGGTTTAATCCCAAATCCCATTAATACAGTCCAATTTCTGTATTCAGAAATAGAAATTACGGGTAAAATAATAATTTTTCTGGGTATTAATAGCGGTACCTATTATACCAAAGGAATCTCTTTTTTTAAAAAAGCCCTTCAAATTATCCAAAGGAAATATCCATCAAAAGTTGCAATCACAATTGCTGAAAATTTACCATATGCCAAATATATTTCGCTTTACAATCAAGCTCATATTATGTTGGATCAAGTTTATGGCTTTGACCAAGGCTACAATGCGCTCGAGGCAATGGCAAAAGGAAAAGTAGTTTTTACTGGTGCCGAAAAAGAATTTGTAGACCACTATCATTTGACTGAAAAAGTAGCCATTAATGCTTTACCTAATGTTGATTATCTAGTACACGAGCTTTCCCATCTGATTGAAAATCCAATGGAAATCAAAAAAATAGGAGCTGCAGCTAGACAATTTATCGAAAAAGAACACAATTATATCAAAATTGCGAGGCAGTATTTGAATCATTGGAATATATCAACCTAAACATTTTCTAAAATAAACACTCAATGAGACGAAATAAATTGCATAAGTGATGGCATATCCCATGACAACTCCTTCGATATTAAAAAGAGTCATACAATAAATACTGCTAAAGTATAAAACGGTCAGCGAAAATAATTCGAAAACTATGAAAGCTTTGGTTAGTTTTTTAGCGTAAAACTGATAACCTAAAATAAACGAAGCGGCCTTAAAAACATCGCCTAGTAATTGCCAAAAGAACAGTTTTGAAACGGGTAAAAACGCCTTGGTGAACAGGATTTGGATAATAAATTCTCGTAAAAAATACATGCACACCATTCCTACCATAAATAAAGGCAGTATTCCTTTGTAATATTCCCAAAAAAGCATTTTGGTTTCTTGATTGTCCTTTGCAACAGCCAATTTGGGTAAAAAATAAATCCCTATCAACGACGTAATAAAAAGAAAAGAATAAGAAGAAATTCTTGTCATCGCTTCCCAAAAACCTGCTTGTTCGATTCCTAATTGTAAAATTATATTTTTACGAATCGCCAACAACACGATGGGTCCAAAAACAGCCGACACTAATGCCATCAAAGAATAGGAAGATAAACTAATAAGAAAAGAACGATTATAAAACTTAAAACGCACTGCTTTTATCAGTTTAATTTCTTTATTAATTGAAATAAAAGAAAACAAAAAAAGTAATGATGGTGTCAGAATTATGGACAATAAAGCACCTTTGGTTTGCCAATACCAAATCAATAAAACCGAAACCAACAAGCCGATACAACTGCCGATGATATTGATGAAAATAACTTTTTTATATTCGCCTAACCCATTGATGGTTGCTAATAAGAAAATATTTCCACTATAGAAAGGAAGCGCAATTGCTAAGGCTTTAAACACAAAGGCATACTGGAACGCCGCACCAAATATGGTTATATTTAAATAATTCGAAAAAAAGAATAAAATAAAACATAACACTGCACAAATCGATACTACTGAAATAAAAATTGTAGAAAGTGTTTGGTGCAGTTTTTGCTCGTCTTTTTTATGTTCGGCAACATATTTAACAACTCCATTTTCTAATCCTAACGTTGCAAATGCTTCGGTAGAAGTTAAAAAATTTCTTAAATTACCGACTAATGCCATGCCACTCGGACCGATAAAAATGGCAATAACTTTAGAGGTTATAAATCCGATACCCATTTTAATTAAAATACTAATTCCGTTCAAAGAAGTGGCTTTGAATAATGGTTTGGACAGTATTTCTTTGAGAAATTTCAATTAGTATTGGTTAAGTATTTCAATTACACGATTAACCTCCTCCAAAGTCATAATCGGACTAATAGGCAAACTCAGCACTTCGCTATGAATCTTTTCTGTAATTGGGAAAGAAAGCGAATTCCAGTGAGCAAGTGCTTTTTGTTGGTGCGGCGGAATGGGATAATGAATCATCGTTTCAATATCATTTTGCCATAAATATTCTTGTAAAGCTGCTCTATTTTCCGTTCGAATTACAAACAAATGAAAGACATGATTGGAAGAAAAATCCCAATATGGTAAGTTTATTTTATTGTTTGTAATTTCAGTAAAATACCTTTTTGCAACATTCCTTCTTTTTTGATTATCAGCATCTAAATGAGATAACTTAACATTTAAAAATGCAGCTTGAAGTTCATCCAACCGAGAATTTATTCCGATAAACTCATTGTGGTATTTTTTCTCCGATCCATAATTACGAAGAGCGTTAATTACTTTTGCCAATGCGTCATCATTGGTAGTAATCGCACCCGCATCGCCAAGAGCACCCAAATTCTTTCCTGGGTAAAAACTAAAGGCAGCTGCATCGGATAAATTTCCAGCTTTTAATTGTGCCTGGACTGCGTCCGGGTTTACAAAAACTGCACCATGAGCTTGTGCTGCATCTTCAACGACTATTAAATTATATTCGTTTGCAATAGCATTTATAACATGCATTTCAGCCAATTGTCCATATAAATGAACGGCTAAAATAGCTTTAGTTTTGGAGGTAATTTTATCCTCAATCAAATCGGGATTTATGTTATAAGTTTCTAATCTTGGTTCGAGCAATACCGGAACCAAATCGGCTTGGAGAATTGCTAAAATACTTGCAATATAGGTGTTGGCAGGAACAATGACTTCATCGCCTTTTTGCAACTTACCTAATTGAATGTATCCCTTAAAAATAAGTACTAGTGCATCTAGCCCATTCCCAACCCCAATACAATGTTTTGTTCCACAATAGTTGGTAAAATTGGCCTCAAATGTTTTGACTTCTTCGCCAAGAATAAACCAACCTTTATCTAGCACCAACTTCATTTTATCGTGAAATTGCTCTTGATAGACTAAATTTATCTTTTGTAAATCGAGAAACTTTATCATAACAAAATCGTGTCTAATAAATAATGATTGGAAGTCTTGAATCGGTGGAAACTTTGAACCGCAGTCTTTGCACCAAAACTTTCTTTCCAATACGCCAAGCCTTCGTTTAATTTTAGCCCATTATCTTCTGAGGAACTGCCAAAACTAACATACTTTTTATCGGCATATTTTTGAATTATAAAGTCAAACAGCACATCTAAAGCAGCAGTATCGTTTCTATCGTTTCCTCCAGAACTATATTGAAAATGCGCTACGTTATCGGTCAAAAACATTACAACGCCTGCTTTTAAACAATTATTTTGAAATGCATTAAAAAGTAGAATATTATTGGGAAATAAGGTTGCTAACATTTTAATCTCCTCACAGGAGTGTACCGGAGTCACACCAAATCGTTCTTGTAAATTCGGAATTAATATTTGATTCCAAAAACCATCAAAATTTTCTTCTTCTTTAATATCAATACCTAATTCATTGGCGATTTTTAAAGCTCTCTTTCGATTTCTATTTGGTTGATAGGCAATTTGCATATCTATCGTTAAATAAACATCTGTTCTATAGAGCGAAGATTGCATCAAAAAGGCAACATAATCTATTTCATCTGCAATCGTTTGATTGTAAATCTTGGGTAAAAGCTTTAATTCAAAATACTCAACCCCATCAGTTTGCAAAAACTGCATGATTTCTTTGAATAGTAAAACATACTCCTTTATTCGAATATCTTTTTTTACAACTAACGAACCATAACTCAAACCTTGATGTGAATATACTGTATCACCTAATCGGTTGGCTGGTAAAACAGCAACCAATTTATCTTGATCCAATATGAGTAATGAATAATCATTAAACCTATCGGAGTGGTATTCCATAAAATCTCTATGAAATAAAAAAGTAGCATTTTTGGCAACACTTATAAAAGCATTCCAAAGAGTAAAATGTTGCTGTTGGTAACGTTTAACTTGGTATTGTTTCACTTCTATTTTTAAACTTCGGAAAATTAATCATTTTTTAATAGTAATTCCAATTTCAAAAGTAGTCATATTTAAAAATAATTCCCTACTTTCGAACTCATAATTACTATGTTTGGATGAATTTAAAACTTCGTTTACTATATTTTAGTATTATTCTCTGCTCTTTTTGTCCCTTTTATGGTCAGAATGTAACCCTATACCAGCAATTTAATGGAAGATATGATTTTCTTTTTGTAGGAAACACTATGAATTTAGGAGAAAATAATGTTACTCCAGGCTGCGAAGATTTATTAGTCACCTCCTCGACTGCAAATTTAAATTTATCTTCAACGCAAATTATTCAAAGTGCCTATTTATACTGGGCAGGTTCTGGACAAGGAGATTTCAATGTTAAATTAAATGGCATCGATATCAATGCGCAACGAACTTTTTCTAACGTTAGTGTGAGCTCTGGACTACCCTATTTTAGTGCTTTTAAAGATGTAACTAATCAAATTTTAAGTACCGGAAACGGTAATTACACCCTTTCTGATTTAGACATTTCTCAAACCCTACTTAATGAGCCTGGTTATTGCAACAACAGAACAAATTTTGCGGGATGGGCTTTAGTAATTGTTTACAAAGACTCAAATTTACCTTTAAATCAAATCAATATTTATGATGGTTTAGAAAGTATTCCAAATGATGTCACTATCAATTTGACAAACCTAAATGTTATTGATAATGCTGGTGCTAAAATTGGTTTTGTCGCCTGGGAAGGCGATGCTATACTTGCCGTCAATGAAACCCTGCAAATCAATGGAACTATTTTGAGTAATCCTCCTTTAAACCCCGCCGATAATGCTTTTAACGGGACCAATAGTTTTACAGGAAGTTCTACACTATACAATATGGATTTAGATTTCTATAATATTCAAAATAATATTCATATCGGAGATGCCTCGGCGCAAATTAAGCTCACCTCGGGACAAGATGTTGTACTGATTAATGTAGTAGTAACAAAACTCAATAGCCAATTAGCTGATGCTAGCATTGCTACTACAAATATTTCACAAAATTGTAATTCTAAAGTACTCACTGCTAATTATACGGTTTCAAATTTGAATTGTACAAATCCTCTTCCTGCAGGAACCCCAATAGCTATTTATGCCAATGGTCAGCTGGTCGCTCAAACACAAACTACTGCAATAATTCCAATTGATGGAAGTGAAAATAGGCAAATTGTGATTACTTTACCCGATGGAATTCCCTCTAATTTTACATTAACTTTTGTTGTAGATGATGATGGAACAGGTCATGGAATTGTAACCGAACTTCTCGAAAACAATAATAGTTTTTCTCAAATTATATCGCAGTGGAGTTCACCTTCATTTAATGTGTTAAATCCTATTTTTTCCTGTAATACCGGACTTACAGCAGCTACATTTGATTTTTCAGATTATCAAAATGCAGTGAAAGTTGATTCTAATGACAATATACAATTTTACGAATCTAATACTGATGCTCAAAATCAAATAAACCCAATTCTCAACTATAGTAGTTATATGGCACTAACAACTCCAAAAGAGATTTTTGTTAGAGTTGACAATGATCATTGCTATGCTATAACTTCCTTTTTATTAAAAACAAGAAACTGTCCGCCTACAATTTACAATTATGTTTCTGCAAATGGTGATGGTACAAATGAGACTTTTTTTATTGCTGGTTTAAAAAATATCTTTACAAATTATGAATTAGAAGTATACAATCGATGGGGAAGATTAATCTGGACTGGTAACAATCAATCCCCCGATTGGGATGGATTTGCTACAAAAGGATTACTTCTTGATAACCAGGTGGCTCCCAAAGGAACTTATTTTTACATCTTAAATTTGAACGATGATGATTATCCTGAACCTATTGTTGGTTGGTTGTATTTAACCAAGTAAATTGGATATTCTAAAAATCTCTGTAAATTCGCCAAAAATCTTTGCGTCCCATTGAAACAAATTACGTCAATACAAAATCCGTTTATCAAATCTTTAATTCAACTGCAGGAAAAAGCAAAAGCTCGCAAGCAATCTGGAACTTTCATGATTGAAGGTAAACGCGAAATAGAATTAGCTATCAAAGGAGATTATGAACTTGAAACCATTCTTTTTCTTCCAGAATTAATCTCTCAAGACCAAATAGCCACATTTTCTACACATTCATTTGATTTAATTGAAATTAATAAGGAAGTTTATAAAAAACTTGCTTATCGAGACACCACCGAGGGAATACTTGCAGTAGCTAGAACGAAATCGCTTACTTTAACAGATTTAATATTACCTAAAAACCCATTAATTTTAGTAATGGAATCTATTGAAAAACCAGGTAATATAGGAGCGATGCTTAGAACCTGTGATGCGGCAAATATTGATGCTGTTATTATTGCCAATCCTAAAACAGATTTATACAATCCAAATATCGTTCGCTCGAGCGTAGGATGCCTTTTTACTAACCAAATCGCAACAGGATCAACCGAGGAAGTTATTCAATATTTAAAAAATAAGAGTATTGCCATTTTTAGTGCCACATTGCAAAACTCCCATGCTTACTATCAGGAAAATTATACAAATCCAACAGCATTAGTAGTAGGCACTGAAGCCACTGGTCTCACGCAAGCTTGGCGCGATCATTCAAAGCAAAATATTTTAATTCCCATGCAAGGTGAAATCGATTCTATGAATGTTTCTGTCGCTTCAGCAATTTTACTATTCGAAGCCAAAAGACAAAGAGGTTTTATCTAATAATAAACTTAAAATTATGAAAATCAAATTATCAATTATTTTTCTTATAGCACTAAACTTTAATCTAAAAGCACAAATAAAAGAATCAAAACTGGATGATGTTGTTGCAAGAACCATGAAAGCCTTCAATGTGCCTGGAATTGCGGTAGCCATTGTAAAGGATGGGAAGATTGTAATATCAAAAGGGTATGGTGTTACCAATATCAACACACAACAAAAAGTAGATGGTAACACGTTATTCGGGATTGCATCCAATAGTAAAGCCTTTACAACTGCAGCCTTGGGAATGTTGGTTGACGAAAAGAAAATCAATTGGGACGATAGAGTAATTCAATACATTCCTGAATTTAAAATGTATAATGATTATGTGACCAACGAATTTACCATTAGAGATTTATTAACTCATCGAAGTGGACTTGGATTAGGAGCAGGAGATTTAATGATTTGGCCCGACGGACATAATTTTACACCCAAAGATATTATCAAAAATATTCAATATTTAAAACCAGTTTCGGGTTTTAGAGCGGAGTACGATTATGATAATCTACTGTATGTAATTGCTGGCGAAGTTATAGAACGAGTTTCAGGAAAATCATGGTGCGATTTTATTGAGTCCCGAATAATGAAACCTTTACAGATGAACAATAGTGCTGCTTCTTGGAGAAGAGTAAAAGACACCACAAATACTATTGTTCCCCATGTTCCAACCAATGGAAAATTAGAGGTTATTAAACGATATACGAATCCAATATTTGATGCTGCCGCTGGAATATATGCTAGTACTAACGATTTAAGTAAATGGGTTATTGCGCAATTAAAAAACGGAAAATATGGTGATCAAGACCAAAATAAATTGTTCAGTCAAGATGTACATCAAGAAATGTGGACACCACAAACCATTTTACCTATAGCCAATATGAAGCCTTACAATTGCAATTTTAAAACCTATGGTTTGGGATGGCAATTGGCTGATGTAAATGGTCATTTACAAGTTTCTCATACAGGCGGTCTTGACGGAATAGTGACACAAACCATTATGTTTCCCGATATTCAATTAGGAATTATTGTATTAACAAACCAGCAATCTGGTGCTGCATTTAATGCCATTTCAAATACTATTAAAGATAGTTATTTAGGATTAAAATATCCAGATCATGTAGAAAGTTTATTCAATGAAAGAAAACTCAAAGAAAATAATGCGGATAAAATTACCGATGATGTTTGGACCATAGTTGAAGAAAATATGATGACTAGAAAAAAAATTATTTCACAGAATTTTATTGGAATATATAACGACAAATGGTTTGGAGATATCATCATAAATAATCGAAAAGGAGCATTACGTTTTACCTCCGTTCGATCTCCAAGATTAACAGGCTCTATCTTTTTATATAAAGAAAAAATCTTTGCTGTAAAATGGGACAACCGAAGTTTTCATGCAGACGCTTTTATGTTCTTCGATACTGATAGTAATGGAAAAGGAGTGCATTTCAAAATGAAAGCTATTTCGCCACTAACCGATTTTAGTTATGATTTTCAAGATTTAGATTTTACTAAAACTTCAGAATAAAGCAAAACTAAAATGCAATTCATTAAATTTATAATACTAAAAATGTGTTTTTAATGAATATTTCATAATTAAATCTTCGTAAACAAAGATTTAATTACCAATACTTAAATTATATTTTTTTCATAGAATTATAATTATTACTACTTTTTCATTAAATTTGTTTCATTAAGAAACTCTTTTTCAATTATGACCGAAACACAAACCAAAGTCGAAATTACTTTTGAAGATTTTAAAGCCGAAGTTTTAAACGATTATAAAATTGCTACCATAAGCCGCGAATGCAGTTTATTAGGAAGACGAGAAGTGCTTACAGGTAAAGCTAAGTTCGGAATTTTTGGTGATGGAAAAGAAGTACCTCAATTGGCATTAGCAAAAGCTTTTAGAAACGGAGACTTTCGATCAGGTTATTATCGAGACCAAACGTTTATGATGGCCATTGGCGCTCTAACAATTGAACAATTCTTTGCAGGATTATATGGTCACACTGACATAAATTTTGATCCCATGAGTGCTGGTCGACAAATGGGCGGTCACTTTGCTACCCATTCGCTTGATGAAAATGGAAATTGGAACAACTTAACCAAACAAAAGAACTCCAGTGCAGATATTTCGCCAACTGCAGGACAAATGCCTCGATTGTTAGGTTTAGCACAAGCCTCAAAAATATATAGAAACGTTGCGGGAATTAATCAATCGAATTTTTCAGAAAATGGAAATGAAATCGCATGGGGAACGATAGGAAATGCCTCTACATCCGAAGGTTTATTCTTTGAAACCATCAATGCAGCTGGCGTTTTACAAGTACCGATGGTAATGAGTGTCTGGGATGATGAATACGGAATTTCAGTACATGCAAGACATCAAACCACCAAAGAAAATATATCTGAGATTCTAAAAGGATTCCAACGTGATGAAAATGGAAAAGGATATGAAATTCTTACCGTCAAAGGGTGGGATTATCCAGCTTTGGTTGCTACCTACGAAAAAGCCGCTGCCATTGCCAGAGAAGAGCACGTTCCCGTACTAATTCATGTGAGAGAACTAACACAACCACAAGGACATTCCACTTCTGGAAGTCATGAACGATACAAAAATGCCGATAGATTAGCATGGGAAACCGAATTTGATTGTTTAGCACAAATGCGTTTATGGTTGATAGAGAATAATGTTGCGTCATCAGAGGAAATAGAAGATATTGACAATCAAGCAAAAAAAGATGTTTTAGAAGGAAAAAAATTAGCTTGGACAGCTTTTGTTACTCCCATGAAAGAGGAACAAAAAGACTTATGTAATCTATTAGATTCAATTGCAGCATTAAGTGAAAATAAAATATTCATTGATAAAATTACTACTGATTTAAAATCAATAAAAGAACCAATCCGCAAGGATATTTTAACTGCGGCACGTAAAGTGCTACGAATGATAATCAATGAAAATGGGAAAACACAATTAGCTGCTTGGATCACCAATTATATTGCTAAAATTCAACCAAAGTTTAGTTCTCATTTATTTTCTGAATCTACTAATAAGATATTGACTTCTAAAGAAGTTGCACCAACCTATGATACTTCTGCTGAGGAGGTTGATGCACGTTTGGTTTTGAGAGATAATTTTGATGCACTATTCACAAAGTATCCAGAAGCTCTTATTTTTGGAGAAGATTCTGGAAATATTGGTGATGTAAATCAAGGCTTGGAAGGGATGCAAGAGAAATATGGAGAATTTCGAGTTGCCGATGCAGGAATTAGAGAAGCAACTATTCTAGGTCAAGGAATTGGAATGGCGATGCGAGGCTTACGTCCAATTGCTGAAATTCAATATTTAGATTATTTACTTTATGCTATTCAAATCATGAGTGATGATTTAGCAACATTACAATATCGAACTGCTGGACGACAAAAGGCACCTTTAATCATTAGAACTCGTGGACATCGTTTGGAAGGCGTTTGGCATTCGGGTTCACCCATGGGAATGATAATCAATGCTATTCGTGGCATCCATGTTTTAGTACCCCGAAATATGACAAAAGCAGCAGGATTTTACAATACTTTATTTGAAAAAGACGAGCCTGCATTGGTAATTGAATGTTTGAACGGCTATCGCTTAAAAGAAAAAATGCCAACCAATTTAGGTGAATTTAAAACCCCTATTGGTGTCGTTGAAACCATTAGAGAGGGAAGCGATATTACTTTGGTCTCGTATGGTTCTACCTTAAGATTAGTCGAACAAGCCGCAAAAGAATTGGAAACTGTTGGAATTAGTTCTGAAATCATTGACGTTCAATCGTTGTTACCATTTGACATTAATCATGACATTGTAAAAAGTATTGCAAAAACAAATCGACTTCTCGTAATTGACGAAGATGTTCCAGGCGGGGCAAGTGCATACATATTACAAGAGATTATTGAGGTTCAAAATGGGTATAAACACTTAGATAGTGCGCCACAAACATTAGCAGCTAAACCTCATAGACCTGCTTACGGTACAGACGGGGACTATTTCTCTAAACCATCTATAGAGGATATTTTCGAGAAAGTATATTCTATCATGAATGAAGTCAATCCAACGAAATATAAAAGTTTATATTAATCTTATATTTTCAGAAAACGATTAAGCTTACTATGATATTTATAATTAAAAACCGAAGATTTTAGTTTCTTAAATTTACGATTTACAGTTACTTCAATATTTGAGCTGCATGGGCTTTGGTTTTTACATCGGAAATCACCTCATCAATAATTCCGTTTTCGTCAATAATAAATGTTGTTCGATGAATTCCATCATACTCTTTTCCCATAAACTTTTTTGGTCCCCAAACACCAAAAGCCTGAATAACAGATTTATCTTCGTCTGCTAATAGTGGAAATGGAAAATTAAATTTGTCTTTAAATTTGAGTTGGGCTTTTTCATTATCGGCACTTACTCCAATAATTTCATAATTATTCGCCTGAAAACGTTCGTAATTATCCCTCAAATCGCAAGCTTCAGCGGTACAACCTGGTGTATTGGCTTTTGGATAAAAGAAAACTACTAACTTTTTTCCCTTGTAATCTGCCAACGAGTGATTTACTCCATTTTGATCTTTTGCCGAAAAATTAGGTGCTATATCACCTTTTTGTAGTGTTGTCATTTTTAATCAAATTGATTTTGCAATTGGAACTGAAATTGATTTACTTTACATTTCAAAATTAGAAAAAAATGACCAAAAAAGAACGTGCAACGTTTGTTATAAATACGTTAAAAGATATTTATCCCGAAATTCCTTTTCCTTTAGATCACAAAGACCCATATACTTTATTAATTGCGGTATTACTTTCTGCACAATGTACTGATGTTCGCGTCAATCAAATTACACCAATATTATTTGCCAAAGCTGATAATCCATTTGATATGGTCAAGATGAGTATAGAGGAAATAAAAGAAATTATTCGCCCATGTGGATTATCTCCTATGAAATCGAAAGGAATCCATGGTTTGTCTCATATATTAATTGATAAATATAACGGGGAGGTACCTCAAAGTTTTGAAGCTTTAGAGGAACTACCAGCAGTTGGTCATAAAACAGCTAGTGTTGTTATGAGTCAAGCTTTTGGAGTGCCTGCTTTTCCTGTGGATACTCATATCCATAGATTGATGTATCGATGGAGTTTATCGGATGGACGAAATGTGGTACAAACTGAAAAAGATGCCAAAAAGATTTTTCCAAAACACTTATGGAATGAGCTGCATTTACAAATCATTTGGTATGGTAGAGAATATTCACCTGCACGGGGTTGGGATATCGATAAAGACATTATCACCAAAGCCATTGGAAGAAAAGACCTTTTAAAAAAAATATCCCGATAAATTTAGTAATTATCGGGATATTTATTAATTAGCTATAATTTCGCATTTCATGTTACCAATTTGAACTAAAGTAAGTGCTTTAGAATAATTTAATAAAAAACGTATTGTTTCACTTTTTGGTAACATTTTAGTACTTGCTAATTCTTGTTTAGAGTAAAGTTTTGCCATAGTATATTTTAAATTAAACAACTATAACGCTTTAGCAAGATATTTATTGTTTAATTTGTTAAAATAATTTGATTTTTTTCAATAACTTTTCTCAAATTTATAATAGCGTATCGCATTCTTCCTAATGCAGTGTTGATACTTACTCCTGTTAACTCTGCTATTTCATTAAAACTGTAGTCTTGATAGATACGCATAGTAAGCACCTCTCTTTGGTCTTCTGGTAATTCGTTAATAATCTTTTGTAAATCTTTTTCGATTAATTCACTAATAATTCTCTTTTCAATATTAGGAGAAGTTTCTTGTAAAATAGAAAAAATAGAAAATTCGTCAGTTTCTCTAACCATTGGCATTTTTTGATTTTTTCTGAAATAATCCATAATTAAATTATGAGAAATTCTCATAACCCATGGTAAAAATTTACCTTCTTCGTTATAAGAGTTAGACTTTAAAGTCTTAATTACTTTCATGAAAGTATCCTGAAAAATGTCATCCGCTAAATCACGATCATTTATTTTAGAATAAATAAAACCGTAAATTTTAGATTGATGTCTTTTAATTAATATAACTAACGCATTTTCATCGCCAGCTATGTAATTCTTTACCAATAAAGCATCTGGAAGTTGAGTAGTAGCCATAAAATTACCTTTTAGTTTTGTTTTAAAAATGGAGATTTTCTCTAAAAAAGTAGTTTTATTGTATAGGCAACTGTTAAATTATGATTAAACTATAGCCAAATGTAATATAATAATTTGTTAATAAACAAATTTTACTATAAAATTTAACATTTAAAACACAATAAAAAAGATATGTACTTCTAAAACAGTATTAAAATATATGGAGTTTATTCTTTAATAACTTTTTTAATAGTTCTTTCAGTTCCTGAATAAACAGCCATCAAATAAATTCCATTTGGTAAATCTCTAATATCAATTTTGTTAGTATTGACTTCCGTATTTAAGACTAGAGTTCCTAACAGATTAAACAATTCAATTCTATCAATAATTTTATTTGATGAAATTGTGATATAATCTCTTGTCGGATTTGGAAAGTTAAATTGACTTACTTCAGATATTGTATCAATTCCTAATTGACAATTGGAACCAACCACATAAGAAAAATATTTAGTTACTGATAATCCACCTGCATAAGCAAACTTCACTGCATAATTAATTGTGGAACCAATAGTTAGACCCGTTACAGTTTGGGTAAAAGTGTTTCCCGAAACATTGGTCATTTGTATTTCAGAAAAAGGAGTCTGCTTCCATAAATAAGCTACAACGCCCACTTTATCCGTATCCAATAATTCAAATGTAATTTTCACATCGGTACCAATGGTTTGAAAAGTATAATTATACCCTACAGAAAAAGAACCTTGTTGCGCTATATTGGAATTTCCTGAACATTGAATACTTGCTGGAGTTGTGGCATTCAACACAATAGGATTATTAACTGCACTATTACCTGATAAGTCACTTGCTGTTACTGTAAAAGTATATGTTGTATTGGGAGATAAATTTGGAATTATTAATGAACTTTGAACTCCAGAGGTTCCAGCAGTTGAATAAGTAATTCCGTTATAAGTAACAGTGTAGGCTAATGCTCCAGAATTATCGGTTGCATTCAATAAAAGCTGCACTGTTGAACCTGTTACAGCTCCCACTGAAGCTGTAAAATTTGTCGGAGGCACTGTGTCAACTAATGTATTTTGATATACTCTAACATAATCAATTTGCATAGAGGCTTGAGTAAAATTAGAAGCAGTTGAACCAGCTACGCCACCGATTGCTAGATTTAATAATAAATATTGATCTTTGTCAAATGGCCATGTAGTAGCATCCTTCACTGCTGGATTGTAAGTATAAAAAATTACTCCATCCAATAGAAATGAAATTTGAAAAGGCGACCAATTTACTGAATATATGTGATAATTATTGGCTAAATCGGAAGCAATTGTCCCACCATTGTTGACTGAATTTCCATAAGAAGACGGAGTATGTAAGGTACTCTGAATATAATTAATCGATTGACCAGAAAAAATCCCATGCTCCATGATATCAGTTTCACCGCATGCAGGCCAATCGGTTGTACCATATGTTGAAGCAAAATAACCCCCGGGTTCATTGACATTTTTACCTAGCATCCATATTGCGGGCCAAGTTCCGGCATCTATTGGCAGTTTTGCTCGAACATCTACTCGACCATATTTAAAAGCAAATTTTGAATTCAATCGAGCTGAAGTGTATTGTTTAGTTACCCCTTGATCGGTATAAGGTTCTTTTTTGGCAACAATATTTAGCGTGCCTCCGTTAACAAAAGAATTAGTTAAGTGATTCGTATAATGTTGCGCTTCGCCGTTAAACCAACTGCCACCTGCAGGCAATTGCGTTTGTTGAAACCAGTTATTCGAATTAATAGCGCCATTGGTATCAAATTCATCGGACCAAACTAAATTGCTATATACTACATCTACTTGAGAAAAACAGAATTGTGTAATAAAAAGTAATATTAAAAGAATTTTATTTGAAATTATTTTTTTCATAGCTAGTTTATTTATTTGAAATTACCTCAAATTAACAGTTATTGTTTAATTGTTTTTTATACTAATTCTGTTCTGCATTGCCAATTTTGAAGTTATATAAGTCTAATATATTCAAAATGTTTTTCTTATTCTATAGCTTTTGGCACGCGCTTCAAAAATTCATATAAAATTTCAAACAATTATAATACTCCTCTTTTAGAAATTAATTCTTCTTTTATTTCTTTAGCTTTATCTTCTGTTAAATCATAATTTCTCATCACCCACATAGCTATTAAAGTTCCAAGAATTGGAATTCCAGAGAAGAAGAGTCTTAAACCAGTAATTGCTCCATCGGTTTGAGTTGGTGAACTTGGATCAAAACCAACACATGACATAATAACTCCAGTTAATAATCCAGCAATGGCAAAGCCAAATTTTACCATCCACCAGTATATAGCACCAAAGATTCCTTCTCTCCTTTTTCCAGAAGTTAGTTCATCCATGTCGCAAACATCTGCTGTCATTGACATCATCAAAGTAAATAGACTTCCGATTCCAAAAGAAAAGAAAGGTAACGCAAATATAAACATATAGGGCTTTCCGGGAATGAAAAGAAACCAAAGCAAAATATATCCGAAAACAGATATTCCTTGACACACTAAAAAAGCATCTCTTTTACCCATTCTTTTTGAAATACTCGATACAATTGGAATGACAATAAAAGTAGTTGCTAATGCTCCTAAACACCCAAAAAGTGTTGGCCAAATTCCTGCTTTGGCTGTACTTCCATTAAAAAGATAATAAACAACTATAAAAAAAGTAAAACCAGCTACAGTATTAAAAGCATTGAAAATCAAAAAAGTAGCGATGCAAAGTTTTCTAAAAGGTTTGTTGATAAAAGCTTCTTTGAAACTTTTAAAAATTTCTTTCAAACTACCTCCAATGGTATTAAAAGTTAAGGGCGAAAAACTTTCTTCATTTTTAGTTGATTTACTTCTAATGAAAATAGCAGGTATCATTGCTAAAATCATACATGAAATTCCTACCCAAACGGCTAAAGTTCTTGTTGCGGTATCTGCATTTGGAAACCACTTTGGATCATACATAACCACCCAAAACCAAGGCGCAATTACCCATGCCCATTGCCCGATCCATTGTGATATTGCCATTATACTGGTTCGCTCGTGAAAATCATCACTCATTTCATATCCCATAGCTACATAAGGTACACTAAAAACAGAAAGTCCAATATAAAAAATAAACGACCATAATAGAAAATACCAAAAATTATAATCTATTCCATCTTCTCGATACAATTGCCACATTACAACGAAAGAAATTCCCATAATTATTGCTCCAATAAATACATATTGTCGTCGTCTTCCCCAAACAGAACGAGTATTATCTGTAATAAAACCCATAATTGGATCAATAAACGCATCAAATATTCTAGGCAAGAAAAATAACATCCCCCACATCCAAGCTGAAAATTTTAAATCCTCAACAAGTACTACCATAAAAATACCCAAGGCAGCCGGAAACATTTGATTGGCCAACATTCCTAATCCAAATGCAATTTTTTGACCTATTGGAACCTTTTGTGTTGGTATTGAATTTTTTGACATAATTGAAAGTATTTCTATTTAATAACCACCGTTTGCAAAGCTTTTGCATTAATAGCAATATGTTTAGTTTGGTTTGTTAATTTTATTTCTAAATTTTGAATGTTATCCGTTGGATTAAAAACAACAAGCGCAATGGAATTGTCAGGATTTTTTACAGCTGTTGCAACCAAATCTTTGTTGTCAATTACACAACCAATTTTGACAGCACCTGGACGCATAAATTTGCTAAAATGCGACATCACATAATACAAAGGCGTTAAATAAACTTCGTCGGTATCCGGATTCACAATTACAGGTGCTACACACCAATTTTTGAACCAATTCGGACCGCCTTTTGTATCCAACACCATGTTCCAGTCCACCCAACCATCAACCCAGTTATTTAAACAGCCAATAATATCAACGGCGTAACGATTTACGGGTGCGTATTTTGGATGTAAATATTTATCTTTTTCGGATGCCCAATCCCAACCCCAATCGGTAGCCTCTTTTTTCCAATACCAAGTATCATCTTGCCAATGAGGGACTTCAGAATCGACACATGCTTCGGTTTGAATTAGGTACTTATTGGGTGCTTTTTTGTGGGCATATTGCAAATCTTCTGGAAAAACCTCATAAGTACTTTCGTACCAGTGAATGGCTGTACCGGAATAATATTTGGATGATGCCTCGTCTTTGTAAATTTCATCCACCCATTCTTTAATACCGGCTCTATTTTGGTCGTAACCCAAAATTTTTACATTAGACTTACCATCTTTCTCTAATTTCGGACCCAAATAATTCTGAACAAAGTTGGTCATCTCTTGAGGAGAAAAAAGCATGCTTTCCCAATTATTTCCGTTCCCGTGAGGTTCGTTTTCAACTGTTAGACCCCAAATATCAATTCCTTCTTTTTTATACGCGTCAATGTATTTTGAAAAATATAATGCCCAAGTATCGTAATATTCGGGTAATAATTTTCCGCCAACCCAATTTTTATTGTCTTTCATCCAGGGTGGCGATGTCCAGGGTGATGCAATGATTTTAAATCCTTCTTTAGAAATTGCTTTGGCTTGCAAAATCATCGGAATTAAATGGTTGCTTTTATCTTCTTCGATAGAAAAATGTTCTAAATTTTTATCGCCATCCACCATCGCATAAGCATAGTGTTTTAATGAAAAATCACAAGAATTGATATGTGTTCTTGTCAATGAATAATTAGCACCGTTTTCACTAAAATAAGCTTCCATTATTTTTTTTCGATTTGATGCACTTAATTTATTAACTAAATAAGCTGACGATTCGGTAAAAGCACCACCAAAACCCGTTATCGTTTGAAATTTTTCTTCTGGATTTACTGTTATTGTTACAGGATTAGAACTTTTTGAGAAATCGGTCATTTTTCGTAATGAATTTCCGTTAGCGGAGGTTTCATAGACTTCTACTTTCATTTCTTTTGAACTTCCGCAACCAAATAATGACAATACCATACTAAGCATCAAAAGTTTAAAAAAGTTTATTTTAATAGGAATTGTATCCATTACTAATTTTGTTTATTAATGAATCTTGGAACTTTAACATCTTGCCATAAAGCTTTTTCGTTACCGTCATAGCTTTTTGTAATAGGCTTACCATTTCGAGTCAAACCTTTAAAAACGCCTTTATCTATTTTATCCCAAAGCGCAAATTTGGCTTGGTTTTGCAAATTGAATAATCCAAAATGATTTTCATACCCATTCGGATTGGAACCATCTTTCCAATTTTCATCAAAAGCTTCAAAATAAAAACACGTGATTTTTTCTTTGTTCGACCACTCGCGCATCAATTGATAATACTGAGCCGCTTTGTATTCATCTGCAGCTTTGGAACCTTCAACTCCATAATATATAGCATCAATAGTTGTCCATCCGGTTTCACCCATTTCAACGGGCTTGTTAACACCAATCGACTTCATGTAGTTTACCACACCATTATATTGTGAAATGGCATAATCTCTAGCGCGCACCATAGCGGCGTCAATTTTCATTTTGTCGGAAAGATTGGCTTCATTTTCTTTAACTCCCCAAATTTCTGGAAAGAAACGTTCGTCATGAATGGGATACGTGTGCATAGAAATAAAATCGACCGCTTTAATCAATTGATTCAAATCTTCGGTATGATATTGAGCATCGCCTCCACCCCAAGAAAGATAATTATCAGAACTTGTTATCCAGAGATTTTTAGGTAATTTATCTTGTTTCTTTAGCTCTTGAAAATGATTCACCCATTTTAAAATTGTAGCTGGAGTAACATAATAACTGGTTGCCCATTTCACCATAGCTTCGTTTCCGACTGAAATAATCTTTATAATTGCTGGATATTGATTGGCTAACTCAACTGCTTTTTGAATTTCAACAGCATTGCGTTGACTTTCTTCCTCGTGAATTGGTGGGAACTCGGTCCATGCATTTTTGCAATCGATCCATGCGCCCAACATCACATACATTTCAAATTTGGGATTCTCTTTTTGTATTTCAGTGATGGCTTTGAGCACGTTTAAAATTTCTTCATGATGCAGATTATAAGTTCTGATTATTTTGATGTTCAGGGCTGCTAAAATTTTCAAATCTTCCTTAACTTCTGAAACGGTTGGTTCTTTGTCTCTTGTGTTGGTTCGATAGCCTCCATAGCAAATACCTTGATATTTTGGATTTCCTAATAGCATTTTAGCAGTTACTTCTTTTGATTTTTGAGCATAAAGACTCTTATTTGCAAAAGAAAGCAATAGTACAAATACTATGTAGATTAGTTTCTTCATTATGCTACTAAACCTTCGTTGATTGAGACTTTAATTTTAACTATTTCACCTGTTCGTTGAAACACTTTCTGACTCTTTTCTTCATCTAATTCTAATGAATCAACGCGTTCCATTATTCCGTTTTTATAATACAACTCCATAAGATTGGTTGCTGATTTTGAGTAAATAATTGGAACTTGACAGTAGGTAAATGCCAAACTATCTTTTTCTAATACCATAGTGTTTTGGGAACCATCAACATTGATAAAAGTGACTTCTTGACTTTGCGCTAAAAACTCATTTTCATTTAAAATACTGGGTTGAAATTGAAGTTTTCCTTGGTTTACTTTAACGCCCAATTCTCCAATTCGGGTCAATATATCTTCTTTAACTTGACCTGTCATTCCAGGTTGTTGTGCCTTTCTAAACATAGGTGTATGTGAATAGGGATCCGTAGGAAATGCACCATAAACGACTGGTGATTTATGTACGCCAATACCTTTACCAATTTCTTGATAATGCGAAATTAATCCGCTAATTGTATTGGAATCTTCATTATCGCTAATCGCTTTTATACAGACTTCTTGAACTGCAACATGCAATTTAGAAACCATGTGCCAATAAATAGAACCCAATCCTTCGTAGCCATAAAATGTTCCTGATCTACCTGTAAAAGCTTTATGATTAAATACTTCTTCAAAGATTTGTTCTAAAAAATTAGCTTCCTTTTCTACTAAAATTTTATACTCATCATTCGTTTTTAGTAGTGCTAAAGCGGCATTCAAATCATTTGCATTGTGGAAATTTCCATTAAAATGATAATCGCCTTTGATGTCTTGATTTAAAATGGTGAAATTTTGATTTTGAAGCAATTTATGAAATAATTCAGAACTTTGAACTTTATCCTTAGGCAGAATATTTTTCTCTAAAAACTTTGGTAATTGTTTGTTTGGATATAAAATATAACTGTTTTGATCGGCTCGATATAAAGCACTGTTTCGTAAACTATCTAAAATTCCCAAAGTTTCTTTTGCTCCTAAAAATCCAGAACTAATGGCTGCTACTTGACCTTCTAACATCTCTGAAAGATGCGAAACCGCCACTTCATTTTCTGTAGAAGACATCAAATTATAGGCATGATACAATTTGTCTTCTCGTTGATTGGCTTTGATCGAATGCTCAATAAAATCCAAACTTACTTGTGTAAATTTTTTCAAACCTTCCATAGAATGCGTTCGTTTTTTACCCCAAAATCCGCTATTGTAGACTTGAAAACGATATTCTGATGCTGCTTTTCCAAGAGCATCCATTATTTTTTTTCTTTCTTGATTGTTGATTGAACCTTCCAGTAACGGTTTGAATTGGATTAAATTTTCTCGAATAGCATGATAAAACTCGACCATTTCATTAGAGATTTTAATCGTTTCTTGATCGGTATTATCTAATAATTGTTGGAAAAATTTTAAAAATCGGTGCAAATAATAAAGCGTTACCATTGAAACGCCATTACCCACTAAAGCATTATTGGCATCGTTCCATTCAGGTCGTTGCGTGTTCATCCAAATACCGGCTTCTGGAATAAAATTGGACATTTTAGACAATATCGTTGCTAGTATTTTTTCAATAAAATTGACGTGATAAATAGCATCATTATTATCTCTTAATAAAGCACCATCAGCACCATTTAACTCTCTGCGTTTATTGATTTTTTTCTCCCAATCGTGACTGTATTCAATCGTGTCTTTTGGATTTTTTAAAATATCTTCATACGATTTAATCGTGTAAGGCACTGCTGCATATACAAAACAATCCTTATCGAAATAAGCATTTAATTTACCTGGAGCATATTTTTCAATGAACTCTAAAAATTTCAACAAATAAATAATTTGATGATCGCCCCAATATCCAATGTATGACCAAGGATTGTCCGGTTCAATAGCTTCCCAATCAAAACCATCTTTGGTAACTCGGTAGGGATTGTAACCGTCAAATGTAGATGCATTCAGGAATTTGAAGATCATTCCGTCAATAAATTCGGGATAGGCATACGCTAAGGCTTCCCAGTTTTGGAAAATATCGCGCCAGTTTCCTTCGTAATCTAATATTTTGGAACCGTCAATTTCGCTTCGGGTATTGATCGAGAATTTATTCCAAGGACGACTTGGATCGCCGTGTCTTCTACTGAATTTTAGCGGTAAATATTCTGTTGCCAAACGAATTAAATCAACATCATCCACTTTTGAAAGTGCCTTTTGCAAATCGGAATAAGTGAATATCTCATTTAGATTATTTAAAAAAGCCTTATTATTTTCAAAAATCTGTTTGTTTGCTTTTGATACATAATTGGAGAAATCTTTCTTTTCAATTTGATAATTATTATCAAAAATTCCACCACGCATAATGTTAAAAAGTACATTCGAAAAATGACGGGTATCTTTTCGTTTATCGGCAGTAAATTGTAATCCGTCTGCTGTAGCATTGAGCGCAATCAGGTTTTGCTTTCCTAACTCAATGTCAACATTTAATTGATTTTCAAGTGATTTATCATTCAAAATACTATCACAAAGCTGAATGACTTGTGCTTGATTCTGATTTACATTGGCGATGATTTTCCAACTTTTAGAACTGTTATTTTGTAGAGTAATATCGGTTGAAACAAAATAAGCTCCTTTTTCTCCTTTGATGTCCGTTTCTGTTTGTAATTTTTGATTTTTTCTAAAAGCAGCAAGTTGCAAAGACGAAAGTAAATAGGTTGGGTTTTCTAATCCTAATGACCAAACGATATTCGCTTTCAGTGCTTCACTTGGTTCGGCTTTATCAACGATAATGGCACTTAATGCAAAAATTCCTAATCCGCTTTGTGCATCTATTTCACTTCTTTTATAGGCATCTACCAAATTACTCGTTGTTGCCTGTAAATCGCTACTTACACCATGTGGCATGATGTTTTGAATTCCATCCAGTAACGAAATCTGGTAATCGTTTTGGGAATGATTGGTGATTTTAGAGGTTTTAACAAATCCGAATTGATTACTAGAACTCCATTCGTATTGAAATGAAAGTTGAAAATCATTTTGAATTTCTTCAAAGATGATTTTATTTCCGTATCTATTTTTGTAAATATTTCGAGTTAAAGAATAGTGATCATTAAATCGTTCAGAAAAAGGTTCCCAAATATGAATTTGATGGTCATGATTGATTTTAAAAATAGATTTACTTCCTGTAATATCAGCAAATTCTGTGATTTTATCGTCGGTATAATACGGAAAAAGAGCAAATTCAGCATTTTTTCTACCTGCTGTTAGTCCGCCATTACTCGAAATAAACATCCAATGATTGGAGTCACTGACGATACTCATAAAAAATGAACGCATGGAATCGTTGTTGCTAATTTTGTAAAATTCTTCACCTTCTATCAGCACAAGTTCCATGGAAACCTGTTTATGTATATTCTCATTCACTAAGATATCAGTATTATTTGTATTCGAAATCATGACTTTTTAAAATCTATTTATATAAAATTAAAATTAGACCCCTCTTATTGAAAAAGTCTAATTTTAGTATTTGAAATTATAATTACTTATTGATACATTCGCACGTAATCTACTAACATTGTTTGCGGAAAAGTTGTTTCAGTATTAGGTGAACCTGGAAGATTTCCTCCTACAGCAAGATTAAGAATGATATAGAATGGCCGATTAAATACCCATTCGCCGCTTGCATTAGCTGGTGTGATTTGATTGTACAATACATCATCAACATAATAATTGATATAATTTTCACCCCATTCTATTCCAAAAACATGAAAATCAGTATCAAACCTGTCATTACTCAAAGTGTAGTTTTTAGTAATAGCATTAGCTCCTGAATAACCGGGACCATGAACTGTTCCAAAAACGGTGGTAGGATTGTTACCAAGATATTCCATGATGTCTATTTCGCCACATTGCGGCCACGCTACAACGTCGGAATTAGTTCCAATCATCCAAAAAGCAGGCCACAAACCTTTTCCCCATGGCATTTTTATTCTAGCCTCTACACGACCATATTTTTGTTGAAATTTGCCTTTAGTTGAAATTCTTGCAGAAGTGTATGATGATCCCATATAAGCACCTTTGATTGCTGTTATTTTCAACATCCCGTCTTGTACTTTAACATTTTGAGGCAAATTGGTATAATATTCTAATTCATTATTTCCCCATCCATTAGTACCAGTACCAATATTATATACCCACAGAGCACTATTTGGTGCGCCATCAGTATCAAATTCATCTTGCATGACTAATTGATTCATCGTTGTAACCGTCTGTTTTTCATTGGTTGAACAACTAACTACTAATAGCATTATTGGAATTAATAATAGATTGTGCTTTATGTATTTTTTCATTTTCATTTCTTTTAAATAGTTATGGCTTAGTTATAAAAATAGATATTATCAACATATACATTTGAGATGCTTGAAACATTAGCAATTGTACTATCAAAAACAATCTGTGCTACATGTGATTTATTTGGTAATCCTGTAAAACTAGTTAGATTTATGTCGATACTTTTCCATGTGCCTGGAACAAAACTCGACCCGGCAAAAGATACCACTCCTGAAGTCAAATCAGCATTTGATCCAGATCCGCCATAAGCACCATCGGCACCAAAATCTACAATTTTAACTTTAAAACTTGCTGTTGGACTAATGGAGTTTGGAACAAAAACATCTAAATGCAAAAAGGTCATCGCGTTCGCATTTACTGTTGGTGATGAAAACTCAATTCCAACAAAATTAAAATTTTGATAATTAAGCACGTTATTACCATTAACTGCAAAGTCTGCAGAGGTAGTGGTTTGATAGGGAGCCCAATAACCATTTGTGTAATTTACGGGAACATTCGTGTAAGTATCACTATATATCGAAATCACATTTGAGGCAGGTTTTGTTGGGATTGGTGCTGCTGTAAACGCACCCAAAGAGTTTACCGTTAGAGACCCTTGTGCCTGAACACCTCCAAGCGAGGCTTTGATTACAGATGATCCGCTTCCAACAATTGTAACAACACCTAATTCGCTTACTGTTGCTACACTTGTATTTGATGATGTGAAAGTGTAATAACTTGGGGCTACAGAAATTGTTTGATTAATACCAGAAGCCATATTAAATGTATCTGTTAAACCAGATAAAGTGATACTTGACCCGATGAAAGACTGTTGATTAGCGTCAACACCACCCATAATAGCAGGATTTGCATGAGCAATTGTACCTAATTTTTCATATTTTAAATTATCTATCCAAAAAGTGTAACCTAAATTATTCTCTGGTCCTTCAGAATACCAAAACAAACCTTTCTCTTGAATTAATTTTGAGGCATCTGGAATAGGAATTGTAACTTTTTGCCAATTAGTTTCAATACTAACATTACTCATTTCAACTCTATATTTATTTAAACCAAAATCTACACCAAAACCGATACTGTTCAAAGAAGCAGCTTGTGACCCTTTGACCCAAAATGTGATAGCATCAAAATCGGTCAAATTTCTTCCTGATCCGTCAATATAGACGCCTCCTGCATAAGCTCCACTAGGATCTCCATAACTCGGTACATCGAATCTCATTGATGCTGTTCCTTCATATTTCACTTCCTTATCAACTGTAAATGCCGTATACTTCGAACCTCCAAAAGCTCCGTAGCCCAAACCAGCACTAAAACCGTCTATAAAAACATCTCCGTTTTTTGAATAAGTAGAAAGCGTAGCATCGTCAGATAAATTTCTTTGACAATTGACACTGGTAATTAGTATCAATCCTAGAAGAAATATTTTTTTTACGTTATTAATTTTTATATTTTTCATAGTACTTGTTTTTATTATTTACCAATATTGATGTGTATGTATGTTCTAATTTCCCATTCTGATCCATTACCAAAACCAACTGGACTGATAATTGGTTGAGTTGAGTATTGCGATGCCGCTTGATTTGGTGAAAATCTTGCAGAATATTGATTCAATGATCTCCATGTACCCATAATACCAATTTTTGTATCTGGCAAAATAAACCAATTTGGTTTCCCTACAGAGGTTGATAAATCTAATGAATATTGTAAAGGATAAGTTAAGTTGAAATCACGGTGATAATCATAAGGTCCCCAATCATTAAATTTTAAAGATCCTATTACCTTTACTTTTTTGTGAATTAATCTTAAATCTCCACCTACTCTTTCTATCAATCTTGTATCACTACCGTTAGCTTGCGCATTACCAAAATAAAAGTTGGCGATAAAGCCAAAATCGGGATTTAATTTAGACACAATTCTTGTGCTTGATTCCCATAAATCGTGTGCTGGAGCAGATTTTGCAAAAGCAAAAGAAGTACGATCGCTAAAAAATCCGATAGCGGCATCTTGAGTAGTTGGTAAGTGACGGAAAACAAAATCAGAACTTATTGCAAATTTTGCATCTTCACTTCTATCATTATCCCATTCATACATCCAGGTCGCTGGAGTTGGGTCGTAAGTAAGTAATAACTCTCCTCCAATTGTTTCTCTATTTACTCTAACTACAAACGGATCAGCTTCAATATTTCTTAATCTACCAGGCGCGTTAATACCATTAGGCATTGCTCCTACTAGAGGTTTTTGCCACAAAAAGTTTGGTGCAAATTGAAAATTTCCAATATTGTAGGTAAATCCAGCTAAAAAGTTCGTTTGATTTCCACTACCACTATCTTTTAATTTCCATCCTGTAAAAGTCTTTGTATTATCGGCGCCTCCATTAGCAACTAATCCCATTACTGCTGCTTGCGTATACATATTAAAAACTCCTTTGGAGAAGGTAATTTTAGCTTTTCCTCCCCAATTATCTTTTGAAGATATTTTGTCATCATAAACTGTATATACGCCAGCTGTTTCTTGAGCATATTGAAAAGTCCTACCATTTAACGGTTGTCCTCCCCATATTCCCCCCACTTCAAAACCTACAGATGATAATTTAGTTTTAAAATAAAGTGTAGCTCTGCGGGTTTTTGGAAGTGGAATAGCAATAGAAGTGGTAGCTGCACCTGCATCCGCAATATCTTCATGATAAATAGCCGTAGCTTCAATTCTTCCAAGTTTTTTACTGTATTTTAACAATGCTGCTGGGTTTGCTCCCCACCATAGTTGCGGACCAAAAGCTGCTTTTAAACCATTAATAGCTCTTTTACCATCTAATTCAAAACCTGAAATTTCTCCATTATAAAGATCAAGATTGGGACCATAATTAGCTTCTGGATATAATCCAAAGAAATCACCTTCATAACCCCAATGATAATGACCTGTTCTATAAAAACCTCTCAAATCAAAATCTTTCTCAGTCCATGAATAAGAAGCTTTATATACTTGAACTCTATTAGCATCTGTGACACTAACCACACCATTGTTTGTATATAATTTTTGATCCCTACCTCTATTTTCATAAAATATTTCGTTAATAGGATTCTCTGCAACGTGACCAAGAATATTGACATTTACATTAGCTTTCATATTAGGTGCAGGATTTCCCTCTACACCAACATAATATGATTCCATATGGTCAAAACCTAATTTGTTTGGAGTTGCGCTTGAGTTTGGATCTGCCACACTTGGAGTTGTAATCAAACTTCCTCCAGTGTTGAATGTAGTAAATTCTGCTCTAAGATTACTAATTTTTAACATATCAGTATCATTTGCTCCTAAGGCAGCCTTATCTCCACGAGCTTTTAAAACTGCATCCATTAATTGAATGGATTTAAAATGCTTGTCTATACTTTCCACTGTCATTCCTTTCTCATATGGATTGATGTTGTGAGCTTCTTTCAATGCATAATATGCTGCACGAGGAAATAGGTCATATAATCCTCTGGAGTTTACTGGACCTTTTGCACATATTCCAAACCATTCCTCATTCATATTATTCTGACCAACTTTATAATCTGATTCATAACCTCCGTTAGACCAAGAAGCATTATTATCGTGTACATCTAAATTTTTAGTTTGACCAAATTTCCACCAACCATCGCTAAATTGAAACGTAAAACCACCCAAAGAATTACCGGCTTTGCCAAGCCCAGCGGCATTATCATAAATTTCATTCCAATTGCTCACTAAATAATATGCTTGAGGTTTTTGGTCTTCAGAATTATTGATTGCATTAAAAGCATCAGCTCCAAATTCAGAAAACACTAATGGTTTATTTAGTTTTTCTTTTACCTTTTGGAAAGCATCTCTAAATGAAGAACCACGATACATATTAGTCCCCAACACATCAATATCTTTACATTCGTCAGCAATAATATCTAAAAACAATAAATCTCCATTACATATTGCAACAGGATGAGAATTATCTATCTTTTTAATTTCGACAACAGCATCGTTAAAAAGCTTGTACATCACTTTAGCTCTTATGGTAGATTTTCTATCCTCAAAAGGAATATTTTCTGTTTCTGCACCATCCCAAAACAACCCATAATTATTTTCATTACCTAACAAAAACATCAATAAACCAGGTGTATTTTTATAATCGTCAACCATTTTTTTGGTTTCGTCAAGTATCACTTTTTTAGTTAACTCATTAGCATAATCAGTATTTGGCACCCAAGTACCATTTAAAGTAAGACCATAACGACCGAATGAATAATTAAGCATGGTATAAATTCCATACTTTTCATAGATGTACTTTACCCATTTTGGAGGAATTCCTGTGTACTGTCTAATAGTATTAACCCCCATGTTTTTCAACATACTCATTTCAGTGTCTAAAGCTGCCATAATTAAATCATCAGATTGTTTCCACAAACTGTAATTATAATTATTTCCAATAGGAATATAATCCCAATTCATTCCGTTAATAATAAAGTCATTTCCTTTAACTTTAAGTCTAAATCCTGAATCATTTTTTTCTATAAAAATCTTATCAGATTGAGAATAAAAAGATGCGGAATAACAAAAAATAGATAATAAAAAAATAATTTTTTTCATAGGATATAGTTAGTTTTGGTTTTGATGTTTACGGTTTAATTAAAATTATGCTATTTTGATTTATAAAAATACTTGTTAAGTTAACATAAAATTTAAAAATGACCACAACAAAAAATGTACATCAAAAATATTTATAAATACCAAAATGTTTTTGACAAGAAAACCTAATAAATTCAATAAAATGTAATTAAAAATTTAAATGAAATATAAAAAAAAGATATTTATAAAAATCAAATTGTTGAGTTATTGTATAGGTAAATACACTAAAATTCCCATGTTAAATTGACAATATATACTCAACAAGTCCTTGTTCATGAGATAAATCCATTTTTTTACGCAAACGATATCGTTTTATTTCAATACTACGGACAGAAATATTTAATAATGGAGCAATTTCTTTTGAGGAAAGATTTAATCGTAAGTAAGCACATAATCTTAAATCGTTTGGTGTTAATGAAGGATGTGCTGCTTTAATTTTCTTCAAAAAATCTTTATCCGCAGTATCAAAAGCCTCTTTGAATACGTTCCATGTATCTTCATTAGTAATATTTTTTGTTATTGTTGAAATTACAGATTTAATGTTTGTATTTTTATTTTCATCATCCGAAGTTTTCTTCAAATCTTCTTTAATAACCGCAAGTAGTTCATTTTTCTTTATTAAACTCATTGTTGAAACAGCCAACTCGATGTTTTTAGATTCTACATCTTGTGACAACTGTTCATTTTTAAGTTTCATTATTTGTTGTTCACTTTCTAATGCCGCAATTTCAAGTAGTCTGTTATTTTCTTCAATAAGTTTTTTTTCTTGTTCTTTATAATAAGATTTATAGCGTTTATTGATGTAGTTAATCAAAAATAAAGCACCAATAAAATATATAAACAAGGCTAAATTTGTTAAATACCAAGGCTTTTTGATTGTAAAATTATATTTAGCTACGTTTTCTAAATTGGAATTTGCAATTTTGGAACGTACTTCAAAGAAATAGTCTCCTGGCGATAAATTTTTAAAATTAACAGTCGATTTTGTACTCCATAAACTCCAGTTATCTTGAAAGCCTTTCAGTCTGTATTGATACTCTACTTTTACATATTTATCATATTCTGGTACAGTGTATGATAATGTTATATTATTTTCATCATAATGAAAAACGCCCGGGTCAACAATAGAACAATTTGTATTATGTTGATTTAATTTATTAATTGAAACATTAGAGATTGAAACACTATACTTCTTGAAGCTTAAATCATCTATATTAATCATGTAATAACCGTCTGTGGTACCAATTAGATAGGTGGAGTTGCTAGTTTGTGTAATATTCTCGTAGCCTAACATCGAATTGGTTAAGGAAGAAGGTATAGGAATATTATTTTGTTTTAGGTCGGTACCAAGTTTACTAGGCGTAAAATAATGTATGTAATTTTTAGAAAACAACCATATTTTATTGGACTGATCGGCAATTAATTTTCCAGAAGTGTACTCATCTTTTTCAAATACTTCACTCAATAATTTATTTTTAACAAAAACATTCGAACTTTGATTAAGTTTATAAATACCCTCTTTATTGGCATAATAAATATCATTATTGAATTTTGCTAACGAGGCATTTTTACTTGCTTTAGGAGTTGTATATGCAACAACAGCTGACACTTTTTTAAAATCTTTATCAATTGTAAATCGATATACCCCTTTATATTCGTGACTCACAAATATTTTATTTGAACCGACGACTTCGAAATGTTTACAAGAATAATCAAATCCAGAAATTCGATTTCTAAAGACCCACTGGTTATTTACTTTTTCCAATACCGAAATGCCATAATAATTTCCTTGGAGAATAATATTAGGATTATTATTTACTGATTCGAACTTCCATGTTCCAGAATTTGAAAAAATATTTTTTGCAAAACTATTTTCAATAATAAAAGTGCCAGAGTCATGACCGCAAAACAACGTACCGCCTTTCTCGTAAAGCGACCAAACTTGACCTTTGGTTCCACCAATAAATTTAAATTCATCATTACTCGAATAATTCTTATAAAATAATCCTTGATTTGTTCCGATATACAAATTTCCTTTGTGTAAAATTGACGAGTAAACTGTTCCTAAAAATCCTGTGTTGTCAGAAAAAGATTTGATAGGTGATTGTAAATTAATACAATTAATTCCGTTATCTAATCCTAACCACAGATTTTTATCAGCATCTTCAAAAATAGATAAAGCAGTATTATTACTCAATCCTTTATTTTGTGTGACGTGATATTTTAATGACCCAAGTTTATCAATTATGAAAATCCCATTAGAAATTGTACCCAATGCGATACTTCCATCAGTCAACTTTTGACAACTATATATTGAATTAGCTGCCAAATCAGCATCCATTTTTATAGCATACTTTTCAATTTTATTATTTATGCATTTAAAAAAACCATTTTGTTGTGTCTCCAACAAAAGACCTTGATCAATTTGAAAAATATTAATTAATTTATAGTTTTTGAAAATATCTGAATTAGAAACTAATTTTCTTTTTCCATTTTCAATTTCGAAAAGACCTTCGCCAAGTACTTGAAAATAAATGGAATTGTTTACTCTGAATGATTTCCAAATTCCATTTTTAGAATCAATTATTTTAAAGTTTTTTGAACTTGTATCGTAAATGTAAATCCTATTTAGCGATTGAAAAATAACCCACTGATCAAAATTTAATATATTCCAAAACTGCTCATCATCAAGAAGTTTACTTTTAATTTTACTACTTAATGAGGTATATTTTAATTGACCATCTGTTGCCTTTTTCCAAAATCCGAATTCCATGTAACAACCCGTATACACAACATTGTTGATACATCTAACAGAACGCATTATTGTTTCATTTGGAGATTTATATAAACTCCAATTTGAACCATTAAACTCCAATAATCCATCATTATTTGCAAAGAACATATAATGATTTGAGTCTTGCGATATCATCCAGTTTTGATTACCCGCTCCATAAAGAGTAGCAGAATACTTAACAATAGGTGGTAAATCTTGTGTAAAACCCAAAATTCCAAGAAATGAAAAAAATAAAAGAAATAAATTGGTAGTTTTTATTTTGAACATGAAGTATTTTTAAACTTAAAATATATTTTGAAGGTATGTAAACGAATCTTGCATTTAAAATCAAAAAAAAACACGTTTTCAATTAAAAAAAACGTGTTTTTGAAAATAAACTAACTTAATTATTCTTTGATTATTCTTGATGAAGAAACGGCTCCATTTATAGTTGCTTTAACAACATATACACCAGTTTGAAGATTCGCAGTATTTACAGTAACCGATTGACTAGAAGGAGCTAATGAAATTATTTCTTGACCTAACAAATTGTAAACAGAAACTTTCTCAATATTTTCTTTAGCATCAATAGTAAAACTTGTTTTTGTTGGATTTGGATACATCGCAATCTTTGAAGCTTCAAAAGTAGAAAGGCCTAAAACAGTATTCTTATGGAAATAAATATTATCTACATAAATTTTCAAAGGAACATTGTTATCTGCTCTGGCAGCAGTGATAACTATTTGCGCAACAGCATTTCTACTTAAATTTGCTGGAGCGCTAGCCGCTGTAAAACTACTTAAAGGAATATCCAATCCAACCCATTGATTAGTAGAAATAGGCGAAGGTAAAAATTCAATAGCACTTGTCTCTCCTCCACCTCCAAGATGATTAGATAATTTTATACTCATGACTTGACCCACTGCAAGCGGTGCTGCAATCCAATAATCTAAATGGAACGTTGTGAAAGAAGTAGCATCAAATAATGCAGGTGCAAAATCAATTCCGGCAAATACTTTTCCACTATCAATATTAATAACTTTTGTAGGATTACTTTGAATAGGAAAATCAACAATACGAGCTGAAAAAGGACCCCAATCTGGACCCCACTCGTTAACGCTTATGCTCGAATACGCATCACTATAGATTGAAACAACATCTGCTGCAGGTCTTGCAGGAGGGGTTGGTGCTGCAACAAGAGGAGATGGAATACATACAGGACAAGACCCACCACAATCTATTCCAGTTTCATCGCCATCTTGAATACCATTATTACAGGTGCTAACAACTTGAACAACAGATACGTTATCAATAAAAACATATCCTAGAGCAGCACCCATGTCGAAAATCACTCGATCCGGAACCGCATCACCGTAGTTAATCGTAAATTGATATGAATAACTTTGTAACGTTGAGGTTAATGTTGGTGTTGAAGTTAGCGCCGCATAAGGAGAAGCTGTCTGACCCAGTCCTACGACCATTGTTCGTGAATTTGTTACTGCATCAGTAAAAGCATCAAAAGTTAATAAATAGGTGCTACCGCTACTCAAATTGATGACTTGGCTCAAATTAACATCGTATGGGTTACCAACACTAGTTACATTTGCTTGGTTA
>CAZSZH010000006.1:0-72250 GCA_964610785.1 uncultured Flavobacterium sp. | reverse complement strand
AGTTCAGACGTGTGCTCTTCCGATCTTATGCGGGTTATCATTTTAATAAATGGTATGGTATTAATGTAGATGCTGGAATGTTCATGTCTTATATTGGACTAAATTCTTATTATCAAGTAGAAAATTGGGAATATCAAGCTTCATTTACTTCAGATAATACTCCTTGGTTTTTTAATGGTTTAAGAGTGCAAATGTTTCCAACAAAGAAATTAAAAGTTGAAGCATGGTTAATAAATGGATGGCAAAGTTATGGTAAATTTAATAGTATGCCAGGAATTGGTGGAAACATCACATGGTGTCCTAATGAAGCGGTGAAATTATTAACTAATGATTACTACGGAACCGATGCTGCTGGATTGCCAAATAGAATTCGATTTCATTCTGATAATAGTTTGCTAGTTCGGTATTATAACCAGCCAAAAGCGACTGGAATAAGCAAAATGGCTTTTTCTTCGACATTTGATCTTGGTTTTGAAAAAGGAGATGGTGTAGGAGGGTTTAAAGGAACAGACGAAATACCTGCACAATATTTCTTAAGTGGTATGGTGTATAACAGAATTTGGTTCAATAAAAATCAATTTGCTTGGACAATTGGTGGCGGATATATGACCAATCCAGGAAGATATTTAGTCCTATTGCCAACAGGAGATGCTAGTCCATTACCAAATCCAAATAATCCCACACAAACCCAAGGAACACATCCATATGATACTAGTGCAGGAACACAATTTAAAGGTTGGGATTGTTCAACAAATTTTGATTGGATGCCTAATCAGAGTATTACTTTTAGAGCTGAATTTGTTCATAGAGAAGCAAATGTCCCTTATTTTGCAGGTAGTGGAGGGGTAACTTCACCAACGGGTTATACCACGACGTCACTTCCAGCCGATTGGCAACCCGACTTAGTGAAAATGGAAAACAGAATTATTTTCGCTATTTTATTTAGAATATAAATTAACAATCTGCAACATTTACCGCTACTGCCAATCCACCTTCAGAAGTTTCTTTATATTTAGAATTCATGTCTTTGGCGGTTTGCCACATGGTATTGATGACTTTGTCTAAAGGAACTTTTGCATTTTTAGCATCGGTTTCCATAGCTAGTTCTGCCGCATTAATTGCTTTTATTGCCCCCATAGTATTACGTTCGATACACGGAATTTGAACCAAACCTCCAATAGGATCACAAGTCAATCCCAGATGATGTTCCATAGCGATTTCGGCGGCCATTTGTACTTGGTCTGGTGTACCACCCATTACTTCACATAAGGCAGCTGCAGCCATTGCCGATGAAACGCCAATTTCTGCCTGACAACCACCCATGGCAGCAGATATTGTGGAACCTTTTTTGAAAATACTGCCAATTTCACCGGCTACCATCAAAAATTGTTTGATTTCTTTTTCGCCTGCTTGGTGATTTTCAATAGTTAGATAATACATTAGAACGGCAGGAATAACGCCAGCACTTCCGTTTGTCGGTGCTGTAACCACGCGACCCAAAGCGGCGTTGACTTCATTTACAGCTAGGGCAAAACACGATACCCATTTCAAGATTTGTCGAAATTTAACTTCCGTTTTTCGAATACACTCTAACCATTCTTGAGGCGAATTATAATTGGATAAACCAATCAAACCTTGGTGCATATCATAAGCTCTTCGACGAACGTTCAATCCACCCGGAAGTATTCCTTCACTATGACAACCAATATACATGCATTCGAGCATGGTATTCCAAATGCGCATTAATTCATTGTGAATTTCTTCTTCCGAACGCATTGATTTTTCGTTATCGTAAACCACTTCGGAGATTTTTCTGTTTTGATTCGTACAATATTCTAATAATTCTTGTGCATTTTGAATGGGATAAGGAAAGGCACATTTTATGACCAATTTTTTTTTGGCATTGACGCGTTCTTCTTTTACTACGAATCCACCTCCGATAGAGTAGAAGGTAGAGGTGTATTCTTTATCTGATGTGATAGCAGAAAATGTCATTCCGTTTGCATGAAAAGGTAGGAAGTTTTTATTGAAAACAATGTCTTTGTTGAAATCAAAATCTATTAAAAATTGATTAGCCAGATTAATTTGCTTCTTGGTTTTAATAGCAGTAACAATTTTTTGGATATGCTCCACAGGTATATATTCGGGATCTTGACCGCTTAATCCTAGCATTACGGCTAAATCAGTAGCGTGACCAATTCCAGTTAATGATAAGGAACCAAATAAATCTACTTTTACGTGAGTAACTTTGTTGAGTAAATTTTCTTCGTGTAATTCCAATAAAAAACGCTCGGCTGCTCGCCAAGGTCCCAGTGTGTGGGAACTAGATGGTCCCACACCAATCTTTAACATATCAAAAATCGAGATACATTCTTCCATAAACTATATCGTTTTAGTAAGGCAAATATAAAGTAAAGTAGAATGAAAAATAACCAGTTAAATTACTTTTGAAGAAACTTGGCAAAAAATAATTTGAGAACTTTAGAAATTAAAGTAAAAACCCGAGTATTTTACTCGGGTTATACTTTTGATTTTAGAATGATAATAAAATAAAAGGTAAACTATATGAAATGTAAGGATTAATGATAGCTAGTAAAAGTATTAAAAACAATATCCATTTTCAGCTACTAATTTTGCAGTAATCGTTTCTCTCAATCCTACAATATTAGGCATGTTGGTGTATTTTGTAAATCGACGCAATCCCATTAACATCATGCGCTGTTCGTCGCCCTCGGCAAAGGAGATGATGCTTTCTTTACCTTTCTGAGTTACTATGTCGACCGCTTTGTACAAGTACAATTTAGCCATAGCAATTTGTTCTTGCACTTTGGCTTCGCCTTCTTTTTTGGCCAATTTTTCAGTTCTAAGAACGGTGCTTTCCGCCATATAAATTTCAATTAACATATCGGCTGCAGCCATTAACAACTGTTGGTGCGCATCCAAATCCATTCCGAATTTTTTTACCGCAGCTCCAGCAATCATTAAAAAGGCTTTTTTCAATTTGCCAATCATTTCTTTTTCTTCCGAAAATAACTCCGAATAATCGGGTGTGTCGAACGACGGAATTCCCATCAATTCTTCTTGAACTTTCATCGCTGGTCCAAGCAAATCAACATGGCCTTTCATGGCTTTTTTTATCAGCATTCCAACTGATAACATTCTGTTGATTTCGTTGGTTCCTTCATAGATTCGAGCGATACGAGCGTCTCTCCAAGCACTTTCCATCGGAGTGTCTTCAGAAAATCCCATTCCGCCATAAATTTGAATCCCTTCGTCAGCCGCATTTTGAACGTCTTCGGAAACGGCTACTTTAAGAATCGAACATTCGATTGCAAATTCTTCCACGCCTTTTAATTCGGCTTCTTGGTGCGATGTTCCTTCGGCGACACGAGCGTTGATTCGGTCTTCAATCGATTTGGCGGCGCGATAGGTAGCACTTTCTCCGGCATAAGCCGAGGTAGCCATTTCGGCTAATTTATAACGAATAGCTCCAAAACTAGAAATTGGTGTATTGAATTGGATACGTTCATTAGCATAATGCACCGCATTAGTGGTTACACGACGTTGTGCATCCAAACATGCGGCTGCTAATTTGATACGACCTACATTCAAAGCATTCATGGCAATTTTAAAACCTTCACCACGACCGGCTAACATGTTTTCAATGGGAACTTTCGTTTCGTTGAAGAAAACTTGACGCGTAGAAGAGGCACGGATTCCTAATTTATGTTCTTCTTCACCCATGGTAATTCCGTTACTCGAATCATTTTCTACTATAAAACCCGTGATGTTTTTATCGTCTTCTATACGGGCAAAAACAATGAATAATGAGCAAAATCCAGCATTAGAAATCCACATTTTGCCACCAGTGATTTTGTAGTGGGTTCCGTCTTCAGACAAAACGGCTTTGGTTTTTCCAGAATTAGCATCACTTCCAGCACCAGGTTCGGTTAAGCAATAGGCACCAAACCATTCGCCAGAAGCTAATTTCGGAACGTATTTTTGTTTTTGCGCTTCGGTTCCGTATAATGTGATAGGCATCGTTCCAATTCCGGTATGCGCTCCAAACGCTGTTGAAAACGAACCTGTAGCGCCTGATATGTAATCGCATACCAAACACGTATCCACAAATCCCATTCCCATTCCTCCATATTCAGCAGGAACAGCAACGCTTAAAAAGCCCATCTCTCCGGCTTTCTTCATGACTTCTTCGGTAAAAGCATAATCTTTTGCCTCAAATCGATTTTTGTTAGGCCATATTTCTTTATCGCAAAATTCTTTTACTGAATCGCGCATCATGATTTGCTCTTCTGAGAAATCTTCGGGTGTGAAAACGTCTTCGCATTTGGTTTCTTTAACTAGGAATTGTCCTCCTCTGGTTATGTCATTCATTTTTTTTATTTTTAGAAGAAAGAAGAAAGATGCAAGATGCAAGAGAAAAGATTAGACTTCCAATTTACTGATGAAACCAGTAGTCATTTTTTGGAATTCGACAATCTTATTTTCTATTTCTATCGTTTTTTCGTCGGTTATATATTTATTTTGATTAGCTATTAATAATTGTGTTTGTAATTCAAATGACGAACCTAAACTTATATTTAAATAATGTTTAAAGTGTATATTTCCTCTATTTGATCCTTCAGCTATATTTGATGGGATTGAAACAGCAGCTCTATTCATTTGACTTACTAAACCATAAACTTCATTCTTTGGAAACTCTAAACATATTTTATGAATATCTGAAGTGATTTCCATTGATAAAATCTAAATTTTAAGATTTTTAAAGTTATGTTTCATAAATCTTGCTTCTTGTTTCTTGCCTCTATTTTCTATAGCAATTCATATATTCCAGCACTTCCTTGTCCAGTTCCCACACACATACTTACGATTCCGTATTTTGATTTTCGTAATCGCATTTCGTCAAATAATTGTACTGATAGTTTTGCTCCTGTACAGCCGAGCGGATGCCCTAATGCAATCGCGCCACCATTTACGTTTACGATATCAGGATTCAATCCTAATTCTCTAATAACAGCCAATGATTGCGATGCAAAAGCTTCGTTTAGTTCGATTAAATCGATATCATTTAAACTTAAACCTGCTTGTTTTAAGGCTTTCGGAATCGCTTGTACTGGTCCGATACCCATAATTCTTGGTTCTACACCTGCAGAAGCAAAATTGACCAAACGAGCGATAGGAGTGATGTTCAATTCTTTCACCATCTGTTCACTCATGATTAATACGAATGCGGCACCATCACTCATTTGTGACGAGTTTCCAGCCGTAACACTGCCATCGGCTGCAAAAACCGGTTTTAGTTTTCCTAAAGCGGCTAAATTGGTGTCGGCTCGCGGACCTTCATCTTTGGTTACGGTATAGGATTTGGTTTCTTTTTTACCATTTTCATTGATGAACGTTTGTTCCACAGTTATCGGAACAATTTGTTTGTCAAATTTACCTTTGGCTTGCGCTTTTAAGGCTTTTTGATGTGATTGGAACGCAAATTCGTCTTGATCTTCTCGAGAGACGTTGAATTGTTTGGCAACGGCTTCGGCAGTCAATCCCATTCCCCAATAATAATCTTCGTGACCTTCTTTTGCTAAAGCGTAATCAGGTGTGGGTTTGTAACCTCCCATAGGGATGAAACTCATACTTTCGGCACCGCCAGCAATGATACAATCGGCCATACCACTTTGTATTTTAGCCGGTGCCATTCCGATAGTTTCCAATCCAGAGGCACAATATCGGTTCACTGTTACCCCAGGTACATCGGTAACTTTCAATCCCATTAAGGAAATCAAACGCCCTACATTCAATCCTTGTTCGGCTTCGGGCATGGCGTTTCCAACCATCACGTCGTCGATTCTTTTTTTGTCGAAATCAGGAAGCTGTGACATCATGTATTCGATGGTTTCTGCTGCTAATTCGTCAGGACGCTTAAAGCGAAATACACCTTTTGGTGCTTTTCCAACTGCTGTACGAAATCCGGATACTATATATGCTGTTTTCATCTTTGTTTGTTTTTTGAGAAGAAAGAAGCAAGAGTTGAGACCGCTTCGCTGAAAGATTGTTTCTGTTTTTCTTCTTTCTTCTTGTTTCTATTTTCTAATTTCTCAACGGTTTCCCTTTTGTTAACATAAACTGGATTCGCTCCAATGTTTTTCTCTCGGTACACAAACTCAAAAAGGCTTCACGTTCGAGGTCTAATAAATATTGTTCACTTACCAATGTTGGTTCTGATAAATCGCCTCCAGCCATTACATAGGCAAGTTTGTTGGCAATTTTTAAATCGTGTTCAGAAATATATTTACCAGCTACCATTTGGTTGGTTCCGACTAAGAACATTCCTAAGGCTTGTTTTCCTAGTACTTTGATATCGTTTCTTCTAACCGGTTGTGTGTAGCCTTGGTCAGCCATTTGTAATGCGACTTGTTTGGCAACTGCAATTTGACGGTCTTTGTTTACCACAACAATGTCTTTTCCTTTTTGTAAGATGCCCAAATCGAAAGCTTCATAAGCTGATGTAGCAACTTTTGCCATTCCGATAGTTAGGAAGTTTTCTTGAAGCACATTTAATTCGACATCGTTTTTACGGAATATGTCAGAAGCTCGTAAAGCCATTTCTTTAGAACCACCGCCGCCCGGAATTACACCCACTCCAAATTCTACCAAACCAATATAGGTTTCGGCAGCAGCGACTACTCTGTCAGCGTGCATACTCATTTCGCAACCACCACCTAAGGTCATTCCGTGAGGCGCAACAATTACTGGAATGGCTGAATAACGAACCCGCATCATGGTGTCTTGAAACATCTTTATTGCCATATTCAATTCGTCGTATTCTTGTTCGACAGCCATCATGAAAATCATTCCAATGTTGGCTCCAACAGAGAAATTGGTACCTTGATTTCCAATAACCAATCCACGGTATTCTTTTTCAGCCAAATCGATAGCTTTATTGATGGCAGTTAACACACCACCACCAATGGTATTCATTTTAGAGTGAAATTCTAAGTTTAAGATGCCGTCTCCTAAATCGAAAACCGTAGCATCGGAATTGCCCCAAACTTTTTGACTTTCTCTGATATTATCTAATATGATGAACGCATCTTGCCGTGGTTTTTCTTCTTGCGATTGTGTTGCAATGTTATAAAAACAGGTTTTCCCATTTTTAACAGTATAAAAAGAGGTGTTTCCCGAGGCTAGCATATCGGTAACCCAAGATGCTGGTTCGTAGCCTTCGGTTTTCATTAACTCAATGGCTTTTTGTACACCAATGGCATCCCAAATTTCAAACGGACCGTTTTCCCAACCGAAACCGGCTTTCATGGCATCGTCAATTTTGTAGAATTCGTCAGTGATTTCGGGGACTCTATTCGAGCAATAGGCAAACATCGCAGCGAAGTTCTTTCTGTAAAAATCACCTGCTTTATCTTTTCCTTTTACCAAAACTTTGAATCTATCGATTGGTTTATCGATGGTTTTAGTCAATTCTAATGTAGCGAATGAGGCTTTTTTAGCGGCTCTATATTCTAAAGTTTCTAAGTCTAAAGACAAAATTTCTTTGCCTTCTTTTTTGTAAAATCCTTGTCCGGTTTTACTACCTAGCCATTTGTTTTCCATCATTTTGTTGATGAAATCGGGTAGTTTGAATAAATCGTGTGCTTCGTCATTTGGGCAACCTTCATACAAACCGTTCGCCACGTGAATCAACGTATCTAATCCTACTACATCTACTGTTCTGAAGGTAGCCGATTTTGGACGACCGATTACGGGTCCTGTTAGTTTATCGACTTCTTCAATGGTAAGTCCCATTTCTTTAACCAAATGGAACAAACTTTGAATGCCGAAAATCCCAATACGGTTTCCAATGAACGCTGGAGTATCTTTGGCTACGACCGAAGTTTTTCCTAAATATTGCGAACCATAATTCGTCAAGAAGTCCAATACTTCAGCCGACGTTTTTGGTCCCGGAATGATTTCGAATAGTTTTAAATAACGTGCGGGATTGAAGAAATGCGTTCCGCAGAAATGCGCCTGAAAATCGTCGCTGCGTCCTTCACTCATGAACTTAATCGGAATTCCAGACGTGTTTGAAGTCACTAAAGTTCCTGGTTTACGGAATTTGTCAATTTGCTCGAACACTAATTTCTTGATGTCCAAACGCTCTACAACCAATTCAATAATCCAATCGCAGGTTGCAATTTTAGACATGTCATCAGTAGTGTTTCCCGTAGTAATTCTACTAGCAAACTTTTGACTGTAAATGGGCGAAGGGTTACTTTTTAAAGCATTTGACAAATGGTCGTTTACCACGCGATTGCGAACGATTTTGCTTTCTAGTGTAAGGCCTTTTTTCTCTTCGGCTTCGGTAAGAGCATTCGGAATGATGTCTAAAAGCAATACTTCCACACCAATGTTTGCAAAATGACACGCAATACCCGATCCCATAATTCCAGATCCTACTACGGCCACTTTTTTGATTATTCGTTTCATTTTTTGATTATTATATTTTGAAGCAAGAACCAAGATGCAAGAACCAAGGCTCTTATGCAACCTGTTTTCTTTCTTCTTGTTTCTTTTCTCTATTTTCTAAAATATTTTTTTCTCGGTTATCAAATCATTAATTACTTCAGCAACTTCCATAAAGTGGTTCAGTTTTTCTTCGGAAATGTTTTTCTTGACACTTTCGTTAAATTTCAGTACCGTTTCTTTCGATTTGGCACGCATTTCTTTTCCTAAATCTGTAAGATAAATCAACACTCCTCGGCCGTCTTCTGGATTTTTCTTTCTTGTGATTAAACCTTTTTCTTCAAGTGTTTTTAATGTACGTGTGAGCGATGTAGGTTCCATTCCCATGCGATTACTAATGTAGGTAGACGGCGTTCCGTCTTCTTTATCAATACTCAATAAAGAAAAACCAATAGCCATCGAACCATCAAATTTTGAGGCTTCTTCATTATACATTCTTGACACTGCTTGCCAAGTAGCGCGGAGTATATAATCTATAGTTTTGTCTTTCATATATCTTACTATAACGATTTCAAAGATAGTAATAATTTATTATGCATGCATACTATTTATGTTAAATTTTATGCACGCATAGTATTTTTTTATTAAAATTTGTAGAAATAATTGTGTAAATTAGATTTGTTTGTGTTCCAATTATTCTATGAAGACAAAAAAAAACGCCCTGATTTCTCAGGACGTTTACCTGTATTACAGTAAAGCGTGCACTTGTTGATTTTTATTTCTTATTTCTTCTTCATTTCTTTTTCAATCATTTCATAAAATTCATCAATTTTCGGCAAAACCACGATGCGTGTTCTTCTATTAATAGCTCTATTTTCGGCAGTTTTATTATCTACTAATGGAATAAATTCACTTCTACCAGCAGCAATCAATTGTGATGGTTTAACGCCTAAATCATTGGTTAGAACTCTCACAATAGCAGTAGAACGCTTTACACTCAAATCCCAATTGTCTACTAAAACGCCATTGCCAGTAAAGGGAACATTATCTGTATGTCCTTCAACCATACATTCAAATGTTGGTTTGTCATTGATGACCTTAGCTACTTTAGCCAAAACTTCTTTTGCTTTCTCGCTTACTACATAACTTCCACTTTTAAATAGCAGTTTATCGGCTATTGAAATAAAAACAACTCCTTTTTCGACATTTACATTAATATCTGGGTCAGAAATTCCAACCGAACTTTTTAAACTAGTCACTAATGCCAGGGTAACGCTATCTTTTTTGGTAAGAGCATCTTGCATTTTGGTGATCTTTAAATCTTTCTCTTTTATTGTTTCTAATGCTTTCTCAATATTTTGTGCACCTTGTTTGGTCAGCGTAGTCATATTTCCAACATTGTTGATCAATTCAGTATTGTTTTTCTTTAAGTACTCATTTTGCTGATTTAAGGCTTCCTTTTCTGTTAAACAAAGGTTTAGTTTAACGGTTGTTGAATTTAATAAATCTTGACATTCTTTATTTTTTTGCTCTAGATCGGCAATTTTCTTTTTTGCACCACACGATGTCAATGTTAATGAAACTAATGATAAGATAAAAAATATTTTTTTCATGGGTTTTGATTTTGATTCGGTAAAATTACGATTTCTTGATTGTTTACAACGGAATTTACTATAAACTATTGTTAATATTTCATTTGAATAACTTGATATTTTTGATAAAGTAACGGTATACAATATTTTTGGTTTGGTAGTATTGTTCTCGCTGATAAGAATTTCTTTTTTGTAAATTTTTAGAAATCAAATGATAAAAATGAAAATGAGCTTTGATTATAGCAAAGCAATGGTTTAATTTTCCTTTCATTATAAAATGAATTCCCGCCAATCCATCTAGACATAATCGAATAAAAATAACCGAAATCAATTTACTTTTGGGAAGATTTTTGGCTAACATTAACAGTGAATTTCTAAAGTTTAAAAACGTTTTTTTAGGATTTGACTGATTAAGAGTGGCGCCGCCAACATGATATACCACTGATTTGTAGCTGTAGTTTACTTTGTAACCCAAGTTAAAAGCACGCCAGCACAAATCAATTTCTTCTTGATGTGCAAAGAACTCGCCATCAAAACCATTCAATTTTTGGTATACTTCCTTTCTAATAAAGAAACAGGCACCAGAAGCCCAGAATATTTCTTGTTCATCATCATATTGCCCCTGGTCTTTTTCAATAGTTTCAAAAACGCGTCCTCGACAAAAAGGAAATCCATATTTATCAATAAATCCTCCTGCAGCGCCGGCATATTCAAAATAGGATTTATTTTTATAGTCTAAAATTTTCGGTTGAATTATTGCAATTTCGGGTTTATTTTCAAAAATGGATAGTATCGGAGTAAGCCAATTTTCAGTCACTTCAATATCTGAGTTTACCAAGGCATAATAATCTTCGTCAACGTCTTTTAAAGCCATATTATACCCATTGGCATAACCATAGTTAGCATCGTTTTTAATGATTTTAATAGATGGGAAATGTTCTTTTACGACATTAATTGAATCGTCCGTAGAATTATTATCGGCCAAATAAATGGTTGCCTCTTTAGAATATTTAACAATTGATGGAAGAAATTGCTTCAATAATTGAGCACCATTCCAATTCAATATTACTACTGCTATTTTTTTTTCGTTCATTTACAATCAAATTCTGGAAGTTCTTGTAAGAAAATGTATTTCTCTTTTATCAAATCCATTTGGCAAAAGTAATGATTTAGTCCGTTGCTTACCATCAAGTATTTTGCATTCAAAACCAAATTGTAACGCGCAATTTGATCAAAGGTTTGTTGGGTTATTGCAACTTCAGGAGCTTTACATTCAATTAACAGATAAATAGCTCCATCTGGTTGATAAACAATAATATCATATCGTTTACTTAAATCGTTAATTTTAATTAATTTTTCTACGTTAATATAAGATATAGGATAGTTTTTATCTTGTAATAAATATTGAAGTACATGCTGTCGTACCCATTCTTCGGGAGTGAGAATGATAAATTTTTTCCTAATTTCATCGAAGATAGCTACTTTATTTTCACTATTTTTGAACCGAAACGAATAGGTTGGAAAATTGAGTTTTTGCATAAGGCAAAAGTATAACTTTTAGAGAATAGATAAAAGACAATAGATAAATGGATGAAGTTTTAAAAATCATCAACGATATAAAAGCTGGAAATATAAAGCCTATTTATTTTTTGATGGGTGAGGAGCCTTATTTTATTGATAAGTTAACCGAATACATTGAGCAGAATGTTTTGCAAGAGCACGAACGCGACTTCAATCAAACCATTTTGTATAGTCGCGATGTTACCATTGAAGATATTGTTGGAACTGCCAAACGGTATCCGATGATGTCTGATAAACAGGTTGTTGTGGTGCGAGAGGCACAAGAATTATCTCGTACCATTGAAAAAATTGAAAGTTATGTTGAGAATCCTCAAGACACTACAGTTTTAGTTTTTGCTTATAAATATAAAACACTCGACAAGCGCAAAAAGGTAACCAAACTAATGGCTCAGAATGGAATCGTGTTCGAGAGCAAAAAATTATATGATAATCAGGTTGGTGCATGGATTTCGAGAGTACTCAAAGGGAGAGGGTATTCAATTGAGCCTAAAGCCAATGCTATGTTAGTTGAGTTTTTAGGAAATGATTTAAGTAAAATCAGTAATGAGTTAAGTAAATTAGAGATTATTCTGCCAAAAGGTCATAGCATTACTGCAAATGATATTGAGGTAAATATCGGTTTTAGTAAAGACTTTAACGTCTTTGAATTACAAAATGCGTTAGGTGCAAGGAATCAAGTAAAAGCGTATCAAATTGCGCAGTATTTTGCTGACAATCCAAAAGATAATCCTATGGTGGTAACTACAAGTTTGGTTTTCTCTTTTTTTGTTAAATTATTGAAATACCACGGTATAAAAGATAAAAATCCTGCTAAAGTAGCTCCTTTACTTGGTGTTAGTCCTTTTTTTATGAAAGATTATGACATGGCATTAAAAAATTATTCCATGAAAAAAGTTAGTACCATAATTGCGGCTTTGCGGGATATCGATGTAAAAAGCAAAGGTGTAGGCGCAAATGGATTACCAAATCATGATTTGTTAAAAGAAATGTTGATAAAGATTTTCATCTAATTTTTTATTTACTTTTATTAAGAACTACAAGAAAGCATCGAGCTTCCGATTTTGGTTTTTGCCCAATCAGGTCTTTTTGCATACCATTTTTCAAGATGATTTTGTTCCTCATAAGGATGTTTAAGCAGCTCATGTAACTCGGTTATTAACTCAAAATTGTCATTATTAGCGGCATCGATTGCTAATTGAGCCATATAATTCCGTAAAACATATTTGGGATTTACTTTTTGCATCAGTTCTTTGCGATGCTCATCACTTATTTCTTCTTCTTTTAAACGATTAAGGTATTTTGTAAACCATCGCTCCCATTGTTTTAGAATTTCTCTTTTTATTTCTTGTGGTTTATAAAACGACGCATCAATAGTTGCAATTGCAAGACCAGGAGAATGATTTTTTTTTACAGAACTTAATTCTCTGTAAAAAATTGTCATATCGGTTTCTGAAACTTGTAAAATATTTAGCAATTCGTTGATTAATTTAGTATCTTTCTTAGATTCAATAGTTAATCCCAATTTGCTTCGCATCATTTGGAGGAATGCGCTGTCATATTTAGTTTGAAACTTTTCTAAAATAGCTTCTAATGGTTTTGCCTCTTCAATTAAAGGAAATAAAGCATTCGCTAACTGAAATAAATTCCAAAGAACGATTTCTGGTTGGTTTCCAAAACGATATCGTTTCTGTTCTCTGTCGGTTGTATTTGGAGTCCAATTGGGGTTGTAATCGTCTATCCAACCATAAGGCCCGTAATCAATAGTAAGTCCTAAAATCGACATATTGTCGGTATTCATTACACCGTGAACAAAACCAACACGTTGCCAATGAATGACCATCTCACAACTATTATCTGCTACTGTCGAAAAGAAATCGACATATTTATCTTTTCCTGTCGAGATAATTTCTGGATAATGATGCTTGATTGTAAAATCGGTAAGTTGCTGCAAGGTTTTTAGGTCATTGTGTGCTGCAAATAATTCGAAATTTCCAAATCGAATAAAAGATGGAGCCACTCTACATATAACGGCTCCTTTTTCATAATCGGGATTACCATCATACATAACATCTCGTAATACTTGATCACCAGTTAAAATTAAGGATAACGAACGCGTGGTAGGAACTCCCAAATGATACATTGCTTCGCTACATAAATGCTCTCGTAGAGAAGAACGCAAAACTGCCAAGCCATCTGCTCTTCTCGAATATGGAGTGCTTCCTGCTCCTTTTAATTGTAGCGCAAAAATTTTTTCATTATGTTCGATTTCAGCAAGAAGTATCGCGCGACCGTCACCTAATTGCCCGGCCCAATTTCCAAATTGATGACCAGCATAATTCATAGCATAGGGTTTAGCATTAGGCAAGGGTCTCTGTCCTGAAAAAAGTTCGAGAAAATCATTAGATTGAGTTTCATCGCTAGTAATTCCAATTAGATGAGCCACTTCTTTAGAAACGTGAATCAATTTTGGATTAGAAGGCACTCTGGGTGTTACATACGAAAAGCAGGCATTCAAAACCTTTCTTGTTTCATTAGTTTCGTTTGCATCAGCTGGTAATTCAGATGAAAAAATATTGTTTACTTTTAATTTCATATCGCAATCTTATGAAGTATTCAAATTTAAGTATTATTTATACGAATGCACTATGTACTTTATGATTTTATTTGAAAGTTAAATAAATTTGGTCAAATAGTAAATAAATGTATATTTGAAAACTATGACTAAAACCAGCTGCATGGCTACGAAATTTAAAATTTTCATTTCAAGATATAGCATCTTATTATTCACTTTATTGCTTGTTGATTGTAGTACGGCAGAACGTTATAATAAGAAGTTAGAACATCCCATTGCACCAGAGAAATTGCAAGAAGATATTAATTATGTGCAGCACAAATTAGAAAAGCTTCATCCAAGCCTGTATAAATACATTCCTAAAGAAGCACTAAACGAAAAGTTTGATAGCATTAGAAAAGTTATCAATAAACCCATGACAAGTAAAGAGTTTTATTTTTTAATTAGTCCGGTGGTCGCTTCAGTGAGACAAGGTCATATGATGGTTTCCCCTCCCTTTAAAAAAATGGATAAAAAATCACAAAATAAACGTTTAAAATCGGGAATTGGTCCGTTATCGCAATTTGATTTTGAATGGTTTAATTATAAACTTTTTATAGTAAAAAATAAATCGAAATCAAAAGAAATACCTCCCGGCGCAGAGGTTATAAGTATCAATCAGGTAACTCCTCAAAAAATTTATAATAAATATAGCGCAACTTATACTTCTGACGGCTACAATACAACTTATATTGCTAGAGCATTTTCTAAACGTTTTACCACATATTTCACTAATGAAATGGGGATAAACGATAGTTTGACTTATATTGTTAAACAAAATGATTCGCTAAAAACAGTTGTTATCAAACGATTAAAACCCGAAAAAAAGGAAAAAGTCTTTACTGTTGTTAGTAAAAAATCGTCAAAAACAATTACTGGAAAGCAAAAACGCATTTATGGATATGATGAAACAACAAAAGTTTTCAGTAAAAGTTTGACGTTTATAAAAGCAGATAGTACTATTGCGGTATTAAAGTTAAAAGATTTTTCAAATGGAAGTTTCCGGAAAGCCTACCGAAAAATATTTGAAAAATTAAAAGAAAAGAACTGTAAATCCTTGATCATCGACATAAGGAATAATCCCGGAGGACGCGTTGCTGACGTTGTAGAATTGAACTCTTATTTAACCGATAAAGACTTTGTCATGTTGCAACCTGCGGAAGTCACCTCCAAAACAAGTCTATGGAAATTAGGAATTTTTAGCAAAATACCAAAAGTTAGTTTTCCTTTTATTGCTACGGGTTATCCTTTTTATATGATTTTTTCATATATAAGAACTAAAAAGAATAGTGAAGGAAAATATACCTATTCGTTAATTGGCTCAAAGAAATTGAAAAATAAAGCCAATCATTTTACCGGTAAAATCTATGTATTAATTAATGGAGGTAGTTTTTCGGCTTCGTGTTTATTATCATCAACATTGAAGGCTAATAAAGAAATTACCTTTGTTGGAGAAGAAACAGGAGGTGGATTCAATTCAACTGTCGCCGGATTATTACCGGTATTGTCACTTCCAAATTCTAATTTACCTCTTCGATTGGGTTTAATGGATGTGAAAACTACAAATCAAACGAGTGTTTTTGGTCATGGAATTTATCCAGATAAAGAAATTATTCCAACAATTCAGGATAAAATTGACAACAAAGATCCCGAAATGGAATGGATTTTAAATGATATTAAATTTAAAACAAACTGATTTGTCGAATTAACTTAGTTGATAAAATAGTGTGATTAATTATTGTATTGTCAAAAATATGTATCTTTGACTCACAAACAAACCATTATGATTACCACTGAAACTAGAACTGAGTTAGAGCTTTATTTTCAACAATTTCGAAAGTATATTATCGGAATTGATCAAGTATTTGAATCCCCTTTCGGTACGAAAAAAATTATTTATACCGATTGGACAGCAAGTGGACGTTTATATAGACCGATAGAGGAAAAATTGATGAATGATTTTGGTCCTTTTGTAGCGAATACTCATACAGAAACCTCTGTAACTGGAACTGCTATGACAATGGCGTATCATGAGGCAAAACGTATCATAAAAAAGCATGTCAATGCAACTGATAATGATGTTTTAATTAATACAGGAACGGGAATGACCGGTGTTGTGAATAAGTTTCAGCGCATTTTAGGTTTGAAAATTCCTGAAAATTTAAAAGAATTTACAACCATACCAGATGAACTAAAACCTATTGTTTTTATTTCACACATGGAACATCATTCCAATCAAACGTCTTGGTTAGAAACTATGGCAGATGTAGAAATAATTCCGGCAGGTCAAGACGGCTTGTTTTCTATTGAAAATTTAAAAATCCTTCTAGAAAAACATAAAGAAAGAAGTTTAAAAATAGCTTCTATTACCTCGTGTTCTAATGTAACTGGAATCAAAACACCATACCACGAAGTAGCAAAATTGATGCATCAAAATAATGGTGTTTGTTTTGTAGATTTTGCATGCTCAGGCCCTTATGTTTCCATTGATATGCACCCAGAAGATGCGGAAAGTTATTTGGATGCTATTTTCTTTTCTCCTCACAAATTTTTGGGTGGTCCAGGAACTTCGGGAGTTTTAATTTTTAATAAAAATTTATATAAAAATAGTATTCCAGATTGTCCCGGAGGGGGAACCGTTTCATGGACTAATCCGTGGGGAGAACACAAATATATTGATAATATAGAAGATCGAGAAGATGGAGGAACTCCTGGATTTCTTCAGGTGATTAAAACCGCTTTGGCAATCCAATTAAAAGAGAAGATGGGTGTTCCTAATATTTTAAAGCGCGAACACGAAATTGTGGAATACGTTTTTGAATCTTTGAGAACTACGGAAAATGTCACTATTTTGGCAAAAGAACATGAAGATCGGTTGGGCGTGATTTCGTTTTATGTAACCGATTTACATTTTAATCTTGGCGTAAAAATGTTGAATGACCGATTCGGAATTCAAACACGTGGCGGCTGCAGTTGTGCCGGAACCTATGGTCATTATTTGCTCCATGTAGATCAAGAAACCTCTAATGATTTAGTGTGTTTAATTACTTCTGGCGATTTAATCAAAAAACCAGGATGGATTAGAATGTCTATTCATCCGACAACAACATCGGAGGAAATTCGATTTGTTTGCGATAGTATAAAAGAGTTAGCTGCAAATCACAAACAATGGGAAAATGATTATGTTTACAATGGAAAAACAAATGAGTTTATTCATAAAAACGCAACCGCTACAGAAAAGGATATGATTTCCAATTGGTTTTCTATATAAAGAAAATTATTCGTTAGTTATTTTGTAAAATTTTCTTTCATTTATTGAAATACACTTTTATCATCCTTACAAATTTTAAAAGAGGCAATTTGTAATTTATTTTTAATGACTAATTTTCCACAATCAATCGACCAAGAATCTTTTAAAATTATAGTTATACTTCTTTCAACTAACTCTAGTCAATTCTAGAGCAAATTAAACTTTAAATTTAATTTCTTTTTTTATTACATGCGTTCCTCTAATTTTAATTATTCTATTTAAACCATTATAACTTATTGGAATAAATTCAATATTTCTTGTTAGTATAAAACATATAAGAGTCATGGTAATAATGACAAACTTTCAATAAATGTAATTATATTGTAAAAAATATAATTTTCTTTTTGTTTCTATATAATAGAATCTTTAAAACCTCCCAAAACCCTAGCTATACAAAGAAAACGTTTTCGTGATTTTATTTTTTTTATGACAATTATCAGTTTATTTCGCTACCTAAAATTGGAACTTTGAAATATAAAATTGAACCCATTAAAAGAAAAATAAATTAAAACTTTTTATTATGAAAAATATTAAGGTCATCCAAGAACTACACAATTTAGGAATCACAGGATATCATGAAGTTGTTTACAATCCTACTTATGAAGAATTGTTTCAAGCTGAGACTTCTCATTTAAGAAAAGGATATGAGAAAGGAGCCATTACAGAATCTGGTGCAGTTGCTGTAAAAACTGGAGTATTCACTGGTCGTTCTCCTAAAGATAGATACATTGTGAAAGACGATATCACCAAAGACACTATCTATTGGGATGATAAAGTTAACTTTCCAACCACCCAACAAGTATGGAACAAATTGAAACTATTGGTTTTGAAACAACTTTCTACTTCAAAAAAAATATATGTTGTAGATGCTTTTTGCGGAACAAATAAAGACACTCGATTGAAAGTTCGTTTTGTTATGGAAGTAGCTTGGCAAGCACACTTTGTTACTAACATGTTTATTCGTCCTTCTATTTATGAATTGGAGAACTTTGATGAACCTGACTTTATAGTCATGAATGGTTCTAAAATAACCAATCCTGATTGGAAGGAAATGGGTTTAAATTCTGAAAATTTTGTATTGTTTAATCTTACTGAAAAAATACAAATTATTGGTGGCACATGGTATGGTGGTGAAATGAAAAAGGGAATGTTCTCTATGATGAATTATTACCTTCCACTTAAAGGTATGGCCTCTATGCACTGCTCTGCTAATGTTGGTGAAGATGGAGATGTTGCAATATTCTTTGGACTTTCTGGAACTGGTAAAACTACTTTATCAGCAGATCCTAAACGTTATTTAATTGGAGACGATGAACATGGTTGGGATGACAATGGTGTATTCAATTATGAAGGGGGCTGTTATGCCAAAGTAATTGATCTTTCTGAAGAAAATGAACCTGATATTTGGAAAGCCATTAAACGTGATGCTTTGTTAGAAAATGTAGTGGTTAACGAATATGGAGAAGTAAATTATTACGACCATACAATAACTGAAAATTCACGTGTTTCTTATCCAATTTATAACATAAATAAAATTGTACTTCCTTCAAAAGCTGGTCATGCTAGCAAAATAATTTATTTATCTGCCGATGCTTTTGGTGTATTACCTCCAGTATCTATATTGAATGATGACCAAGCACAATACCATTTTTTATGTGGATTTACCTCTAAACTAGCTGGTACTGAAAGAGGAATTACTGAACCTCAACCTTCTTTTTCTCCTGCCTTTGGAGAGGCGTTTTTAACTCTGCATCCAACCATGTATTCTAAAACATTGGTGACTAAAATGAAAGAGCACAGTGCTAAAGCCTATTTAGTTAATACTGGTTGGAACGGGAAAGGAAAACGTATTTCTCTTAAAAATACTCGTGCCATAATTGATGCCATAATTGATGGAAGCATTGAAAATGCCGAAACAGTAAAAGTACCTTTCTTGAATTTGACGATTCCTAAAGCATTGACTAATGTTGATGATATTTTGGATCCAAGAACTACTTTCAATGATCAAGTAGAATGGGAAACTAAAACTAAAAAATTAGTAGTATTGTATAACAAAAACTTTGAACAATATACTAATACCGAAGAAGGCAAACGATTGGTTGCTTCTGGACCAAGTTTATAATTTTAAAATAAGCCACTATTATCACTACATTGGTGGTTTATTTTTTTTAATTCCAAAGTAATGAAATCAAATCTTATCGATTGCGACAAGGAAGCGAATGTGACTCTTGAAGTTCTGGCTGAAATTGTGGTATTACTTCATTCAAGTGGTACGCACAGTGCTCGTATTATGAGAAATATTGAGCGCATTGCCAAAGGATTGGGCTATAACGTAGAATTAGTTTTAACGTTTAATGGTATAGTTGTTTCAATTTATAAAGACAATGCCGAAAAAAAATATACACTATCTAAAAGCATTAAGTTAAAAGGAATCAACTTTGAAACAGTTTCAGAAATTAGTATTTTGTCATGGGATGTTTTAGAAAATAGAATTTCTTTGCATAAAATAAAATTAATATTAAAAGACATTAAACAAAAAGTAGTTTATCAAAAGTGGTCGCTTTATAGTTTTATTTCTTTATCCAGTGCAGCACTTTGTGTTTTATTTAATGGTGATCTATTGGAAGCTTTTATTGCTTTTATTGCTACTTTTATTGGATTCGGATTGCTGCGGTTTTTTAAATCTCAAGGTTATAATACGTTCTTTTCAGTATTTTTGGTTACACTAGTTTCGGTTTCAATCATACATGTTTTAGGAGTTTTATTTAATGTAAAAGTGGTAGAAGCACTCGCTGTTTCTGTTTTGTATTTAGTTCCTGGTGTTTTTTTAATCAATTCGTTTATTGATTATCTAGAAAGTTTTATTGAAGCAGGAAGTTCCAAATTGATATATAGTTTTCTTGTTATAGCAGCCATTGCTAGTGGTTTCTTCTTTTCTAATTATTTATTTTCAAAAACAGGATATTGTGTTGTTTTTTGTGATTTATCCTCATTACAAAATGGTGTAACACTGTATTCACAGAATTTAGGATTGGCTTTAATGTCTTCAAAATTTATTTTAGGAGGCATTACTTCTCTAGGATTTGCAATACTATTCAATACACCTAAACGAGCATTATGGGTAGTCTTTCTTTTGGGAGGATTAGGATTTATGATGAAATATTATCTGAATATAGAATTGAATTTTGTTCAAATTCTATCTGTTTTTTGTGCTTCATGTTTCGTTGGAATTTCGGGTATGTACTTTGCACATCGAACTCACACGCCTCCTTTAGTATTTACTATTCCTGCTGTTATCAATATGATACCGGGTTTATTGAGTTATAAGTTTATGGTGGGAATGATTAATTGGATAATGGAACCCAATGGTACAAAACAAAGTGTTACTGATGTTATTCAAACATTTAACTTTGGAATAACCGCTATATTTATTGTTTTTGCACTTGCGTTTGGTGTGGCTATATCAGTTATAGTTTTTAAAAATCATTCTGTAAAAGGAAATGATTTGAATAGATTGATTAAACTTTACTTTAAAAGAAAATAGCCTTTAAATAGTTATTACTAAAGGGCCGCCAACAATATCTGTATATTCAATGAATATTGTTTATCTTTTAAAATTCGCTATTCCTTGTCTCAGCCAATTTTCATATAATTTAACATCGGGATCATAACTGGTTGTTGGCGTCACAGCATTTAAGTTAGTTCCATTCTCGTCAACTAATACATATAATGGCTGCGTGTTGGTTTTGTATTTGGTTATCATAAAATCAGTCCATTTATCTCCAATAGTAATTATTTCGGATCCCGTTGACTTTGAAATAAATTGTTGGTCTTTTGGCAAATCTCTTTTATCGTCGGCAAATAAAGAAATTATTACTACTTCATTTTTTAATATTTTAGACACATTCTCACTTGTCCAAACGTTGTTCTCCATTTTTCTACAATTTACACAAGCATGACCTGTAAAATCCAATAAAATCGGCTTTTTTACTTCTTTTGCATAAGAAATTCCTTTATCATAATCGGTAAAAACAAGTAAACCATGTTTGTTTAATTCGGCGCCATCGGGTAACTTTTCATGAGTAGTCAACATTGCGGCGCTTCCTCCAATTCCATTCGGCGTTTCACTATATTCTTCGGGAGGAGGGAAGGCACTTATTAATCGTAGCGGTGCTCCCCAAAGTCCCGGAATCATGTAAAAAGTAAACGATAAAACTAACAACGCCAACATCAATCGACCCACTGAAATATGGGTTAATGGCGAATCGTGTGGAAGTGTAATTTTCCCTAATAAATAAATTCCCCATGTTCCAAAAATAGCAATCCACAGCGCCAAGAACGTTTCTCTTTCAAACCAATGCAATTGTAACACCAAGTCAGCATTGGATAAAAACTTGAACGCTAATGCCAATTCTAAAAAGCCTAAGGAAACTTTAACAGTATTCAGCCAACCACCCGATTTGGGTAAGGAATGCATCCAAGCAGGAAATAATGCAAATAACATAAATGGTAATGCAATAGCAGTCGAAAAACCAAGCATGCCAATAATTGGAGCTATTCCCCCTTCAGAGGCAGATTCAACTAAAAGTGTTCCAACAAATGGTCCGGTACAAGAAAAAGAAACAATTGCTAGTGCCAATGCCATAAAGAAAATTCCTATGATGCCACCTCTGTCGGCTTGCCGATCTACTTTATTTGCCCACGAGTTGGGTAGCACTATTTCAAAAGCTCCTAAGAACGAAATTGCAAAGAATACCAATAAAACAAAGAAAATAAGATTAAACCAAACATTTGTGGATAACGCATTTAAGGCATCGGCTCCAAAAATTGCCGTAATAACCAATCCTAAAACGACATAAATAAATATGATTGATATTCCGTAAATAATGGCATTTCTAATTCCTTTGGCTTTTGTTTTACTTTGTTTGGTAAAAAAACTCACGGTCATCGGAATCATGGGGAAAACACAGGGAGTCAATAATGCTAGAAATCCGCTAAAAAAAGCTAAAATAAAAATTTTCCAAAGTCCTTTTTTCTCTTCTTTTTTGGGTTTTGCAAGTGGTGTTTCTTTTGTCAGTTGATGTACATCGGTTTTAGAATTATCAATAGTAGTGCTGATAATTTTAGAAGTATCAACATCTTTTGTTATTACTTCAGATTGCGTTTTTTCGACCAGCGGAATTTCAAAATTTAAATCGACCTTATCCTCAATGCATTGATTTTGACATACTTGAAAATCAACATTAACTACAATTTTAGTGACTTTTGGATTTTTAATTTTAACTCTTTGAGTAAGTGTTGCTTTATTTTCAAAATAATATTCATCTACACCAAAATCTTTGTTAAACTCTTTTTTATAGGGACTTTCCTTTGCTTTTCCAATCAAATCAAAATTTCCTTTACTATCTTTGAAAGTCAACACTAATGGCAGTGGTCCTCCATCAGGAGTGAATTGTGAATACATGTGCCAACCATTTTCAATAGTAGCATTCATAATCAAATTAAATTCAGTATCTGATATTTTTTCTGTTTTAGCACTCCATTTTACTGGTTTTTTTATCTGTGCTGATCCATTTAATACTGTAAAAAAGGCTAGTAGTAATAAAATTAATTTTTTCATTGATGTGTAATTTGTAGTATTGTAGTTGTTTTTTCAGTTATTTTAAATCGTTCATCTTGACGTTTCCCGATGATCCAAACGATATGATTTTCAGAGCATAATATCCATTGATTTGCTTTGTCAAGTAAAGACATTTTTTCATCTTTAAAGTACTTGCTTAATTTCTTTTTTCCATTCATTCCAATGGGATAAAAGCTATCGCCTTCTTGCCATTTTCTGATCTTTAAGGGAAATAGTAACTTATCTTCATCAACAAAGATAGTATTTGCATCAGTAGTTGAAATGTCACGTACCTTACAAATAGAAATATTTAAGGGAATTTTAACGTCTTTTTGACCTTTTTCGATGCAATATTCCTCAAACATGGTGTCATTTACTTTAGCAGAGACTATGAGAACATCTCTATTTTTTAATAAACAATAATGTTCTGAAAATACTTGTTTACCTGATTGTGCGTATACTAGATTTTTGATGTCATCCCAGGCCGTAAATCCGAATTGATGCAACCATTGATATAAATAGGCATCAAAATTTGGTAATTGAAGTAGTTTTTTTAAATCAAAATGAATCGTTCCATCTTTAAGTTCTTTTGCTACTTCTTGATAAACTATAGACGCACCATCGCTAATTATAGATTGCGCTTGAATCAGGTAATTTTGTGTTTTTTGAAATGAACTAAGAAAGTTTGGATTAATTTCTTTCAAAATAGGTACAATATGGTGACGAATTTTATTTCTCAAATATGTATCAGCAGCATTGCTAGAATCTTCACGCCATTTGAGATTATTTTCTTTGGCATATTTCTCAATTTCTTCACGAGAAAAAGGTAATAGTGGTCTAACAATCTTGTCATTCTGAGATGGAATTCCAATCAATCCATCCAATCCAGTGCCTCTCGAGAGATTTATTATAAAAGTTTCAAGATTGTCGTCAAGATGATGCGCTGTTGCAACATATTGAACATTGTTTTCTGCCATTTGTTCATAAAACCAATGATATCGCAATTCTCTTGCTGCAACTTGAATAGAAACTTTCATTTCTTTAGCAATTGAAGCTGTTTCAAAAAAACCAATTCGCAATTGTAGTCGATTTTCATCACAATAATCATGAATAAACCGCATATCAGCATCACTTTCTTCACCGCGGAGTTTAAAATTACAATGCAACAATCCAAATTCTAATCTTGAATGTTGAAACAAATGGACTAACACCATACTATCAATTCCACCACTTACCGCAATGTAAAATTTACTATTTTGTAAAAATGGAAAATTAGTAACGATGTGGTTTGCAAATTTTTCTAGCATTTTCAAAAGTAATATATTTAACTCAAAACTTCAAACATCGCTTTAGCTTTCAATAAACATTCTTCATATTCTTTTGAAGGTTCCGATAAGGAGGTGATGGCACTTCCAACAGAAAAGGAAACATAGTGTTTGCTGGCATTATACAAGATACTTCGAATAACTACATTAAAATCGAAGTCTCCGCCTGGCGTAAAATAGCCCACTGCGCCGCTATAGAGTCCTCGTTTGGTTTCTTCTAGATTCTCAATGATATTCATGGCTGAAATTTTTGGCGCTCCAGTCATGCTTCCCATTGGAAAAGTGGTTCGCAAGAGTTCTATTGGTGCTGTGTTCGGTGCTACATTTGAAACAATTGTAGAAATCATTTGGTGTACTTGCTTGAAAGTGTATATTTTACAAAGTTCTTCTACTTCAACAGATCCCTTTGTAGCAGTATGTGATAAATCATTTCGAACCAAATCAACAATCATAATATTTTCTGAACGTTCTTTCTGATTTTTTGAAAGTTCATTTTTAGATTTTTCATCGGCCTCTTGATCATCAAATCGGCTTGCAGTCCCTTTTATAGGTTGGGAAATGACAGTAGTGTTTTCTTTCTTAAGATAACGTTCTGGGGATGCCGATAATAAAAAGTGATTGTTATTCTTAAAATAAACTGCAAAAGGAGGTTCTGAAATAGCATTTAATTTTTGAAACACTTTTAAAGGGTCAATTATTGCATTGTCAGCATAGAATTCCATACAAAAATTGGCTTCATAGATATCGCCGCGCTGAATGTGTTCTAAAAGTGTATTGACTTTTGAAAGATAATTTTCTTTCGAAATGCGTTGCCGAATTTCTACATGTAATTGACTATGAGCTGTTTTCTGGGATGTCATTATTGCGTCGAAATCAGCATCAATTTCATCATCGCAAAGATTCAAATACTGAATTTCCAATTGATTTCCCTTCAGTAAAAATAATTTTTTTGGTTGAAAAAAATACAAATCGGGAAATTCTAATCCATCATAATTGGTAGAATGTAAGTCTTCGATATCATTTTTTAAATCATAGGATAAATAACCAAAAAGCCAATCTTTGGTTTGGGTTTGATACTGATGCAAATCTTCAAATGCTTTTTCAAAATCGGTTTTAATCGATGTGAACGCATCTACCGCTAATAAACAATCGTAGTTAGAGTAGGTTTGAAGGTAGTCATTAGAATCTAAAAAAATTACTTCCCTAAACTGATTACTCCAAGACAACAGTTGTTTTTTACATTCAGAAGGATTGACAATGATTTTAGAAACAACAGTTCTCAACGGGCTTTTTTTTTACCAAAAATACAATAATATTTAGTTTGAGATAAATTTTAGTTATTGATTTTGGCTTGATTTAAAATAACAATCAAAAACATATTCAATAAATAATTAGTTGCAAAATCTTGTCTTATGGAGCAACATTATAGGCTCCAAGATCGGGTGGGGAAGTTCGAGAATTGCCTAATATGTCTTTTGGTACAGCAGTAGTAATCCCTTTTTGATATACTCCCGAACTAATCGTTTGCGGTTGCATTTGATTTTTGTTAGTATTTTTAAACTTTGGATCTAAATTTCTGATATTATTATAACTATTATTGTCTTGCAAGAAAGGAGGTAATTGACTTGCATTGTATTTGAACAAACAGTTATTGAAATGGTTATCAACAGTGATATCACCGCCGGCACTATCGATTCCTAATTCCACTTGATTGGAACCATATATAATAGAATTTGTGAAATTATAATTTATATTTTGCGCTAAATAATTACCATCATCCTTTTTAATAAAATTGTTGAGATATAAAGCTAATTGTTTCGAGCTGCTCCAATTGTTGTTGAAAGTACAATGCGTGAAAGTATAGTTTCCACCAAAGGTGCATGCTAAACTGTATTGACCACAATAATTGATCACTAAATTAACTCCTGTAATTTGCGCGCCTATAGCATACAACCCGTAATTTGAGTTGTTGTAAATTTGACTTTCAGATATGTTTACTTTTGCCTGATAGAAATCTCCGACAGGATCGATAGGCGAACAATAAATGCCAACAGCTGAATTCTTTAGTGTTAAATGTTTTATGGTATTAGTGTTTTCCGATAAGATAAAAAGGCCTCCCCATTGTCCAGGAACATCTTCAAAAGCAGGTTCTAATCGATCTCCTTCAAATCTAACTTCTTTGTCATTAGTTATCTCTCCTTGTGCATTATAATCTGAAAGTTCTCCCTTAATATTGAGTGTGCCTTGCTTGTCAACAATTATTCCAGAATTGGCATGAAAATAAACTTTTGCACCAGGATTTATGTCTAATGTTTGACCATTAGGTACGAGAGCATAACCATATATTACATAGGGTTTGTCTTTGGTAAAAATCAATTGACTTCCTGAAAGTTCGTGTCCGTCTATCGTAGTAGCGGTGCCGTTCAATGATAAGGTTTCTTTAATTCCTGTACTTAACGGTCTGTCCGGATATATAAAAATGGCATCTTGAATTAAAGTCACTAAATCTACCGTTTGCGGCGCGCCAACTACGTTTGTAAATTCGATTTGGTCGGTATAGAGGAAATCGGTCGGGTTGGCACTGGCTACATCGGCTGTTACTTCGATAAAAATAAACAAACTGTCTTTCGCTAATAATTGCACATTGCTATAACTTTTTCCTGTAGCTCCGGTATCACCTGTCATTCCATCTACCATGATTCGGTATTTAGAATTAATTCCTTTTCCCAATTGTATTTTTGGTATTACAATATCTTTACTTCCGCGATTATACACTTTCAATCGATAAGTACTTGAAGCAATGTTGGTAAAAACCGTATCCAGGTAAACCGTTTTTTTAGAAAATTCTAATCCACCAGTACTTTGTTCGAATGTAAAATCTTTTCGGCAAGAGCTGAACGTGATACCTACTAGTATTGAAAATAAAAAAAGTAATGTACGCATAGAAACGGAATTTTGGTAAATGTATATATTTATTTGAAATGTCAAAAATGGAACTCAAAAATACATAACGTAAAATTAATCGAATTAGTCTATTCTGGATTTAAAAGCGAACTTTAATTGCAAAAATAACTAATTTTGCAAAAAAAAATAAAGATGCTTTTCGATAAAGAAAAAATGTTAAAACTCTGCAATGATTGGTGTAGCGATACGTTGATGCAAACACTAGACATACAATTTGTAGATGCAGGAGAAGATTTTCTAGTGGCTACGATGCCAGTGAATCCCAATGTTCATCAACCGATGGGATTGTTGCATGGCGGTGCTTCGGTGGCATTAGCCGAAAGTGTAGGAAGTGCTGCCTCTTTTTTGTTTGTAAATCCAGAGCGACAAGAGGTTCGTGGAATTGAAATTTCTGCCAATCATCTAAAAAGTAAAAGAGAAGGAATGGTTACTGCTACGGCAAAAATCATTCACAAAGGAGCTAGTATCCACCTTTGGGAAATTAGAATTGTTGATGAAAATCAAAAACTGATTTCGCTTTGTAAACTCACCAATATGGTTTTGCCTAAACGAGTATGAGTTACTTTTTTGAAAAAATTCGGGAGCAATTTAAAAAGCAATTGCCTTTTGTGTGTTATTGCAAACCCAATTCAGATACAATTATTTCATTATTACAAAACAATGATGCTTTAGTCCCTTGGAATATTTCGGACGTGGGCTTCGTATTTGTTTCCTTTGATAATGAAAAGCGCTATATTATACCTGAAAATCAATCGGATATTATATTCGAGAAGTTCCAAATGACCGATTTTATTTATCCCAAGGAACGTAAATTTGTTGTTGATGAATTTAAAAAAGAACAATTTGAAACACTAGTTTCCAAAGCTGTTGGAGAAATTGAAGCTGGATCATTTGAAAAAGTTGTTTTGTCAAGGAAAGAGGTAATCGCTTTACACGATTTTGATTTGGAAGTGGTCTTTACAAAATTGGTAAATAACTATCAAAGTGCTTTCAACTATTGTTTTTACCATCCAAAAATAGGTCTTTGGATAGGGGCAAGCCCAGAACAATTTTTGAAAATTGAGAAAAATAAAATATCAACAATAGCTTTAGCTGGAACGCAATCAATTAATGATTATCATGATATTGCATGGCAAACTAAAGAAATTAATGAACAGAAGATTGTTGCGGATTTTATTGTTACTACGCTTTCTCAATTCAGCAATTTGGTAATCACTTCTAAACCTTATGATTTTATAGCGGGTGAATTAATTCATATTAGAACCGATATCGAAGCATTGATTGATAACCCATTAGATCTCCAAACAATTATCGACATGATGCATCCAACTCCCGCAGTTTGCGGATTTCCTAAGGACGTTTCTAGAGATTTTATTTTGCAAGAGGAAGGATATAATCGAGAGTATTATGCTGGTTTTTTGGGCGAATGGAATAAAGATTTTCAAACTTTTAATAAGGGAAATTGCGATTTGTTTGTGAATTTACGGTGTATGAAAATTCAAGAAAAAAATGCTGAATTGTTTATCGGTTGCGGAATTAACAAAGGAAGTATTCCTGAAAAAGAATTTCTGGAAACCCTGAATAAATCACAAACAATGAAAAAAGTTTTGTAGGATTTTAATAAATCACACAATTACATATCTTTGTAATCTTAATTTGAAATATGAAATTAGATATATTAGCTTTTGGAGCGCATCCAGATGATATAGAATTAGGTTGCAGTGGAACAATTGCAAAGGAAATTAGTTTAGGTAAAAAAGTTGGAATTATCGATTTAACACGCGGCGAACTTGGAACAAGAGGTTCAGTTGAAATTAGAAATGCAGAAGCACAACAAGCGGCATCAATATTAGGCATTTCTGTTAGAGAAAATCTAGACATGCGTGATGGGTTTTTTGTAAATGATGAACAACATCAACTGAAAGTAATTGAAATGATTCGCAAATACCAACCTGAAATTGTATTATGTAATGCTGTAGATGATCGTCATATTGATCACGGAAAAGGGAGCAAATTAGTTTCAGATGCCTGTTTTTTATCTGGATTGCGTCAAATTAAAACCGAGTTATCGGGCATTGCCCAGGAGGCATGGCGTCCTAAAGTTGTGTATCATTATATTCAATGGAAAAATTTAGAACCTGATTTTGTGGTTGATATTACAGCGTTTATGGATATCAAAATGGACTCAATTTTAGCTTATGGTTCGCAGTTTTATAATCCAGATACTAATGAACCTGAATCTCCTATTGCTTCAAAAAATTTCTTAGATAGTGTGAAATATCGTGCTCAAGATTTAGGAAGAATTATAGGAAGTGGTTACGCGGAAGGATTTACTGTGGAAAGGTATTTGGCAGTCAATAGTTTAAGCGATTTGCAGTAATTTTTTCTTTTTTTCTTTGTTAAAATAAAACTTTTGCAATACATTTGCACTCGTTAAAAATGGTGGTTGTAGCTCAGCTGGTTAGAGTATTGGTTTGTGGTGCCGAGGGTCGCCGGTTCGAACCCGGTCAGCCACCCTTAATTAAAAAGTCTTGAATTTCTTCAAGACTTTTTTTGTTTTTAGCAAGATCATAAAATGGTTGATTTTACATGCATCGATAGCTTTTTATATTTAGAATATTATTATTCATTGGCCATTCGTTTCAAAATTGCCCATTGTTTTAAAGCGGTTCGTGCCTCAACTGCTGGATAACCTAACATAGTTTTTCCTGCAGGAACATCGGCCGCAACTCCAGAACCTGCTCCAATGGTAACTCCATCTCCAAGTGTTAAATGATCTTTGATTGAAGCGCTTCCACCAATGATTACTCCGTTTCCTAATGTAACAGAACCCGCTAATCCACTATTGCCTGCCATGATACAAAAACGTCCCAAACGACTATTATGCCCAATTTGAACTAAATTATCAATTTTGCAGCCATCACCCAAAACAGTAGAACTGAATTTACCTCTATCTACCGATGAATTAGCACCAATTTCTACATGATTACCGAGAATTACATTACCAATTTGCGGTATTTTTGCCAATCCTCGCTCTGGACATGGTCTGAATCCGAATCCGTCTGCACCAATGGTACAATTCGGGTGAAGTATACAATAATTGCCGACATGACAACGCTCTCGAACCACAGCTCCCGGCCAAATCACGGTTCCAGTACCAACAGTACATTCATCAAGTATGGTAACATTAGGATATAACGTAACATTTTCACCAAGAACGACGTTGGGACCAACATAACAGTTAGCGCCGATTCTCGTCCCATTTCCAATAGTTGCAGTAGCATCAACAACAGCAGTAGGGTGAATATCATGACTAAATATAGGAGGAGTAGGGGCAAACATCTCTAATACTTGTGACATTGCTAAATCGGCATTTTTTACTTTAATAAAAGCTTTATTTTCTCCAGGTTCAATAGAAATATCTTCGTTTACAATAGCTGCGCAAGCTTTAGAGTTTTCCCAAAATTTTTCATATTTTTTATTTCCTATAAAAGAGATTTCCGTTTCAGCTGCCAATTCCAACTGTTCGGGAGCTGTTATAGTATTTGTTGTATTGCCAATAATTACGCCATTTAAGACCGAATTAATTTCTTGAATAGTGAATTTTTTCATTAGATTTGGTTTGTTAATAGACTCCAAATAAACTAAATTGTTTTCAGTTTTGCTAATATTTGTTTAGAACATTAAGTAATTAATACTTATTTAAATTGCTTTTGAGCAAAAAAAAAAGCGCTAAAAAATCAACGCTTATTTACTTTTGTTTATTTTAATCCTGAAATACTTTGCTCGATTGTGGCAATTTTTGCCAGTGCATCTGCCTCTTTTTTGCGTTCCATTTCAAGAACTTTTTCGGGAGCACCGTTAACAAACTTTTCATTAGATAATTTCGCTTGTACAGATTTTAAAAACCCTTTTATATAATTTAACTCCTCATTTAATTTGGTAATTTCAGATTCTACATCGATGCTTCCCATTATTGGAATGAAATACTCATTAGATTTTACCCGGTACGATAACGCACCATCTACTTTATCTGAAACATACTCTAGCGTGTCAATGTTACCTAATTTCATAATAACCGTATCAAAGTGAGAAGAAACTTTTTCATTATTCACCACTTTTAAACTAATGACATCTTTGAACGGAATGTGTTTATCTTTTCTAATGGTTCTTATTCCAGAAATTACTTCCATTGCAAAATCAAAATCCGAAATCAGTTTTTCGTTAAAGACTTTAGCTTCCGGCCAATGAGCAATTATTAACGCTTGTTCAGGTGTTCTGCTCGCGATATGTTGCCAAATTTCTTCGGTCAAGAACGGCATAAATGGATGCAACAATTTTAAATTGTTTTCCAACATTTCTATAGCTTTTTCAAAAGTGAAACGGTCAATAGGTTGCTGATATCCTGGTTTAATCATTTCCAAAAACCAAGAACAAAAGTCATCCCAAACCAATTTGTAAATACTCATTAAAGCTTCAGAGATTCTGTATTTCTCAAAATTTTCTTCGATTTCAACTAGGGTTCTTTGCAATTTATTTTCATACCATTCGATGGCTACTTTTGAGGAATCTGGTTGCGAAATAGCATCTGAAACTTCCCAACCTTTGATCAATTTAAAAGCATTCCAGATTTTATTTGAAAAGGCTTTTCCTTGATTACATAATTCCTCGTCAAACATAATATCATTTCCGGCAGAAGCACTCAACAACAGTCCCACACGAACACCATCGGCACCAAATTTTTCAATTAATTCAAGAGGTTCTGGCGAATTTCCTAAAGATTTTGACATCTTACGACGTTGTTTGTCACGAACTAAACCTGTTAAATAAACATTAGTGAAAGGTTTTTCTCCGGCATATTCATAACCTGCAATAATCATACGAGCTACCCAAAAGAATAAAATATCTGGACCTGTAACTAAATCATTGGTTGGATAATAATATTTAAAGTCTTCATTCTCCGGATTTGTTACGCCACCAAAAACTGCCATGGGCCATAACCAAGAAGAAAACCAGGTATCCAAAGCATCGGAATCTTGTATTAAGTGGTTCGTTGTGAGTTGTGAGTTCTGAGTTTTTTCTTTAGCAAGGTCAAGTGCTTTTTCTATATTTTCAGCCACAACAAAATCTTCTTTTCCATCACCATAGTAATATGCCGGAATTTGTTGTCCCCACCACAATTGACGTGAAATATTCCAATCACGAATGTTTTCTAACCAATGCTTGTAAGTATTATTAAATCGAGATGGATATAATTTTACTTCATCAGATTCCAAAACTGCTGTGATGGCGGGTTTCACCAACTCTTCCATGCTTAAAAACCATTGGTCCGATAAGCGCGGCTCAATTACGGCTTTAGTTCTTTCAGATGTTCCAACTTTATTGAGGTGTATTTCAGTTTTAGCCAACGCCCCAATAGTGTCTAGTTCAGTGGCAATTTCTTCGCGAACAACAAAGCGATCCTTCCCTTGATAGTGTAATCCAAATGAATTTAAAGACGCATCTTCGTTAAATATATCAATGATTTCAAGGTTGTGTTTTTCTCCAAGTGCTTTATCATTCATATCATGAGCAGGAGTAACCTTTAAACATCCTGTTCCGAATTCAATATCAACATACTCATCTTCAATGATAGGAATTATTCTACCACAAATCGGAACTACTGCTTTTTTGCCTTTTAAATGAGAGAAACGCTCATCGTTTGGATTGATACAAATAGCGGTGTCACCAAATATCGTTTCTGGTCGCGTAGTGGCAACGGTTAAAAAATCTTCGCTGCCGTCGATTTTGTATTTAAGGAAATATAATTTTCCTTGTCGTTCTTCAAAAATAACTTCCTCGTCTGATAATGTTGTTTTGGCCTCTGGATCCCAATTTACCATGCGATAGCCACGGTAAATTAATCCTTTGTTGTATAAATTTACAAATGAATAGATTACAGATTCAGACATATCATCGTCCATTGTGAATTTGGTTCTACTCCAATCGCATGAACATCCTAATTGTTTTAATTGTTCTAGGATAGTGCCACCATATTTATTGGTCCAATCCCAAGCGTGTTTAAGGAACTCTTCACGAGTTAAGTCATTTTTATGGATTCCTTCGCTTTTTAATTTGGCAACAACTTTGGCTTCGGTCGCAATAGATGCATGGTCGGTTCCTGGTACCCAACACGCATTAAATCCTTTAAGTCGTGCACGACGTATCAATACATCTTGAATAGTATTATTCAACATATGTCCCATATGCAATACGCCGGTAACGTTAGGTGGAGGGATTACAATGGTATACGGTGTTCTATGGTCGGGTTTGGATGTAAAATAATCGTTTTTCATCCAATAGTCATACCATTTTTGTTCTACTTCTTTGGCGTTGAATTGTGCAGGAATCATATAAATTTAGATTTCAGATTTTAGATTTCAGATTTATTCTGAAAGAATTATAAATTATGAGACAAAAAGACAATAGTATAATTTTTAACTGCATTTGCTCTTATGGCTATAGGAACATTAGGTCTTAAAACTGGTATGTTTTTTGTACTTGTGTTGCAAAAGTAAGTAATATGTGCTTTTATAAAAAATTAAGATTTAAAATTTTGCTTATTAATTTAAAGTAGTATTTTTACTAAATGATTTCAAATAAATTTTTGACACTATGAATAAAATAATTCTTTTGGCTTTATTCTTTGTTAACGCTACTCTGCTTGCTCAAAGTGGTGCTAAAATTGTTTTTAAAGATGCCGACAATACGATCGATTATGGTACCGTCTCGAAAGATACCGATAGTGGTGTAAGAACTTTTGAATTTACTAATACCGGAGACGCTCCTTTGATTATCAAAGATGTTCATTCCACTTGTGGTTGCACAGTTCCAAGCAAACCTTCTGGAGAGATTTTACCAGGAAAAAAAGATATTATTACCGTAAAATACAACATGAATCCAGGACCTATACGAAAAACAATAACAGTCGAAACTAATGCTGTTAATGTTGAAGGAGGCATGGTAGCCTTGAAAATAAAAGGAGAAGTGATTGTCAAACAAGAAGTTAATTTACTAGAGAAAAAAAAATCACCCATCCAATTGAAATAATGTAACAACTCGTTTTGAAAACGAGTTTTTTTTTAAAATGAAAAGACTTTTAGTAGTTTTATGTAGTATCATTTTCTCTATTTCTTATGGTCAAAAGACGATTGAAGTAACCTCCTCTGGATTAGAATTAAAACAATTTTATCTTAATCAGAATGTTGAACATCTTTGGATAGGTGGTCATCACATTAATTGGGAGACTGGAGAACCTGACAATCCTGAGGCTACTAAAGGAATTAAGACCCATTGCAGTTCGTTTGTGGCTTCTGTTTGTAAACAAAAGGGTATTTATATTTTACGCCCTCCAAGACATAAAACAGGATTATTGGCAAATGCACAATTTGATTGGCTAGCAACTGAAGAAGCTCAAAAAGAAGGTTGGCATCGATTAAAAGATAGTATTTTTGAAAAAGCTCAAGAATACGGTAATAAAGGATTTGTCGTTGTTGCAGTATATAAAAATCCGAATCCAAAAAAGCCTGGACATATTGCATTGGTTATGCCTTTTGAGAAATCTTCCGAATTATTAGACATTGAAGGACCAACATTGATTCAGGCAGGAAAGACCAACAAAAATTGTATTGCTTTAAAAGAGGGTTTTAAACATCATATTTCAGATTGGTCATCAGTAAAGGATAGTATAGTGTTTTTTTATTTTGATATTACTAGTAGAAGATAATAAATAGGATTCAAAATTAATTTAAAAAGTCAAATCCCTGTGCTTTTATAACTTATACGCTTTTTAGGATAGTATCATTATTAATTTTTAATCCATTTTGATATTAATTTTTCAAAAGTTTCTATAGTAATTGGTTTTGATTCATAATCATTCATTCCTAAATCAAGACACTTTTCTCTTTCTCCAGCTATAATTCCTGCTGTTAATGCTATTATCGGAACTTGTTTTCCTTTTTTAGTATTTCTTATTTCTTTTGTTGCCTCATAGCCATTCATTATTGGCATTTGAATATCCATAAGGATTAAATCGGGATTTAAAACATTGAATTTTTCTACTGCTTCTTTTCCATTTTCTGCTTCAAATATAGTTCCATTAGGCAATGTTTTTTTTACTAATGTTTTTGCTAGAAGCATATTAATTTTATTGTCCTCAACAATTAAAATTTTATAATTTTCTTGACCAAAATCTATTTTGGAAGCGTTACCATTAACTTTAATTATTCTTAAATTGTTTTCCTCTTCTTGTTTTATTTCATTTGAGGTTTTTAATACAAGCTCAAAATAAAATTCACTTCCTTCATTTTCATTACTGATTAAATTTAACTTACTGTTCATTAATGATAGTAATTGATTCGAAATTGTAAGCCCTAGGCCAGTTCCTCCATACCTTCTTGTAGTAGAATTATCTCCTTGTGAAAAAGCATTAAAAATTCGTTCTTGAAAATCTTTATTGATTCCAATTCCAGTATCTTTAACTGAAAATTTAATTTTAGATTCATTTTCATTAATAGTTTTAATATTATTAACTGAAAGCGATATTTTTCCTTTTTCAGTAAATTTAAAAGCATTCCCTAGCAAATTAATTAGAATTTGTTTAATTCTCAAACTATCTATCCATAAATATTTTGGTACAGAATGGTCTAAATTGAGCTCCAATTGTAAATCCTTATTTATTGTTCCATATTTAAATAGTTCAACAATATGATTTAGAAGTTCATGCAAATCATATTCTTTAATATCAAGTTCTAATTTTCCAGATTCAATTTTTGAAAAATCTAAAATATCATTAATAATTTCCATTAATGAATTTGCAGATTCATTAATAGTATTCATGTAATTTCTCTGAATTGATTCTAACTTGGTATTTTTTAATAAATCGGTAAAGCCTATAATTCCGTTTAAAGGTGTACGGATTTCATGACTCATATTAGCCAAAAATTCTGATTTAGCTTTATTCGCAGCTTCAGCATATTCTTTAGCTTTAATTGCATCTTCGGTTTGAATTCTCTTTGTAATATCAGTAAAAATTCCTACTACAAATTCAATTTCATCATTTTTAACAATAGGCTCTCCAAATTCCTCTACCCAAACAATATGTCCATCTTTATGAATAATACGGTACATTAAGTGAATTTTTTGAATATTTTTTTTTAAATTTTCTGATTGATCAATTAATAGCTTTACATCTTCTGGATGAACTATTTGTAGATAAAAAACTCTGTTTTCTATAAAATCTTCTTTGGAATATCCTGTTAATTTTTCAACTTCATCATTAAGATAAATTTTTGTCCAATTTTCGTCATATTTACTTAAATGAACAGTACCAGGAATATTATTAGCAAGAAGACTAAATTTTTGTTCATTTTCATGGATCATAGCTTCATTTATATTTCGCTCAATGACCGATGAAATATTATTTGATAAAGTTGTTAGAATATTAATTAATTGCTCTGACCAGACTCTTTCCTTTTGGGTATCGTCAAAAGCCAAAAAACCAAATAATTCATTTTTGACATAAATTGGTAAGAATAAAATAGATTTTGAGTCAAATTCTTGAAAGAACTCTTTAGTTGCTTTGTCTTTAATATCTTTTATTAAACAGTAGTAAGGTTTATTTAATTTTAGTACGTCTATAATTTTAATAATTTTAGAATGTGGAATATTTTTTACAGAATCATTTAATGGAGTAAATCCATTAGTCTCTCTAGTCCATCTGTACTTTTGTTCAACACATTTTTTATTTTCATGATTCAAGAAAAAAGACATTTTTTCAGTCTTGGTTACCAAACCTATTTCATTAATAATTCCTTCAAACATTTCGGAATCACTTTTGCTTTTTAAAACTTTATTCGTAATATAATTTATTGAGATTAAAACTTCATTTTTTAAATGCAACCTTTTTTCTAAATCAATTCTTTTTTGAGTTTCAATAGCAATAGCAATAATATCTGAAATAGATTTTGCAAAATTTATATCTTCATAGTCCCAGTATTTCATTTTTGTATTAGACTCAATACTTAAAATCCCTATTAATTTACCGTTTAAGTTTACAGGTGTATCTAACATTGATTTTATTCCAAATGCAGGAAAATAATTGTTACAAAATTCTTTAGTTTCTTCACTTGCGTATACATCATTAGCAACAATTTGAAATTCATTTTCAATTGCATTAAAATAAGTAGGGAAATCTTTTTTATGTAAAATTAACCTATTTTCAAATTTATTTTTATTGTGGATATAAAGTTTTTTACACTCAATGAATTCATTTCTATAATCCCAAAAACTAATTCTATTAATATCTGTTTTTTGAGCTACAATTTTTAAAATATTACATAAATTCTGTTCGAAATTTTCAGAATGAAATTCTTTATTTAAAGCAATATTTTTAAGTGTTTCACTATATGACTTGATTTTTTTATCTTTTCTTAATCGATCAATTTCAATTTGTTTTACAAGGGTAACATCTCTTGCAATTCCGGTATAACCTGTTATTTTATGATAATCATTTCGTTTAATCGTAACGTTTTGGGATAACCAAACCACTTCACCATTCTTTTTGTAAATCGGAAAAGTGAAAGAAGGAAAAGCATTACTGTTATTTGAGAGATTACCATAGAATTTGACTACTTTTTCTTTATAATCATCTCTAATTAAGTTAGAAAAATGGTTTTTATATAGTTCATTTGATTTATATCCTGTGATTTGTTCTGTATATTTATTTATAAAAGTATAAAAACCTTTGGAGTCGATTTCATAAATAATATCATTGGCGTTTTCAATTAGATTTTTGTGTTTATTTTGAATATCAATATGATCGGTAACATCTTGACCAATTCCAATAATTAAATCTTCTGAAAATTTTTTATCTTTCCATTGAATGTATTTGTAATCACCATTTTTACATTTCAACTTTCTAATATATAAACGCTCATCAATATAATCATCATGATATTTCTCTCCAATAAATTCCGGGTCTTCTGTTAATTTCCAAAATCCTAATCCTAAAACTTCTTGTGCTGTATACCCAAGCATTTCGGTAACTTGGTCACTACAAAAAGTTAATTCTCCTTTTTTATTGGTAGAAATTGTTATCATATTTCCTTTGTTAACTATTTCGTTAGCAAATAGAAACTTATTTTTTGTGTTGAGTGTAGCAAAATAAATAGCGAAATGTATAGAAATAATAAAAATATAGCAACAAATTAAAATTACAATTAAATTGTTTGAAAGTATATTTTGTTGGTTAAGACTAATAGTTATAAAAAATATTATTGTGATAAACAATAAATACTGTGTCATATTTCTAAAAACATAATAGGACAAAAACATATTTACTATTAATCCTATGTATGAAAATAATTCAAAATCACAATAAATGATATTGTATAGATTGAATGCAAAAAAAGAGATGTAAATAATTATAAAAATTGATTTGAACGATTTTTTTAACAAATCAGTTTTTGTATTGAGGAAATAGATTGTCAATAAAACTAGACCAAATAAAAATTTTAAGATTAATTGGCTTTTGGCTCTAATATGAAATAGCTCTAATATTATTTCTACTATTGGAATTGCTATTCCAAAGAATAGAAGATACATATTGTATTGTTCCTCTTTGGGAGCAAATTCATAATAATTATTTTCAAAATGGATTTTTTTTAGCGTTTTTTTTGATCTTATAAGAACTATGTAAAAAAATAAAATCAATAACAGTAAAACAATGAACCATCTTTTGTAATAAAAATTTAATAGTAAATCAATGCCCACTATATATGTATTTATAAAATAAATTAAATTTTCCATAGATAGATTTAGAATATTGATTAAGTGTAGACTAGAAATCATATTTTTTGGCACAAATAAATCAAAAGCAATATACAAAAAAGTTATATAAATAGTATAACATTGATAAAAAAAATCATTTACTGATTGAAAAAATAATCGTCTTTAAAACCAATCAAATATAATTTGTCTTTGGCTCTTGTAATTGCTGTGTAGAACCAACGTATGTAATCTCGATCAATTCCGTCAGGTAAATAAGGTTGTTCAATAAAAACGGTATTCCATTGTCCTCCTTGGCTTTTGTGACAGGTTATCGCATAAGAAAATTTTACTTGCAATCCGTTAAAGTATTCGTTCTCTTTTACTTTTTGAAATTTAGCATATTTGGTGGTTAAATGCTCATAATCTTTCATTACTTCTTCATACAATTTGTTCGATTGCTCGTAGGTTAATGATGGGGATTCACTTTTAATAGTATCTAAAATTAGAACGGTTTCAAACGGAATTTGATTTGGATAATCTACCATTCGTATTTTAACTTTCGCAAAATTAAAGCCATATAATTCTTTGAAACTATAAATTTCTAAAATTTCAATAATATCACCATTAGCAATAAATCCAGCTTCATCTTTTTCTTTCAACCAATAATAATTATTCTTGACAACCATTAAAAAATCGCCAGTAGACAAATCACTTTCTTTATCGAGAATTTTAGTTCTAATTTGCTCATTATATTGATTAGCTCTTTTATTGGAACGAACAATAAAAGCAGTATCTTCAATAGAATAATTACTATACGCCTGATTGATTGCATCTTGAATATCATAACCATCGGTTAACCGAACAATATCTTTAAACCCTTTGAGCTTGAACTTAAATTCGGTGATAAAACTGTCTTTTAACAGTTCACGCAATTCGGTTGCATTATATAAAATGCCAGAATTCAATTCCTGACGCATTACTTCGTCAAGTTCAATCCAATCCACTTTTTTGTTGTAATTTAGTTCCAAAGTATCGGTATTTAAAGCCGGTGAAATGTCTAAATTTATAGGTGGCAATTGAGCAGTATCACCAAGTAGAATCATTTTGCAATTTTCACCACTATAGATGTAAGAAATTAAATCATCTAATAAACTTCCGTTTTCATACAATTTACTTTCTGCCGCCACATCCGAAATCATTGAGGCTTCATCTACAATGAAGATGGTATTTTTGTGCTTGTTTTGTTGCATCGTGAAAGACACGCCGCCGCCACTCGATTTCTTAGGGAAATAAATTTTCTTATGAATGGTAAACGCTGGTTTGTTGGCATAATTGGTAATGACTTTAGCTGCTCGACCTGTTGGTGCTAACAACACATATTTCTTATTGATCTCCATAAGATTATTTACAATCGTAGAAATAACGCTAGTTTTTCCGGTTCCGGCATATCCTTTCAGGACAAAAATAGCATCATTATCAGTATTCGTGATAAACGCAGCAATTTTCTGAAAGAACGCCTCTTGTTTAATCGTTGGATTAAACGGAAAGTTATGTGAAAGTATGGAATAGAAGTTTTTCAATGGCAAAAAACGATAGCAATTACAAAAATCAATGTCAATTGTAAAATATAATGTCAATTGCAAAATTTAATTTCAAAAGCTCAACAAGTAACATTACAAAGATAGGGTTTTCATTAGTTATGACAATTTCAATTTCAAAAATTATAGTTGACATTGGATTTGATATTTGCAATTGATATTGATTTTTTTCTTTGTAAGTTTGCAATGAATAAATACGATTTATGACCACAAGTATCACTGACAAGACATATAAAAAACTAGTAATTCAGGTTTCTTTGAACGGCTTGTCGTTTTGTGTTTTTGATACTTTAACTTCTAATCCAATAGTAGTGAAGCACATTGCTTTTGATAGTTTTCAGCGCAGTGCTAAGATTGAAGATTTGTTTGCTTCAGTATTTAATGAGAATCCAGAATTAGGTCATCAGTACGATGAAATTCTAATTATTCACAGTAATAATTTATGTGCTTTTGTACCTACAGCTTTGTTCGATGAAGAGTTTTTAGGTAGCTATCTGCAATACAATACCAAAGTTTTTGAAACTGATTTCTTTACTTTTGATGCAATAGAAAAATACGAAATGAACAATGTTTACATTCCGTATGTTAATATGAATAATTTCTTTATTGACCAATACGGTTCATTTGAATACAAACACGCCAACAGTGTTTTGGTTTCTAAATTATTGGATGTTTCCAAGAATAATGAAGAACGCAAAATGTTTGTTCACATTTGTGAAAGTCATTTTGAAATTGTTGTGGTTCAAAATCAAAAGTTGTATTTGTACAACTCTTTTGATTACAAAACTCCAGAAGATTTTATATATTACATTCTGTTCACTGCCGAGCAATTACAATGGAATCCAGAATATTTCAAACTTGAGATTTTAGGCATTATTGTTGAAACAGACGTATTCTTCCAAATAGCCTTCAAATACATACGAAACGTTTGCTTATTTGATGTTTCTGAATTTAAAAATGCGTTCACAGAAAATGAGAATCGCGAACATTTTATACTATTTCACTCGTGAGAATCATTTCTGGAAAATTCAAAGGGCGTCGAATTACGGCACCAAAAAACTTACCGGTTCGTCCGACAACCGATATGAGTAAAGAAGCCTTGTTTAATGTTTTGAACAATTATTTTAATTTTTCGGGGTTGAAAATATTGGATTTATTTTCGGGAACAGGTAATATTAGTTATGAATTTGGTTCACGCGGATGCGATAACATTACTGCAATTGATGGAGATATGGGTTGTGTGAATTTCATCAAAAAAACTGCAAAAGAATTTGATTTAAACATTACAGCTATCAAAAGTGATGTATTCAAGTTTTTAGAGAAGCACAAAGGTTCATATGATATTATTTTTGCTGATCCGCCATACGGAATAGCTCAAAAAGAATTTGAAAAACTAATCGAATTGGTTTTTGAAAACGAAATTTTAGATGAACAAGGAATGATGATTATTGAACATTCTAAACATACCAAACTTAACCACAAGATGCATTTTTCATTTCAGAAAAATTATGGTGGTTCTGTATTTTCGTTTTATGAGTTTGGCACTATTGAGGAAGATTAAATTAAATTTTAATTGATTCTATTAAAATCATCATTTTCAATTCTTAATATTAACTAAACGTTTTTATTACTTTTATAAAACAAATTTAAAATATTGTCTAGTTAATTAAATTTTAAATACTTTTGCAAAAAATTTAAATAAATACTTATATAATGAAAAAAATAGTTTTTTTAATTCTTCTATCTCTATCAATCTTTAGCTGTAACAAAGTTGCTAAAGGAGAATATCTTATTTCAGGAAAAGCAAAAGGGATTGTCGATGGTAAAATGGTGGTGCTTAAAAAGCAGAATGAGTTTGGTTTGGTAATTAGCATTGACTCTGCCAAAGTTAAGGATGGGAAATTTCAATTAAAAGGAAAAGTAAAAGAACCTAGCATGCTAGCAATTTTTGTTCAAGGATTACAGCAACCTATTCCTTTTATTCTTGAAACTGGAGAAATTGAAGTTAAGGTGGACAAAGACAGTATTTGGAAATCCGAAATAGGAGGAACTTCTAATAATGAAGATTTTCAAAAATTCAATACTAAATTGAATACGATTCAAAAGAAAATGATGAGCTTTCAAAACAAGAACATGAAAAAATTCATGGAAGCACAACAGAAAAAAGATAATGTTACTGTTGAAAAATTAAAAAAAGAGTACACTGGTTTTGAAAAAGAAAGAGAAGAGTACATGAATAAATATCCTGAAAAAAATAAGGATTCATATATCTCTTTATTATTGGTTCAAAACATGTTTAATTCTCCAACTTTTGAAATTAATAAGGTAAAAAAAATATTTAATGATTTAGATTCATCTCTTAAAGCAACTAAGATTGGTAAAGAAATTGACGCTAAATTAAAAACAATTGAAAATAATCATAAAAAACAAGCGTCAGCTCCAACAGCATCTGCCGAAGTGGGAAAACTTGCTCCTTATTTTTCTGCAAAAACCCCGCAAGGAACTGAAGTTTCATTGAAACAATCATTAGGAAAAGTAACTATAATCGACTTTTGGGCGTCTTGGTGTGGACCATGTAGAAAAGAAATGCCAAATGTGGTAGCTTTATACAACGAATTGCATAGTAAAGGGCTAAATATCGTAGGTGTCTCTTTAGATGAAGATTTGGCTAAATGGAATGAAGCAATTGCAAAGGATAAAATTACTTGGACACAAATTTCAAACTTAAAGAAATGGAGTGATCCAATCGCAAAACTATATCGTGTGGAGCAGATTCCTACAACTTTTGTTTTGGATGCTACCGGAAAAATAATTGCAAAAGACTTGAGAGGAGAAGAATTAAAAGCAAAAGTAGTAGAACTTTTAAAATAAATTAAACCTCGTTAAATATTTAAATTAAAAAATCTCCAATTTTGGAGACTTTTTAATTTTATATATGGTAGAGATCATTTACTTTTTTTTTATAATCAGGTCTTCAATTTCTTTTACTTCCTCATCAATATATTCTTTTATTAATTCTGTAATTTCACTCTCCGTTTTCTTTTGAGTGTTTAAAACAGAGTTGTTTGCTTCTTGATTTGAAGAAACTAATTCATTCAATTTTAAATTAATTAAAGCAGAATATCTATTAAACGATTTTTGAATGATGAATAAACTTAAAAAAGTAATTCCAAAAATGAGATCACCAATATTTTGATGCCAATTATTAGAGGAAAATAAGTTATTTGCCCACCAATAAATTACCAAACATAAGGCTAGCAAAAAAGTGACTGTACTTCCTAAGACTTTTGTTGCTAATGAGGTTAAATTTTCAAATTCTTTTTCAACAAGTAACCTAAAATTATATTTCATGGTATTTTTTTAGCGTTCTTAAAATAACTTTACTAAAGGTAACTATTTTAAAATTAATTACTAAAAAAATATAAACAATATTTTGGTTGTTAAATCATTAATTTAAAATCACTTTTTTTGTTTGTGTTTTTCCCTCAGAAGAGATATTTATTAAATAAACACCTTTTTCTAATTCTCCAAGATTGATTTCTTGATTGAAATATGAATTTGAATTTTTATATTTGTTTATAAAGCAATTTCTACCACTGATATCAAATAATTCAATTGTAACATCTTCCGAAGTATTTAACTTCACATTCATTATTCCATGAGTTGGATTTGGTGAAATTGAAAATGATTCAAAATTATTCTGTTGATTTGCTAAAACTTGAGTACCAGTAATGACAAAATTGTCTATAATTACTCCTTCAAATTGTAATCCAGGATCTGATAAAAAATTAAATCTAAAAATAATATTTGATTGCGGATTCGATCCACCGTAACCAAAATTAGTCATATTCCAACTATAATTTGTTTTATTAGAGTTTATTCCTCCAACCTGATTTGGATCTCCACCTGCTCCAGTCCATTGCGCACCTACACAAAAGTCACAATTGGTTGCATTAGGTGTATTTGAACTATTATACCATGTTGTTCCTGTAGTTGCATCACCAAGAATTGACCATGTTATTCCACTATCTGTAGAGTATTCAATATTGATATAATCATAGTTAGGTTCTAAATCAAAAGCCATATCAAATTTGATAGTTGGATTTTGAAATTGTGTTAAATCGTAACATTGAGACACTAAATAAGAGTTCATACTGTTAGGGTATAATCCCGAAAGATTAGTTCCGTATACATTAGACCCTCCTGTTACAGTACTATTTAATATTGTCCCAGAAGCTTGTCCTCGTTGCCATAAAATATTTGTATTTCCTTTATCAAATGAGATTAGGTTATCATTTGAAGTTTCAAAAGTATTGACAGCATTTACAACACCAGGATCATTAACAAGTATTAATGCTGATTTAGTATTATTAGCACTATTTCCATCATTGTTGGTTGTAGTGGTAAAAGAAATTGTATGCGTTCCTCTAGATAATGCTCCAATAGTTAACGGAAAATCCATAGTTTGACAAGCGGCCAGTGTGCCCGTCCAAGTGTTGGTCGTGGCAGCACCACCATCAATACTGTAGGCTATAGTAACTGATGAAATTGTATTTGTTCCACTATTTTCAAAAGTAATGGTTGGATTATTAATAGCTCCACATGCAACAGACATTGGCTGCATAACTTTCTTAAGGGCAAGATCTACAGGATAACCAACATATGAAGCGCCAACGTTTACAGCCTTCCATGCATTGGTTACCGCAATTACTTCTGGACTAGAGCCACAATATAAATTATTGGCAACTTCAATGGTCGCATTTCTCATATCTAAATACGTGGCATTAGAGGTTAGATAATCTCTTTCTGCATAATATACAATTTGAGACGATTTTGCCATACCAATTCCTGTTACGTTATAAGAAAAAGGAGTAGGAGCATTATTTGTACCGGATTTACCAACAGTAACGATGTAAAACCAGTGATTCATAACACCACTATTATTATGAACTCCACATTGGTCATTATTGGTTGAAGGCGTGCAAGAACCTTCATCCCCTGTAGTTGTCCAATTGGTTCCTAAATAAGTGTCTGGATTTCCTTTAGTTAAAGGAGCACTCATACTTCTAAAAGGACTAGTTCCCAAATTTTCTGCAATAGTAAATACAGCGTTAGCATACGGTCCTGTTAAGGTTCCATTTCTGCCATATTGTTCTATACAAGCTCCCCAAATATCTGAAAGACCTTCGTTTATTGCTCCTGATTGATTTTGATATGCCAAATTAGCTGTTTCTGAACAAATACCGTGCCCAATTTCATGTCCGCAAACGTCTATTGAAGTTAGAATTGAAGTAGTTGAATTTCCGTCGCCATATGACATTACAGAGCCATTCCAGAAAGCATTTACTAAACTTGCGTTTGCTGTTGAACGATAATGAACATAACTTTTTAACATGGTTCCTTTATCATCATAACTATTTCTGTTAAAAATGTTTTTCCAAAAATCATAGGTCATTTCTGCTCCCCAATGTGCATCCAAAGCACCTTGGTCTTTATTTGCATTATTGTATTCTGCGGTAGTCCAATTATTATCATTATCCGAAAAATTTGTGGTAGGATAACTTACCGTTCTCGCACTATTAAAAGTTTGAACACCTCCTCCACGTGTATCATCTTTTAGGATGAACTTGTTTGTTGCTGCATCTAGAGTGGTTTTTATAGATCTCACGCCACTATATTTAGTTTGATTTGCAGATCCAGTCACAGAAACAGATGGTGGTGCAATTATATTATTTTCTAATTTATTAGTAACCTGATGCACATGTTTAATAATTGCATTACTATATATTATTTTTCCTGAATGTGCATCAACATATATTTCATCTCTCGCTAGAGGTTCAAATGTATAAATGTCAAATTTGTAAGCTAAATTAATTTCTCCTGTTTTTACATTTGGTAAAATAAGTAGTTCACCATTGGGTTTTTCATAATTCAATGCCTGAGCATCTTCTGGGTTTTCCCAGAGATATTTGGCATTGTTTTTAGATGATATTATAAAATCAAGAGCTTGTTTGTTACTTATTGTAGGAGTTATATCCAGATTTGAAGCGTCGTATACTTCGCCGTTCATCATGTATACTTGGTTATTTTGACTATGGGTAATCATCACACCAAATTCCACTTTCAATCCTTGGTAGTATTGTTGAAAATGTTCATGATTCCTATCAGTTTCATCTCTGTTAGCGTAGGTAGGAACGTAATTATTTACTTTAGTTAATTTAAATCTTGATTTCAATTGAGCAAAAGCATCGGCTTTGGATAGCGGGTTTTCAAATTTTAGAATTGTTTGAATTGATTCTTTTTCATTTAATTTTTTATTTGTTTGAGCTATCGTATTTTGAAAAAATAGTATTGATAAACAAATCGATAATAATGTAACTTTCATTCTGGTTTCTTTTGGTTATAGCTTTCAAATATAGTAATTATTTTAATTTCTGAAAATTAAGATTTTCTTATCATAATAAAGTTGATAAATTATATTGAATTTTTGTTAGTGTAGCAACTAAAAAAAGCTCCTTAATGGAGCTTTTAATAAAAAAATAAAAATACTATTTCTATACAATACTTGGAACCATTACCATTTCATTTGCATCAGCAAGATAATCTACACCAGAAAATCCAAATCCGAATAAATTTAGAAAATCTTGTTTATATCCCGCTAAATCACCAATCATTGGTAAGGTTTCGGTTGTCGCTTCATTCCATAATGTAGCCACTCGTTCTTGAACATCGTCACGCATTTCCCAATCATCAATTCTAATTCTTCCATTTGAATCAGTTGGAACTTCGTTACCGGTATTCAATCGTTGGCTATATAAACGTTGAATTTGCTCAATACATCCCTCATGAATTCCGTCTGATTTCATGATTTTATATAGCAATGAAATATAAAGAGGAATCACAGGAATCGCAGAACTAGCTTGCGTGACCAATGCTTTGTTTACAGAAACATAAGCTTTTCCTCCAATTTCTTTTAAGGTATCGGTGATAGTAAATGCAGTTGCTTCTAGGTGATCTTTAGCTCTTCCAATGGTTCCTTTTCGGTATACCGCTTCGGTAACCGCCGGACCTATGTATGAATATGCTATCGTGGTAGCACCTTCGGCTAATAATCCTTCTTTCTTGAGATCGTTAATCCACATCGACCAATCCTCACCACCCATTACTACTACGGTGTTATCAATATCCTCTTGGTTTGCAGGTTCAATAGAGACTTGAGTCACGTTACCTGTATGAAAATCAACAGTTTTGTTTGTGAAAGTAGATCCGATAGGTTTTAAGGTGGAACGATGTAAAACTCCAGTAACGGGATGTAAGCGAACGGGAGAAGCCAAACTGTAAATTACTAAATCAATTTGACCTAAATCGGCTTTTATTAAATCTATAGTTTGCTGTTTTACCGCATTTGAAAAGGCATCTCCATTGATACTTTTAGCATATAAACCCGCTTTATGTGCTTCATTTTCGAATGCTGCCGAATTATACCAACCAGGAGAAGCTGTTTTTCCTTCAGATGCCGGTTTTTCAAAAAATATACCAATTGTGGCAGCATCACAACCAAAAGCACTAGAAATTCTCGAAGCTAAACCGAATCCTGTTGAGGCTCCAATTACCAAGACACGTTTTGCACCTTCTATTTTTCCTTTTGATTTCACATATTCAATTTGATTTTTTACATTTTGCTCGCAACCTTTTGGATGTGCTGTCAAGCAAATAAAGCCACGCATTCTTGGTTCTATAATCATAATCTTGTTTTTTAATTTCTATTGTAAATCTTCTATTTCGATGAATAGCAAATATAATTCAATTTTTTAGTTCAGCAATTCCCTTGCATGATTTATAGCCGAATCAGAAATAGTTGAACCAGAAAGCATCTGAGCAATTTCGGCAACTCGTTCCTCTTTGGTCAATAACTTCAATTCTGACTGTGTTTGTTGTTCAATCATCACTTTATAAACTTTAAAGTGTTCGTTGCCTTTTCCTGCGATTTGAGGTAAATGAGTAATGGCAAATACTTGCATATTTTCACTCATTATTTTCATTATTTCTCCCATTTTGTGCGCGATTTCTCCAGAAACACCCGTGTCAATCTCATCAAATATAATTGTTGGTAGTTTTGAATATTGCGATAATACTGATTTTACAGCAAGCATAATTCGGGACAATTCGCCCCCTGAGGCTACTTTTTTCAACAATCCAAAATCAGATCCTTTATTGGCGGAAAATAAAAACTGAATATCATCTTTTCCATTTATAAAAAAATCATCCTTTAGCGTTAATTGAATGTCAAAACGAGCATTTGTCATTCCTAATTGTCCTAGTATCAAGGCTAATTTTTCTTTTAATACAGGAATTGCATGTACTCTATTTTCATGAATTTTATGAGCAAGATTATTTAATGTAACATCGAGTTCATTGATTTTATCTTGAATTGTACTTATTTCAAATTCTAGGGTGCTTACCGAAATTACTTTGTTATCTAGTTCATTTTGAATTGCTAACAGCTCTTCAACAGAATGCACTTGATGCTTTTTTTGCAAAGCATAAATCAATTGCAATTTTTCATTTATTATTTGTAATTCTTCTGGATTGGAATAGATAGTTTCAGATAGTTGATTCAATTCTTTTTCAATATCATCAAACTCAATTAATACACTCGTGATACGGTCGAACAAATTTTGATATTCACTTGAAAAACTTGCAATTTTTTGAAATGATGATTTGATTTCTTTTAGGTTTTGTAATACACCAAACTGATCTTCATTGGCAACTGAAAGACATTTTATAATATTTTCCTTAATAAATTCAACATTATTTAGTTTTTCAAATTCAATTTCTAATGCTTCTTGTTCGCCAGATTTTAATTGTGCTGCTACTAATTCCTCTAACAAAAAAGTATTGTAGTCTTGTTCTTTTAAGACAGATTGAAGCAGTTCATGTTTTGATTTTATAAAGGCTTTATATTTTTTATACTCTTTTAAATATGAGGAATATTCTGCAATTAAATCTACATTGATTGCTACTGAATCAATGATTTGAAATTGAACTTGCGCATCCGATAGTTCATGAGTTTGGTGTTGCGAATGAATGTCAATTAAGTAATTACTTAATTCCTGTAGTTCATTTAAGTTTACTGGTGTATCATTTATAAAAGCACGTGATTTGCCCGAGGGTAATATCTCTCTTCGAATGATGGTTTCGTCTTCATAATCTAAATCATTCGATTCAAAAAAAGATTTTAAATTATAATTTTTTATGTAAAAGCAGGCTTCAATAACACATTTTTCTTCTTTATTTTTAAGAGAGGTTAAATCGGCTCTTTTTCCTAATACTAATCCTAGTGCGCCCAACAAAATAGATTTGCCAGCACCAGTTTCACCTGTAATTACAGAAAAACCATCGTTGAATTTTACAGATAATTTTTCTATCAACGCAAAGTTTTCGATAGATAAAGATGTTATCATTGATGAAAAAATTACTTTATATTAGCCCATTTAGAGGAATTTATTGGAGATAATCTAGATAATTTATCGATTAAGCCATCGGTATCAACTGCGGGACCGGCAGAAAATATAGATAAAATCTCATCGGATTTTGCATCAAAAAAGATTCTTGTTAGGTACGCATTTGGCCGCACCGTCTGAATTGCATAAAGTGTGTTTATCGAATTTAAAACGGATTCTTTCGATTTTTTCAAATCTTTAGTCATATTGTCCAAACCATTAAAATGATATTGAAACATAGCCTCTTTGTAGGGTTTAAAAGTAGGCGAAAGTAAATCATTTACTAAAAAGTATCTGCTTTCAGGTTTATCCTGTGTCCATCCTTTTCCTCCAGTCGTTGCTGCTAAACTAACGATACTTTGTGCAGATTGAAAATAATCAGAACCACTATTTACTGAAAAAGTTTCAGAATCTATACCAATGATTATATAACAATAATAGGCAATTGTTGAAATTAAATTCGAATCAAAACTATTAGGATTATAAATTAGATTTTGAAACTCGGTATATTGAAAATTAAAGTCTTTGTCATTTATATTCAATAAAGGGGAGGTAAAGCTTGAATTATAAATGGGCCTTGAACTTTGTACTTGAATGGTTGCATCAAAACTATTTGAATCGGATGAATTGATAGTGATGAACATCGAACAATTAATTTTTTCATTTTCTTTATAACTTTTTTCCGTCCAAACTGTTTTATTGATAAATTCAGTTAATGATGTTTCTAAAGTTTTAAAAACCTGACTGTTACTATTGCTTACTTTATCATAATTAACAACCACTTTACAATTAAGTTCTTGTGCTTGTGTTGTGATAAAAAAACAGATTAGAATTATATTAAATATTTTATTCATGATAATGTTTTATTACTTTATTTAAAATATCAATAGCGACTTCTTCTTTTGTTTTTAACTCCATAGATTCACTATTAAAATTAGAGTCAATAAAGGTAACTTTATTTGTTTTACCACCAAAACCTGCACCTTCATCTTGTAGGGAATTTAAAACAATCAAATCTAGGTTTTTTTTCTGAATTTTTAACATAGCATTTTCTACTTCATTTTCTGTTTCTAATGCAAATCCAATTAAATATTGATGTTTTTTTAGGGTTCCTAATGACGCTAAAATATCTTTAGTTTTTTCTAATTCAATCGAAAAGTTAGCGTCATTTTTTTTAATTTTTTGGGAGGCTACATTTTTCGGACGATAATCAGCAACCGCAGCAGCAGCTATAGCGACATCAACGTCATTATAATATAGGTGACATGCATTATACATTTCTTCTGCGGAAACAACTTTAATTACTTGAATTGCATCAGTTGAAACTTTTAAATGTGTTGGTCCAGTCACTAAAATAACTTCAGCTCCCAGTTTAGCTGCTTCGCCAGCAATATCAAATCCCATTTTTCCCGACGAATGATTTCCTATAAAACGCACGGGGTCGATAGATTCGTATGTTGGTCCTGCAGTAATTAATATTTTTTTTCCTTTCAAGGGAAGTTTTTGTAAAAGGTCTGCTTCCAAAAATGCAATAATATGCTCGGGTTCTACCATTCTACCTTCACCAGTTAAACCACTGGCTAACTCGCCAGATGTGGCAGGAATTATTGTGTTTCCGTATTCCTTTAATGCCTTAAAAGAAGCAAGTGTGGAAGGATGCTTGTACATGTCTAAATCCATTGCAGGAGCAAAGTAAACCGGACATTTTGCAGATAAGTATGTAGCAATTAATAGATTATCACAATTACCATTAACCATTTTAGAAAGGGTATTGGCAGTTGCAGGCGCAATAATTATGAAATCTGCCCAAAGTGCTAATTCTACATGATTATTCCATTGAGCATTCTCATCATCTTCGTTATAAAACGAGGAATGAACAGGGTTTTTAGATAAGGTAGATAGTGTTAACGGTGTTACAAAATCTTTAGAAGCAGGTGTCATGATCACCTGGACATGTGCACCTGCCTTTATAAATAATCGAACCAATGATGCGGTTTTATAAGCAGCAATTCCACCAGAAACTCCTAGTAGTATTTTTTTACCACTTAAAACTGACATTAGCTTATTTTATTTATTTGTATCTTTATGATAAATCTTACCATCTAACCATTCTTGAACGGCAAGAGCATGAGGTTTTGGTAGTTTTTCATAAAATTTAGAAACTTCGATCTGTTCTTTGTTTTCAAAGACTTCTTCCAAGCTATCATTATAGGTAGCAAATTCATCCAATTTTTCAATCAATTCTTTTTTGATTTCTGTATTAATTTGATTGGCTCTTTTAGCTATGATAGTAATGGCTTCATAAACATTTCCTGTAGATTCTTCAATAACATTTTTGTTGTATGTTATTGTGTTTACAGGTGCATTGGTCTTTTTTAAATCCATGACGTTTTATTTAGAGAATTGTTTTAAGTTTTTATCAACGGTTGCAATCATTTCTGCTGCTTTTTGATGGTATTTTGTATCTGACTTGAATTTCATCAAACTATTATAGGCTGCTTTTGCAATATTCAATCGTTCCTCCATTTTTTGAGGAACACTATTTATGGCAAGTTTATAGGCCGAATCAAATTTATAAAATAAAGCATCTTCTTTGAAAGTAGTTCCCGGAAAATCTGAAATAAAGTTATCTAAAGCTATTTGTGCCGCTTTAAAATCAGATATGGTATTGTATTGTTTAGCATTTTCAAAAGCTTTTTTCTCTATTTTATAACGTAATTCTTTTACAATTGCATTAGCATCTGCTAAATAAGTTGAATTTGGATAAGTATCTATAAAAATTTGAAGTTTATCAACCGCTTTATCAGTATCTCCTTGATCTAAACTATATACAGGTGATAGTTTGGAATATGATTTTGCGCCCAAAAATGATGCTTCTTCATGTTTTTCACTTTTTGGATAACTTGAAGCAAAATTTTCAAATTGATAGCCTGCTAAATAATATTGTTGGGTTTTGTAATACGATTGAGAATACATATAAAATAATTTCTCCGCTTGTGGCTTTCCTTTGTAAGATGGCGCAATTTGCTCAAATAATCGGATGGCTTTCTCGTATTTTCCTTTTTCATACATTTTGGTTGCCGATTCGTACTTCACAGCAATATCATCAGATTTTAATGCTTTTTGATATTCGCTACAAGACGAAAAAAGAACAATGAGTAGTAAAAGCGAAATTATTTTCTTCATTTTGGTATTTGTAAAACGCAGTTTTCGAGAATTTCATCATCTCAAAAAATCGAACTGCAAAATTAGTTAATAATTAGATACAATGAAACATTTTTTTGATAGTTATTTTTTTCAACTAAAATTTTAAATTTTCAACAAATTTTGTAAGTCTATTCTTTAAATCTTCATCGACATTTACTAGTGGTAGTCTCACGGTATTTTCAGATAAACCAAGTATTTTGTGAATTTCTTTTATTCCTGCCGGGTTTCCTTGTTCAAAAATCATATCAATGGCATCAGCCAAAAGATAATGTAATTGATAAGCTTCATTCACGTTTCTTTGTAAACCTAATCGAACCATTTCAGAAAATTGTTTGGGAAAACCTTCGCCAATAACAGATATTACGCCACTACCTCCAGCTAAAATCATAGGTAGAGTGATCATGTCATCTCCAGAAATCACATGGAAATCTTTTGGCTTGTGTTGTAATAATTTCATCGCTTGAACGATATCTCCAGCGGCTTCCTTTATTCCAACAATATTTTTGAAATCATTAGCGAGTTTTAATACTGTTGATGGTGTCATGTTGCTACTGGTTCGTCCAGGAACATTATATAGAATTACGGGCAGTGGTGAAGCTTCTGCAATGGCCTTAAAATGTTGATAAATTCCCTCCTGAGTTGGTTTGTTATAATAGGGTGAAACAGATAATATGGCTACAAAACTAGATAAATCTCTTGTTTTTAATTCATTTACTATTTCTTGAGTATTATTTCCACCAACACCAAGAACTAATGGAAGTCTACCTTTATTGGCATTAATTATGGTTTGAATTACTATATCTTTTTCTTCTTGATTTAACGTGGCATTCTCGGCTGTAGTGCCAAGCACCACAAGATAATCAATGCCATTTTCTATTTGAAAATTTACAATTCGTGCCAATGCTTCTTGATCTACCGAAAAGTCTTTTTTGAAAGGCGTTACTAGTGCAACTCCAGTTCCAATTAGTGATTGCATATTATAGTTTGTTTAGTATTTTCAAATATTTGAACAATTCTTCCATGAAAACTTTGTAATTTTCGGCATGTGTATCAATCATAAAATGATGCAATCGTTTATCGACTGAAGCAAATCCGACTTTGAAACTCGCTTTTGAGAGTTGAGAGGTTATCAAAAGAGGGGTTTTTTCGATGTCGTAGTAGCTAATTAATAAATCAAAATCTTTTGCAATAAATTCTTTAAATTGTTGCGATTCAATAGATGCTGACCACGTTAAATTTTTATAACTAAAAACAGAATATTCAAAAATTTCTTTCTTTTTAATTTTATTTTTAAAAACTAAAATTTCAATATTATTTATGCTGATGCCTTGTAAAACAAGTTCATCCAATAATGCTTCCCTTTCATAAAAATAACTTTCATCAAAAACAATCCCGACTTTTTCAATTAAGTTGTCTGATTTTAATAGCTTTACGTTTGATAACTTTTTCTTAACTATCTTTTTTGTCCAAAAATCCTTTATTTTATTTAAAAACATAGTACTTTTACTTGGTTACAAATTTAATCAAAATTAGTCGTATTACAGATGGTAAATCTAAAAAACTATAACGATGGAATAAAACTTTTTGTTTTATTATTAACATTTACAACCATAATTTCTTGTTCTAGTCATCACTACTACACCACCAAAATTGAAGGTAAGAAAATTGGAATCTCCGAAAATCAAAGCGGAATTTCTTCTATTGAAAATTACATCAAACCTTATAAAGATGCAATTGATAAAGATTTAAATGAAGTTCTTGCTTTTTGTCCGCAGAATATTGAGAAAACCGGTATTTGGCAAACAGATATGGGTTGTTTTCTTGCCGATATCACTCTTGAAAGAAGTAATCCCATTTTTCAACAACGGGAACAAAAATCAATCGATGTGTGTTTGCTAAATCATGGGGGTATTCGAACTATTATTCCAAAAGGAACTGTAACCGCCAGAAATGCCTATGAAGTCATGCCTTTTGAAAATAGTGCTGTTGTCATTGGTTTTAAAGGAGAGCAGTTACTTGAAATTGCTAATTTCATAGTAAAAGAAAAAAAGCCACATCCTTTAGCAGGAATGACATTTACTATTGCGAAAAATAATCAAGTGAAAAATATTCAAATTCAAGGAAAATCTCTGGAATTGGACAAAGTGTATTATGTAGTTACTTCGGATTATTTATCAAATGGAGGTGATAATATGATTTTTTTTAAAAAGGGAGTAAGTAGATGTGATACCAATTATAAACTTCGTAATATCATAATTGACTATTTCAAAGATATTGATACCATTAGAATTAACAAAGATGTGAGAATAATACAAGAATAAAACGGTTATGAAAAGAAGAGAATTTATAAAAAACACAGCAGCAAGTTCAGCATTTTTAACACTTACGGGATTCTCTTTAAGTAGCTTTAGCAGTGAATCAGTAAAACACATAACCATCCTTCATACGAATGATGTTCATAGTTATATTGATCCTTTCCCTGCTAATCATCCAAAAAATCCTAATAAAGGAGGTGTTGCAAGACGTGCTGCAGTTATCGAATCTATTCGAAAGGAAAATCCAAATGTATTATTACTAGATGCAGGAGATATTTTTCAAGGAACGCCTTATTTTAATTATTTTGGAGGCGAATTAGAATTCAAATTGATGAACATGATGGGCTATCAAATAGCAACTATTGGTAATCATGATTTTGATAATGGAATTGAGGGTTTATTGGCTCAAATGCCCAATGCCAATTTTGATTTTGTATCCAATTACGGTTTCAAAAACACAGTTTTAGATGGACATGTTAAGCCATATAAGATTGTCTATGTTGATGGTGTGAAAATTGGTGTTTTTGGACTAGGTATTCAATTGGATGGTTTAGTTGATAAAAAAAATACAAAAGAAACGGTTTACAATGATCCTATTGAATCTGCCACCGATATGGCTCGGATTTTAAAAAAAGAGCAAAAATGCGATTTGGTAATTTGCTTATCTCATATAGGGTATGAATACAAAGAAGATCCAAAGAAAGTCTGCGATGTAATTCTTGCAAAAAAAACAAAAGATATTGATTTAATAATTGGAGGGCACACCCATACTTTTTTAGAAAAGCCAGTAATTGTAAAAAATCTAGAGGAAAAAGAAGTATTAATCAATCAAGTGGGTTGTTACGGATTAAATCTTGGTAGAATCGATTTTTATTTAACTTCCGACAAGCAAAAAGCGAGTAAAGGAAAATCAATTATTATTTAATCTTTCTGAAGATATAATAAATCTGTAAAATGAATAAAATGCTAATGCATTCAATGTCATAGCTAAAGGTCTCATAAATAAAGAATGTGATGCCGATAAATAGTATTTTTCCACATAAATGACTAATTGTAATCCTAGAAACAATAAGACACTAATGAGTAATAAGGAATTTTGTTTGGTATCAATCATAGCATAGTTTGAAATCGCAATTCCTCCCAATGTGATAGCCATTATATTGTGAAAAATAATTAAATAATAGGAGTTTTCAGGAATGTCAGAAGCTTGAAATAAATAGAAAAAAATAAATCCTATAGGAACTGCTGCTAATGAAAAAGCTATATAATCTTTAATTTTTACTATTTTAAAAATCAGAATTAATAAAAATATTCTATGAATTGTAAAACTTATTACACCATAAAATAGGGATTTTTCTGTATTAGGGATAAAGAGTAAATTGGTGATTAATGAAAAAATCATCACTAAAAAGAAAAATAGACTCTTCCTATTCGAATTATGATAATATAAAACCATTAATATAAATGGTATTAAAGGTTTTGTTAAATATATAGCTTCTTTAAAAGAGAAATATTCTGAAATAACTTCAATTAAGGAATTTATTAAATAAATTACAGTTATAAATTGGATTGTTTTATTTTTAAATGAAATTTCCATCTCATAAAAATAATAAAAAATATAATATGACGAACTAATTTTTTTATTATTAATTTCTGAAAAATATTTTTATTTTTTTTTACTCGTTTTAAAAAAATAGTATTATTTTTAGCTAATTGAAGAACTTGCTATGACTGAAATAGAATTAGAGGAAGAAAAGAAAGCACTTGCTCGAGAGTATAAAGAATTACTTCGAATTAGTTATCAAACCCTTACAACTGATGATAAAAAAATGATTCGTAAGGCTTTTGATGTTGCTGTAGATGCTCACAAAGACCAAAGAAGAAAATCTGGAGAAGCCTATATATTCCATCCCATTGGTGTAGCAAAAATTGTGGCTTCTGAAATTGGCCTCGGTGCTACCGGAATAGCTGCTGCATTATTGCATGATGTGGTCGAAGATACCCCAATTACCATTGAGGATATCGAAAAACTTTTTAATCCCAAAATTGCACAATTAGTAGAGGGATTGACCAAAATTTCGCAGGTTAAGAAAGATATGAATATCTCCATGCAAGCGGAAAATTTCCGTAAGATGCTGTTAACCTTGAATGATGATGTTCGAGTAATTCTTATTAAAATTGCCGATCGTTTGCATAATATGCAAACAATGGATTCAATGCCCGATTATAAACAAGTAAAAATTGCCTCGGAAACATTATACATTTACGCGCCTTTAGCCCACCGCCTTGGATTATACAATATTAAAACAAAATTGGAAGATCTAGGATTAAAATATACGGAACCCGTAGTTTATAAGGATATCGTAAGTAAAATAAAAGAAACCAAAGAAGAGCAAGACGAATATATCAAACTCGTTTCAGATATTTTGAAAAAATCATTGAATGAGGAAGGGGTAGAATATACAATCAAGGGACGTCCAAAATCAATCTATTCTATCAGAAGAAAAATGTTGGCACAAAGTGTTACTTTTGATGAAGTATATGATAAGTTTGCGCTTCGTATTATTTATAAATCAACATCTCACGAGGAAAAATTTTTAGCTTGGAAAATTTATTCAATCGTTACCGATCATTACCGTCCCAGCCCTAGTAGATTAAGAGATTGGATTTCTTCACCAAAGTCAACTGGATATGAAGCGCTTCATATTACGGTTATGGGACCAAAAGGACGTTGGGTAGAAATACAAGTTCGTAGTGAGCGTATGGATGAAATTGCCGAAAAAGGTTATGCAGCTCATTATAAATACAAACAAGGAGTTACGGAAGAAAATGGATTAGATGTTTGGTTGAATCTATTAAAGGAAGCACTTGAAAACTCCGAAACCAATGCTGTAGATTTTGTCGAAGATTTCAAAATGAATTTATATGCTAAAGAAATCTTTGTTTTTACACCAAAAGGAGAGATTAAATCACTGCCCAAAGGGGCTACATCATTAGATTTTGCCTTTAGTATACACTCTGAAATAGGTATCAAAACCAGAGGAACTCGGGTCAACGGAAAATTAGTTCAGCTAAATCATGAATTAAAAAGTGGCGATCAAGTAGAGGTGATCACTTCTCAAAATCAAAAACCAACCATCAATTGGCTTGACTATGTAACAACTTCAAGAGCTAAAAACAAAATTAGAAATGTTTTAAATGAAGATACAAAGAAAATAGGGGAAGAAGGTAAAGAATTACTTACTCGCAAATTAAAACATTTAAAAATAACTTTAAATGAGGCTGTTACAAATGAGCTAGTTACTTTTTTTAAATTAAAAACAAGTTTAGATTTATTTTATCGAGTGGGTATTGGATCTATTGAAAATCAACAATTAAAAGATTATGCTGCACAGAAAAACAATACTTTAATCAACTTTTTCAAAAATCGAATTAAACGTTCTCCAAGTACCGCTTCAGATGATATTCATAAACCCGAACTTTCAGCAAATTATGATTTATTAGTTTTTGGGAAAGAGATGGATCGTTTAGATTACAAACTTTCTACTTGTTGCAATCCTATTCCAGGAGACGAGGTGTTTGGATTTGTGACCATCAATGAAGGAATCAAAGTTCATAAAAAAGACTGCCCAAACGCGATTTCATTACAATCTAATTATGCGTATCGAATAATGCAAGCAAAATGGATTGATTCTTCGCAGCAAGAATTTAACGCGATTATAAAAATTACCGGAATGGATACTTTAGGATTAACCAATGAATTAACAAAAGTAATTTCCAATCAAATGCACGTGAATATTCAAAGTATCTCTTTAAATGGGGAAGCCGGAATATTTAACGGGCAAGTAACGGTAATTGTTCAAAACAATACTATTCTGAAAAAACTAATGGACAACATCAAGAAAATTGATGGGATTGAAAAGGTTTCTCGAGTGTATAAAAACTAATTTTGAGATTATTAACAAAAGTTTATAACTTTAAACTTCCAAATTTTTAAAGATTTAAACTAAAAAATTATCTTTGCAAAATATGACACTAGTAGCTACAGATAATACCAAAAATCAGGAAATTGTAAAAAACGTTTTTACAGCCTATCTCGAAAATAATAGTCATAGAAAAACGCCAGAGCGCTATGCTATTCTCCAAGAAATTTATGATAATCAAGAACATTTTGATATTGAAAATTTATATATCAAAATGAAAAATAAAAATTATCGTGTCAGTAGAGCAACACTATATAATACAATTGAATTATTGTTAGATTGCGGACTGGTTCGTAAACACCAGTTTGGACAAAATCAGGCTCATTATGAAAAATCCTATTTTGACAAACAGCACGATCACATTATCATGACCGATACTGGAGAAGTAATAGAGTTTTGTGACCCAAGAATTCAAACAATTAAGCAAACTATAGAAGATATTTTTGGAATTGAAATACACAATCACTCTTTATACTTCTATGCTAACAAGAAAAAATAAAATCGGATTTATTAAGTAATTCATTTGTGATTTAACTAATTCAAATCCAGAGCAAATCAAATTAACTACACACAACAAATACAACACAATGACTGTAGATTTACTACTAGGGTTACAATGGGGAGACGAAGGAAAAGGTAAAATTGTAGACGTACTTACCTCGAAATATGATATTATTGCGCGTTTTCAAGGCGGTCCCAACGCAGGACATACTTTAGAATTTGATGGAATCAAGCATGTTTTAAGAACCATTCCATCAGGAATTTTTCATGAAAATAATATTAACATTATTGGAAACGGAGTCGTAATTGACCCTGTGGTTTTCAAAAGCGAAATTGATGGATTGGCAAAGTTTAATCTCGACATCAAATCGAAACTGATTATTTCAAGAAAAGCGCATTTAATTCTACCTACCCATAGACTCCTGGACGCCGCGTCTGAAGCTTCCAAAGGGAAAGCCAAAATAGGTTCTACACTCAAAGGAATCGGTCCGACCTACATGGATAAAACCGGTAGAAATGGTATTCGAGTGGGCGATATTGAATTGGCTGATTTTAAGGAGCGTTACCGAGCATTGGCAGATAAACATGAAGCAATGATTGCGTTTTATAATGTTGATATTCAATACAATTTACCCGAATTAGAAAAAGAGTTTTTTGATGCCATTGAGGATTTAAAGAAACTTACCTTTATCGATAGCGAAGAATATTTAGCTCAAGCTCAAAAAGCTGGAAAATCTATTTTGTGTGAAGGCGCCCAAGGATCATTATTAGATGTTGATTTTGGAACTTATCCTTTTGTAACTTCCTCCAATACTACTGCAGCTGGTGCCTGTACCGGCTTAGGTATTGCTCCTAATAAAATTAAAGAGGTTTTCGGAATATTCAAAGCTTATACAACACGTGTAGGTTCTGGACCATTTCCTACCGAAGATTTCGGAAACGATGGCGATATTATGGCTAAAGTTGGAAACGAGTTTGGGTCGGTGACAGGAAGAAAAAGACGTTGTGGTTGGCTCGATTTGGTGGCTTTAAAATATGCAATTCAAGTGAATGGAGTTACTCAGTTAATGATGATGAAAGGTGATGTGTTGTCGGGATTTGAAACCTTGAAAGTATGCACTGCATATAATTATAAAGGTGAGATAATTCATCATTTACCTTACAATATTGAAGAGGAAAATGTAACGCCAATCTACACTGAATTCAAAGGATGGCAAGCTAATTTAACAGGATTAACAACCTTTGAAAGTTTACCAGACGAATTAAAAAAATATATAGAATTTATTGAAAATGAAGTTGAAGTTCCGATAAAAATTGTTTCTGTTGGTCCTGATAGAAAACAAACAATTACAAGATAATGTAACTTTCTATCTATAGGTAGCTGCAATAGTTAATCATAATCTATATAGTGTATTTTTATTTCGGTTTAATAAGAAGTTTACCGCATATTTACAGATGTTAAGGAGCAAATACATCTGGAAATAGGCGGTTGTTTTTTGTGGTTATATTTCGTGTACATTTTCAGTCTATGAAAACTAAAAAACGAACTACTTTTTGTTTTGAATTTGTAAGATTTTTATTTTATAAATAAATCAAATCTACATTTAATCGATTTTATTTTATTTTAATCGACGTTTTTTTTGTTACTCTTGTTTTAAATGCTAATTTTATGAAAGATAACCCCCAAATCTACAACAAATGGCAACAATTAATTACTATTACACGAAATCTGTTCTAGAGAAAGTTAGTGAAAATCCGTCACAATTTAAAGAAGAATTACAAGAAGCTAAAAAGTGTTTACTGCCATTTGAAATTAATCATTTAACAAAGTGGTTAACTTCATACACAACCAATAAACCTGAACTTAAAAAATGCGTAGATGATTTAAGAATTACTAGTATGTATTAGCTGCGATGAATTTCAAATAAGTAATGTCACAAACTGATATTAAATATGGTTGTACGCTACTTATTGATTTGATTTTGGACTAATAATCTGAACATTTTGAAATACAATCGCGCCTTTTATTACGCCCGATATGGAATTCCTAAGGGCATCAATTATGTGAATTTTTAATTCATTTTTTGGATAAATCAAACTCACTTCCCGTGCCGGTTTTGGTTCCATAAAATGACGAAGCTTTAATTGGTCTTTCTCTTTCAAATCTAATGTATGTAGATATGGTAAAAGTGTCGTGCCCAATCCTTCGTCAGCTAATTTTATTAGGGTTTCAAAACTACCACTTTCGAGCTGAAATTGATTATTTCCGATGTTATTATTTTTGCACAGATTTAGAACACTGTCTCTGAAGCAATGACCATCTTGAAGCAACAGTATTTCGTCCATATTCAAATCAGATATTTCAATTTCTTTTTTACTAAAAGCATTGTGATCATCAGGAATATAAGCCACAAAAGGTTCAAAATAAAGTACAACTTCTTTGATTTTTTCTTCGTGTAGGGGAGTGGCAGCTATGGCAGCGTCTAAATGACCATTGTTTAATTTAAAAATGATATCTTCGGTATTTAATTCTTCGATAATTAATTTAATTTTTGGATATTTCTTTATGAAATTTTTCAAAAACATAGGTAAAAGTGTCGGCATAATAGTTGGAATAATTCCCAAGCGAAACTCTCCACCTATAAATCCCTTTTGTTGATCAACAATGTCTTGAATCCTATCCGCTTCATTGACAATACTTTTCGATTGTATTACAATTTTCTCCCCAATTTCTGTAATCTTAATTGGCTTTTTGGTGCGATCGAATATTTGAATCCCTAACTCTTCTTCTACTTTTTGAATTTGCATGCTCAAAGTAGGTTGCGTTACAAAACATTTTTCAGCGGCTAACGTGAAATTTTTATATTCGGCGACAGCCAAAACGTATTTAAGTTGCGTAATTGTCATTTGATAACTAATTTATATGCAAATATACAATACTATAAATTATAATTATTGTTTTTTTTGTTATAAAAGATGTGAATCCCCAGCAACGAGTTGGAATTACTTTGTATGTAAGCGGTTCATTACCTTTACAATTCTTTTTTCAAAAATTTTGCAGTATAACTTTTCTTGTTCTTGATGATTTCTTCTGGAGTTCCAGTGCACAATATTTCGCCACCGCCTTTACCACCTTCTAAACCCACATCAATAATATAATCGGCCAGTTTGATTACGTCTAAATTGTGTTCTATAATTAACACCGAGTTTCCTTTATCCACCAATTTTTGAATCACGTCCATCAATACCCTAATGTCTTCAAAATGCAAACCAGTGGTCGGTTCGTCCATAATATAAAACGTATTTCCAGTATCTTTTTTAGACAATTCGGTTGCCAGTTTAATGCGTTGCGCTTCACCGCCAGAGAGCGTTGTACTTTGTTGCCCTAACGTAATATAACCCAATCCAACGTCCTGAATGGTTTTTACTTTTCGGTATATTTTCGGAATCATTTCAAAGAACTCCACGGCTTCATCCACGGTCATGTTCAACACATCAGAAATCGATTTTCCTTTGTATCTGATTTCTAAGGTTTCTCGGTTAAAACGCTTGCCTTGACAGGTTTCACATTCAACATACACATCGGGTAAAAAACTCATTTCGATGGTTCGAACTCCCGATCCTTCACAGGTTTCGCAACGTCCGCCAGCGACATTAAAACTAAAGCGTCCGGCTTTATAGCCACGAATCATGGCTTCGGGTGTCATCGTAAACAAGCTTCTAATTTCAGAAAATACATCGGTATAAGTCGCAGGGTTGGAACGTGGTGTTCTACCAATCGGACTTTGATCAATATCGATCACCTTATCAATATGTTCTAAACCTTCAATTTTTTTGTAGGGTTGTGGTTTTTTGACGCCGTTAAAAATATGCGCGTTCAAAATAGGGTAGAGGGTTTCGTTAATCAACGTCGATTTACCACTTCCTGAAACTCCGGTAACACAAATCAGTTTTCCTAATGGAAATTCCACCGTAACGTTTTTTAAATTATTACCACTGGCTCCCGAAAGTTTTATGGATTTTCCGTTGCCTTCACGACGTTTTTTAGGCACTTCAATTTGCAATTCGCCGTTCAAATATTGTGCGGTTAACGTGTGTTCTTTTAATAATTCGGCTGGTGTTCCTTTGCTGATGATATTGCCACCAAATTTTCCAGCTTTAGGCCCGATGTCAATTACATAATCAGCACATTCAATCATGTCTTTATCGTGTTCGACTACTAAAACAGAATTACCAATATCACGAAGATTCTTCAGCGAATTGATCAATCGTTCGTTATCGCGTTGGTGCAATCCGATGCTCGGTTCATCCAAAATATAAAGCACACCTACCAATTGCGAACCGATTTGTGTTGCCAATCGAATGCGTTGTGCTTCACCGCCCGAAAGCGATTTGGAACTTCGACTCAACGACAAATAATTCAACCCAACATCCATCAAAAACTGCAAGCGATCGTTGATTTCTTTTAGAATTTCGGTGGCAATTGTTTTTTGTTTTTCCGATAATACTTTGGGTAATGCTTTGAACCAAACGGTCAATTCCGAAATATCCATTGCCGACAATTCGGCTATATTTTTATCATTGATTTTAAAGAACAACGATTCTTTTTTCAAACGCGAACCATTACAAACCGGACAATTAATTTCATCCATAAAGTCTTTGGCCCAACGTTTTATGGAAGTCGAATTGCTATCGTCGAATTGATTTTTAATGAATTTAGCAATTCCTTCAAAATCGATTTTATATTCTTTAGTCACTCCGGCTGCTTTAGAAACTACCGAGAATTTTTCGTTACCGCCATTCAAAATCATGTACATTGCCTCGTCAGAAATCGTTTCGATGGCATCGGTCAATTTGAAATTGTATTTCTCACCAATAATTTCCAATTGCTTGAACATCCAAGAACTTTTGTATTCGCCAAGCGGCGCAAATCCGCCTTTTTGAATCGATAATTTCGGATTCGGGATGATTTTTTTGATATTGATTTCGTTTACAATTCCCAAGCCATTACAATGTTCGCAAGCCCCTTTTGGGGAATTGAACGAAAATAAATTGGGCTCCGGATTTTGATATGAAATACCCGTAGTTGGACACATCAAGGTTCGGCTAAAAAAACGCACTTCATCACTTTCATGCTCAATAACCATCATCACATCTTCGCCATGATACATAGCCGTTTTGATGCTTTCAGACAGACGTTTGTCGGTATCTTCATCATCTGCCACTTGCAATCGATCAATTACAATTTCGATATCGTGGGTTTTGTATCGGTCTAATTTCATACCCGCCGTAATATCCACAATTTTGCCATTGACACGCACTTTTACAAAACCTTGCTTGGCTATTTGTTGGAATAACTCGGCATAATGTCCTTTTCTCGCACGAATGATTGGTGCTAAGATATTGATGCGTTTTCCAAGGAAATTTTCTGTAATCAGGTTTTTGATTTGCTCATCAGAATAGGAAACCATTTTCTCGCCCGTGTTGTAACTGAAAGCTTCGCCGGCACGCGCATACAGCAAACGCAAGAAATCGTATATTTCGGTAATCGTTCCCACAGTAGATCGTGGTGATTTACTGGTGGTTTTTTGCTCAATCGCAATGACAGGTGAAAGTCCGTCAATTTTATCTACATCAGGACGTTCTAATCCACCCAGGAATTGACGGGCATACGCAGAAAACGTCTCGATGTAACGACGTTGTCCTTCGGCATAAATGGTATCGAATACCAAAGATGATTTTCCAGAACCCGAAAGTCCTGTAATAACCACCAATTGTTCTCTCGGAATGGTAATATCAATGTTCTTCAGGTTGTGAACACGAGCACCAATTACTTCAATAGTATTTTCGTTTTCCAGCATTTAAAAGTTCTATAGGGTGTAATATGAATTGGATAGGTACTTGAAAAAGTACATAATCTGCAAAACTACAATTTTAGCATCAAAATTTAGTTAGTCAGTTGAGAAGAATTTGTTAAAGATTTTTATATTTGAACAAAATAAATAGCATGAAGTATCCAATAATTATATTGGTTTTGTCTTTCTTGATCTTTTCAAATTTTTCATTCTCTCAAGATAACTCAAATTTAGTGAGTATTACAACAAGTAACGATAGTTTGAACTATTATTTGGTTAAATTAAAAGATGTTTCAGAATCTATTTCATTGGTAAAAATAGTTTCAATGAGAGTTAGTTACATTTATCTGGATGGGTATGTAATTAAAAAAGATGAAATAAATAACATTAGAAAAAAAATACTTGCATCATATAGAAATAACGTTTCTTTTTCTTCGTTAGTGAAAAAATATACGATGGATACCGCTGAAGAAGGAGATATTGGTTGGTTTGATGAAGGAATGATGGTCAAGATTTTTGAAGAAGAAATTAAAAAGCATAAAAAGGGAGACATTTTTACTGTTGACATACCAGAAAATAAGTGGTATTATGTAGTATTAAAAACGTATGATGACAAAGAAAAAATTAAAATAAACTATAAAAAAAATAAATCATGAATTCTGAACCAACCAAAACCAATTATCCAGCTTTATATACGTTAATAACGGTATTCTTCTTCTGGGGATTTATAGCTGCCGGTAATAGTATTTTCATACCGTTTTGCAAAAGTTATTTTTCTTTAGATCAATTTCAATCACAATTAGTTGATTTTGCTTTTTATACCGCCTATTATGTTGGTGCATTACTATTGTTTGCCTTTGGCAATAGTAGCGGAAAAGATATTGTTGGAAAATGGGGGTACAAAAAAAGTATTGTTTATGGATTGCTATTTTCGGCATTGGGAGCAGCAGCCATGATTGTTGCCGTTGAAGCCAACTTATATGCAGGAATGCTTGCAGGATTATTTATCATGGCACTTGGTTTTTCGCTACAACAAACAGCCGCCAATCCGTTTGCAATTTTGTTAGGAGATCCAAAAACAGGGACTAGCCGTGTAAATCTTGGTGGAGGAATCAATTCATTCGGAACCACTATCGGACCAATTGTAGTAGCATTAGCATTATTTGGAACAGCAAAATCAGTTTCTGAAGATCAAATCAAACATTTAGAATTGAGTAAAGTGGTGCTTTTGTACATTGGTGTCGGATTGCTTTTTATGGCATCAGCAGCCTTATTTTATTTTTCCAAAAAAGTACCTAGTGGTGTTGCCAATGAACCTATTGAAAAAGCCAATAAAGCCCTACGCTCATTAATGATTATGACCGGATTATTAGTAATTATGTTCAGTCCTGTTTTTTCGAGTTATAATTCTGATGAGGCAAAAAAGATTGTGGCTATTGAAAAAACGATGGAGCCCATTACCAAAATGATAGCTTCACAAAATGAACAGATAGTAAGCATTAAGCACGATGAAAAAACGCCAGCACTTCAAAAGCAAGCTATGATTGCTATTATAGAAAAAGATATTACGGCTTTTCAATTGTCTATAAAACCCCAAACCGATGAAATTGCTGCAATTAAAAAGCCGTTAGAGAAATATAGAATGGGTTGGTTAGCAGGAGCCTTGTGTATCGTAATTGGAGGTCTATTATTCTCCTATTCATCGGCACAGAAAAAAGCAGAAGGTTGGGGAGCTATGCAATATCCTCAATTAGTATTAGGAATGTTAGCCATTTTTACCTATGTTGGTGTAGAAGTTGCCATCGGAAGTAACTTGGGTAGTTTATTAAATTTACAAGAATTTGGGAGTTTACAATCCTCTGAAATTGCCCCGTATATCTCGATGTATTGGGGCGGATTAATGATTGGTCGTTGGGCAGGTGCTATCAGTGTTTTTAATTTGCAAGGATTTAAAAAAACCTTAGCATTAATCATTATTCCATTAGTTGCTTTCGTAATTATTATAAGCGTTAACATGCTGTCTGGTAAAGACATGAAACCCTTGTATTACTACGTTTTTTGTGTTTTGATTCAAATTGGTGCATTCTTTTTGAGTAAAGACAAACCAGCCAGAACCTTAATGATTTTTGGCTCTTTTGGAATCATAGCTATGATAGTAGGATTATGTTCGTCAGGAATGATTGCTATTTATGCTTTTTTAGCAGGCGGTTTGGCATGCAGCATAATGTGGCCAGCAATCTTCAGTTTGTCAATTATTGGTTTAGGAAAATATACCTCTCAAGGAGCTGCCTTTTTAGTGATGATGATTCTTGGAGGAGGAATTATTCCGCCATTACAAGGAAAATTATCCGATATTATAGGTATTCATCAATCGTATATCATTCCAGTGGTTTGCTTTGCATATTTAACCCTTTTTGCTGTTTTAGTAAAAGGAATTTTGAAAAAACAAAACATCGATGTTGATGCTATTGAAGTAGAAGGAAGTCATTAAAGTTTATTGAAGATTACTATTATAATATAAAACTCCGAAAGAAAAAAATCTCTTTCGTAGTTTTTTTGTATTTCCAAATAATTTTCCCTGTCAAACCAAAACTTTTTTAATTTATTTTTGGAGTAAATTAAAATGTCATGAAGAAAGTTACCATTATATTGTTGCTGCAGTCCTTTTTTTCGATAGCGCAGACCAGCGATGAAGCCATGTTAAAACAAATCTACAAAACGGCTTTAACCGAAAGTCATTGTTATTCATGGTTAGATGATTTGTCTAATAAAGTTGGCCAACGATTATCAGGTTCAAAAGGCGCTGAACAAGGAGTGCTTTATACCAAACAACAATTAGAAACATTAGGGTTAGATAATGTCTATCTTCAAGAAGTAATGGTACCCAAATGGATTCGTGGCGAAAAAGAAGTAGCTTATCTTAAGGTTGGCTCTACCAAAGTCTCCTTTCCAATCTGTGCCTTAGGATTATCGGTGGCGACCCCAAAAAAGGGACTGACCGCCAAAGTTATTGAGGTAAAAAGTTTAGACGAATTGAAAGCATTAGGAACAGAAAAAGTAAAAGGAAACATCATTTTCTTTAACCGACCGATGAATCCAGAATTTATTGAAACCATGTACGCCTACGGAAATTGTGTAGATCAACGCTCGTCGGGAGCTAGAGAAGCGGGCAAATTGGGAGCCGTTGGCGTTATTGTTCGCTCTATGAATTTGCGTCTTGACGATTTTCCGCACACCGGAATGACCAATTATAAAGATACTCCCAAAGAAGAGCGTATTCCTGCAGCAGCTATTTCAACCAATGGAGCAGAAGCATTGAGCAAGCTGCTAAAAGATAATCCCAATGCAACAATGTACTTCAAGCAATCTTGTCAGCAATTGGATGATGTGCTATCTTACAATGTTATCGGGGAAATTAAAGGTACCGAACATCCCGAACGTATTATGGTTGTAGGTGGTCATTTAGATTCTTGGGACTTAGGCGATGGATCGCAGGACGATGGTGCGGGCTGCGTGCAAAGTATGGCGGTTTTAGAATTATTCAAAAAGCTGCAGTACAAACCCAAAAACACTATTAGAGTTGTCTTGTTTATGAACGAAGAAAACGGTGTTCGGGGAGGAGACAAATACGCCCAACTCGCCAAAGAAAAGAAGGAAAATCACATTTTTGCTATGGAAAGTGATTCGGGTGGATTCACACCTCGTGGTTTTTCAATAGAATCAGATGATGCTAGTTTTACCAAAATATCAAGTTGGAAAAAACTATTTGAACCCTATTTGATTCATATTTTCGAAAAAGGACACTCTGGAACTGATGTAGAACCAATTCAGTCAGACAAAATAGTAAAAGTTGGTTTGCATCCCGATTCGCAACGATATTTCGATTACCACCATGCAGCAAATGATACGTTTGAGGCTGTCAACAAAAGAGAATTAGAACTGGGAGCAGCAACAATGGCATCCCTTATCTATCTGTTTGATCAGTATAATTAGATAAAAAAGAAACCAATTGCTTTACGGCTTGTCCTCTATGACTAATTTCTGATTTTTCTTGCAGCGTAAGTTCCGCAAAAGTTTTAGTATATCCATCCGCGACGAAAATAGGATCATAACCAAATCCGTTTGAGCCTTTTTTTTCAGTGCAGATTTCGCCAAAAATTTTACCTGTAAAAAGGTGCTGATTTCCATCTAGATTTGAGCAAATAACAGTTTTAAAATTAGCGATTCTATGGGTTTCATTTTTTAAAGTAAACAATAATTTATTCATATTGTCATCATCATTTTTGGACGCACCAGCATAGCGCGCCGAATGTACTCCCGGAGCTCCGTTTAAAACGGCCACTTCTAAACCCGAATCATCGGCAAAGCAATTGAGTCCATATTTTTCGGTTACATAATTGGCTTTTAAAATGGCATTTCCTTCTATAGTATCTGCTGTTTCGGGTATATCTTCAGTGCAACCAATATCTTGCAAACTCACTATTTGAATGGAGGCAGGAACTAATTGTTGAATTTCTTTTATTTTATTAGTATTGTTGGAGGCAAAAACGAGTTTCATAAATTACAATTTAAAATGGTAGAAGCTTTTGAAAAAAGTTATCAAATGTAACTATATAAGTGAGGCAAAAAAAATAATCACTTAGTTCTAATTAATTGTAGCTTATCCATACAATTACATGCAAAGATAAAGATCACGTGATCAGTATATTTTTGAAAACTCTTTTTGTTTATTGAAACATTACCGTTATATTTATCTTTTTTAACTAAATTATAGACAAGTGCATATTACAAAAAAAATACTTATTTGCGACGACCATATACTCTTCTTGAGTGGATTGGTTGAAATTCTTCAGAAATTTGGTAATGATTATACTGTAATTACATTTAATAGCAGTGAACCTTGTAAGAGTTTTATTCAAACAAATACTGTTGATGTATTCATTTGTGATTTGAATATTGATAATGTTGATGGCTATGTATTAATTGAAGAATTAAAAGAAAATCTAAAAGAGGTTAAAGTAATAATATTGTCTGCTTATTATGAAGATTATCTTATTAACAAGGCTGAAAAAATGGGTATTAATGCCTTTTTAAAGAAAGAAACAACAGCAGAAGAATTGATTTCGGTAATCGAAATGGAATTTGAAAGTCCATTTTATACTAACAAAAGTGACGATAGGTTAACGTATGATTTTCTTCATAAAGATCAAAACACTATCAATAAATTCAAATTATCAAAGCAGGAAAAAGAAATTATAAAGTACATTATTGAAGGTAAACAGAGTAAAGAAATAGCTTCTCTAATGTTTATCAGTAAAAATACGGTGGATACACATCGCAAAAACATCAATAAAAAACTTAAAATTACCAATAGTAGTTCGTTAATAAAATTTGCTCATGAGAATAATTTATTTAATTAGTTTACTCTTAGCTTTTTTTGGCGTGCATGCCAATACTACTGAGCCAATGATTGTTGAGGCTAAATATGCTCTTGATTCTAATTCCTCCTGGAAGGTATCAGATTTAAGGACAAAATCTTTTTTACGCTTTGCCACGGATAATAATCTCAACATCGGATTTAACACAAATTCCAATGTTTGGTGCGTTTTTAAAATTAAAAATAAAGATAAATTACACGCCAAAAAAACTTGGTTATGTTTTGAAAATAACCACATTGATAGTTTAGTATTTTATGATCATGGCATTAAAAAATATTTAGGGGATCGCACCATACATCCTTCTCGTTTTATGGAGTCACAAGCATATGAAATTAGTTTAGAACCTAATGAAGAACGAACCTGTTTATTTAGATTAAAAAAGGGAATTTCTTTTTTTCAGTTTTCTTTTAGGTTGGATAATGAAGCTGAATTGATACAAAAATCAAATTTAAAGATAGCATTAGTTTCGTTTATTTTAGGTACTATTTTTCTGTTGATTGTTTTTAATTTTCTCCTGTTATATCTGCTTCGAGACAAGCTTTATGGATATTATATCTTATATGCTAT
>CAZSZH010000005.1:0-74937 GCA_964610785.1 uncultured Flavobacterium sp. | reverse complement strand
TTATATTAAATTAAGATGAAAAAAGTATTTTTAAGTTTAGCTGTTATTGCTGCATTATCTGTAGTATCTTGTAAACAATCTGAAAACAAAGACGGAGAGAAAAAAGATTCAGTAGCTGTTGAGGCTCCTGCTGCTCCAGGTGCTGACACTACTAAACCAGCTGCTGACACTACTAAAGCTGCTGCTCCAGCTGCTGACGCTGCTAAACCAGCTGCTGATGCTGCTAAACCAGCTGCTCCTGCAAAAAAATAATTAGAAATTTTTTCTAATTTAAAAAGCTTCGCAATTGCGAAGCTTTTTTTTATTTTTAAAGTTCAGCGAAAATTGAACTATCATTAGAAAAATCCAAAATATCTGATTTAAAAGCTCTTTTAAATTCATCGATTCCCTTTTGCATCATTAGTTCCGTAGAAAATTTTCGACTAACGGCAATTTCTTTTTCCAGCAAAATGATTTTAAAATAAAACTTACTATTCTTCGATTTGAATTTCATGAAGAAAATAGTGTCAATATGATTTTTTACTATTTCGATGTTTTCTTCACATTCAAAACGCAACTCAAAATCATTACTGATCAAAATAGTGGTTCCTTTTCTAGAAACAAATTCATATTTATAATACCCGTTTTTTCTTTTTGTAATAACAAAAGTCCCCATAAACAACTTTAAATTTTCTTTGTGCAAGTATAAATAAAAAAAGCTCCAAATATACGTTTGAAGCTTTTGTACTCCAAACGATGTTAATGTCGAACCAATTCTTTGATGGCATGAAACTTCTGTTTGATGTAAAAATACTTATAAATATCTAAAAATTCTATAATATCTATGAACTTATGTATTAGTAATTACATTTAAAGTAGGAACAGATGTTATTAATTAAATAAAACCTTTTTAATATTTTCAAGTATAATTATTTATCTTTGAGACTAGTTTAATTTAAAATTGTGCTAACTGAGTTATATAATGTTTTCAATTAAATATTTGTATTTTCAAGAAATTAGTTAGCTTTATTTTTGATAGGACTCAAAAAAATAATTTATGAATAAAGAGGAAAAAATAAATAATCAGTTAAAAGAAATTCCAAACATTGACATAGAACGTAAAGAAAAATTTTATGAGTGGATTAAAAACATAGTATCTATTTCTGTAGTATTTCTTGGAATAATTATTTCTTTGAAATCTGATAATTGTATAAGTGATTTAAAAAGAATATTTTTTATTTTGTCTCTATTTTCAATAACAATTGGTATAATCTTAGGAATAATAATTTTATACAGCGAGATACACTCATTAAACCTTCTTAGGAAAAATATTTTAGAACATACTCAAGAATTGATTAACGGAAAAGAAACATCTGTTTCTCCAAAACCAGTAATTTTAAACATATATAATTATATTATATTTATTTGTTTTTCGTTTTATATAATTTCATTAATATCTATTGTTATTTATTCATGTATTAAATTTTAACTTTATTCATGCAAAATTTAAAAAGTAATAAATACTATATAATTATGACAACTAACATTTTTAACTTAATCAATATTTTGAATAAATGAAAGAGGAATCATATCAAACTAAAGAAGGATTTAATGACCACCTTATTAAAACTATAAGAGAAGCAAATAATAACATAACACATAATGAATTTGTAAGAGGTGTTACAAATGGCACTCTTGGATTTAAAGTTGTTTTTGGGGAGCCAAGCCAATTGCTTTCTGGAAAAAGGTTGATTGTTTTTAATCTTATGTGCTTATGTTATCTTTTTGCGCCTCTAATTATTGTGCCTATAGTTGCTTATTACCAAGAAAATTGGTGGTTGTTATTTGGAATTATATTCTCATATGTTGCAAGCTATTCTATCTCAAGAAAATCAAAGATTTTTCAACTTTTCACACCAATAATTGTTGCTTATTGGATTATTAATGGATTTAATTTTAATCAAAACTTAACATTTTTTTACTTTGCTTCTACATGGGGATATGTTTTTTTCGTAATTGCTGACAGATTGCAGTTTGTATTTGCTTTACATTCTCTTATTGAAAGTTCAGAGCTCTTTGATAATGCAGTTGAGAATAACAAAATTATCATTCTTGATAAAGAATTAGAAATTAAAAGAAAAAATGTTGATGATTTTCTGGCAAAATCAATAAATGTTTTAAACATAGCTGACGAAAATTTGATAAATAAAAATTATAGTGAAGCAGTTATTGAATATACAAAAGCAATTGATATTTACCCAACTGTTAGTGGCTATGAAAATCGGGGAATTGCTAAAATGAAACTTGAAGACTATGAAGGAGCTATTTTAGATTTTTCTAAAGCTATTGAGTTAATGCCATCAAATCCAAACAAAATAAAATTTGCTAATATATATTTAAATCGAGGTGAATCTAAGTATCAATTAGGATTAATTGATGAAGCAGATTTAGATTTTATTGAATCAATAAGGCTAAGAGAGAATTAAAGGGGATTTAATTATTAATATTTAATTTTCCTTAAAGCATTTTGTGATCAAAAACTATAAAATGCGTAATAATAGGCTTAAGAAATTGTATTTTAAAGTTAACTTTCAAACCTAATTACCATTTATAACAAAAGTGATTATGAAAGAAAAAGAGCTTTGATTGGTTCAATTTTTTCTGGTAAACTAGTCATTTCCAAAACAGAATGTCGAACCACAGAAACGAACAAGCTGATTGAGCTTTTTACTAGTAATGACGGGCAATTAGAAGGAATAAAAAAAAGGGACAAACTCAGAAAATTCTGGTTTGTCCCCTTCAGTACTCAAGGCGGGACTTGAACCCGCACGAACATTGCTGTTCACTGGATTTTAAGTCCAGCGTGTCTACCAATTTCACCACTCGAGCATTATGATATCATTGAGCGAAAAACGGGGCTCGAACCCGCGACCTCGACCTTGGCAAGGTCGCGCTCTACCAACTGAGCTATTTTCGCAGAATCAAAATGGTATAAGAACGTCAATACTTGTTCTGTATTGCGGATGCAAATGTACTATTAAAATTTAATTATACAAACGAATTAAACAAAAAAGTAGTAATTAAAAGGTAATGTATTGAAAACCTATTCTTTACTTTTTATGCAACATTCGTTTTATTTCATTTAGCTTCATTAATGCTTCTACAGGCGTTAGCGTATTAATATCTAATCCTAGAATTTCTTCCTTAATTTCTTCCAATAAGGGATCGTCGAGATTAAAAATGCTCAATTGCATCTCGTCTTTCGCCGATTTTATCCCATTTAAAGCATCTCCTGAGTGGTTTTTTTCTAGCTTTTTTAATATTTTTTGCGCTTTTTGAATAACCGTTTGAGGCATTCCCGCCATTTTCGCCACGTGAATTCCAAAACTGTGGGCACTTCCTCCTTTTACCAACTTTCTTATAAAAAGAACGGTGTCTTTCAACTCCTTTACCGAAACATTAAAATTCTGAATTCGAGGGAGCATATCGCTCATTTCATTCAATTCATGATAATGGGTAGCAAAAAGTGTTTTGGGACGCGCCGGATTCTCATGTAAAAATTCGGCAATGGCCCAAGCAATCGAAATTCCGTCATAAGTACTGGTACCGCGTCCAATTTCATCCAACAACACCAAACTTCTATCGGAAATATTATTCAAGATCGAAGCGGTTTCATTCATTTCGACCATAAAAGTTGATTCTCCCATCGAAATATTATCGCTGGCACCCACGCGGGTAAAAATTTTATCTACGACTCCCATTCGAACGGCTTCTGCAGGAACAAAACTTCCCATTTGAGCCAGTAAAACGATCAAGGCCGTTTGACGTAATATAGCCGATTTACCAGACATATTAGGCCCGGTAATCATGATTAATTGTTGTGTCTCTCTATCTAAATAAACGTCGTTGGCAATATAAGGAACTCCCACAGGCAACTGTTTTTCAATAACGGGATGACGTCCATTGCTAATTTCTAATTCAAAAGTTTCATCGATAATCGGACATACATAATTATTTTCAATCGCTAATTGCGTAAATGACGTTAAGCAATCTAATTGAGCAATCAAATTGGCATTCAATTGAACAGGCTTAATATATGTCGCGATCCAATGAACCAATTGTTCAAATAATTGCGTTTCTATTTGATGGATTTTTTCTTCGGCACCTAGAATTTTGGTTTCATATTCCTTCAATTCTTCGGTGATGTATCGTTCGGCGTTTACAAGTGTTTGTTTCCGAATCCATGAAGTAGGTACTTTATCTCTATGGGTATTTCGAACTTCAATATAATAGCCAAAAACGTTATTGAAAGATATTTTTAAAGAGGAGATTCCAGTATTTTCCGATTCTCTTTTTTCAATACCTTCTAAAAATTCTTTTCCCGAAAAAGCAATGTTACGCAATTCATCCAATTCGGCATGAACACCAGAAGCAATGGCATTTCCTTTTGCTATCGCTACTGGAGCCTCCGGATTTAAAGTACTTTTAATTTTTTCCCGAAGTAAATCACAACTGTGAAGACTATCGCCTATTATTCGAACAGCTTCCTGCTCACTTGCTAATGCTAACTCTTTTATGGGAATAATAGCATCCAAAGAATCTTTAAGATAAATAACCTCTCTGGGTGAAACTTTACCTGTCGCAATTTTGGAAATCAAGCGTTCTAAATCGGAAATCTGTTTGATTTGATATTGAATTTTTTGTAGAATTTCTTGATTTTCTTTCAAGTAAGTAACCACTTCATGGCGTTTAATAATATTTGAAGCCTCTTTTAAAGGTAGTGCTAACCAACGTTTTAACAATCTTCCTCCCATGGGTGAAAGCGTTTTATCGATTACGTCTAACAAGGTTACGGCATTAGGATTATAACTGTGATACAATTCTAAATTTCGAATCGTAAATCGATCCATCCACACATAGGCATCTTCGGCAATACGTTGTATGTTCGTTATGTGTTGTACCTTATTATGTTGAGTTTCGGATAAATAATATAAAACAGCTCCTGAGGCAATAATCCCATCAAACAATTCTTCTACCCCAAATCCTTTTAATGAATTCGTCTGAAAATGATTAGTCAACGTCTCCAAAGCGTAGTCTTCTTGATATACCCAATCTTCCAGATAAAATACGTTAAAGTCTTCTCCAAAAACCTCTTTGAATTGATTTTTATTAATTTTTTGAATTAATATTTCACTTGGGGCAAAATTTTGAAGTAGTTTATCAATATACTCTTCATTGCCTTGAGCCAATAGAAACTCTCCTGTGGATACATCTAAAAACGAAATCCCGAGTTGTTTCTTACCAAAATAAACAGAAGCTAAAAAATTATTCGATTTCGATTGTAAAACTTCATCATTCATTGCAACTCCTGGAGTTACTAATTCAGTAACACCTCGCTTTACAATCGTTTTAGTCATTTTTGGATCTTCCAATTGGTCGCATATAGCAACACGAAGACCAGCTTTTACCAATTTAGGTAAATAGGTATTGATGGAATGATGCGGAAAACCAGCCAACGCAGTCTCTGTTTCTGAACCTGCGCCGCGTTTAGTAAGCGTAATACCAAGAATTTTTGAAGCACGAACGGCGTCATCCCCAAAAGTTTCATAAAAATCACCTACTCTAAACAATAAACAAGCATCCGGATATTTTCGTTTTATCTCGTTATATTGTTTCATTAACGGCGTTTCTTTTACGCTTTTATCTTTTGATGACAATTGATTTGCACTTTAAAATTGAGTTTACGAATTTAATTATTTCTTTTCAAAAAAAGGAACTTAATAAATTTAAACTTTTTTTAAGGATTTTTTTTGTCTTTGGCATGATTTTTTCATTAGATTTGCTTGTTAAATTTTTAATTTTAAAAAAATGAAAAAAATATTATTATTGGCTACATTAGCTATTTTTAGTGTAACTGCTGCAAATGCACAAAAATCTAAAGCAAAAAAAGCTTCCAAAGCTGTTGCTACAAAAGTTGAAACACCAAAAACCGCTAAAACCTCAACTTCAGATGGCGCTGGAATGGTTTTTGAAAATGAAACGATTGATTATGGAACAATTCCTCACAATGCTGATGGAAATAGAGAGTTTGTTTTAACCAATAATGGAAACAAAGCTTTAGTAATTGAAAGTACTCAAGGTTCATGTGGTTGTACTGTACCAACTAAACCTGAAAAACCAATCCAACCAGGAGAAAAAGGAATAATCAAAGTCCACTATGCTACTGACAGAGTTGGTGCGTTTACAAAAACTGTAACCGTAACTTCAAATGCTGTTGGTTCTAATGTTACACCAGTAACTACTCCAGCGACAACTCCAGGGGGAGCTCCAGTACCTACAGGCAAATCAACCAAAGTTCTTACAATTAAAGGGACTGTGTTACCAGATGCTCCAACAGAAGCACCTGCTGCAACTCCAGCTACTGAAACAAAAAGCTAATATTTTTAAACTAATAAGAAAAGCTTCCTTTTTTGGAAGCTTTTTTTTTAACTAATAACTATGAGAAAACTTGAAAATAGTGAATTAGAGCGAAAATCAATTGATGATTTTAAAACAGCTAAAAAAACTCCTATTATCATTATTTTAGACGATATTAGAAGTTTGCACAATATTGGTTCTGTTTTTAGAACTTCTGATGCCTTTTTAATTGAAAAAATATATTTATGTGGAATAACCGCTACCCCTCCTAATAAAGAAATACACAAAACTGCTCTCGGAGCTACCGAAACTGTAACTTGGGAACATGATAAAAATGTAATTCAGGTGATTGAAAACTTGAAAAAAGACAATGTTTTGGTTTACGCAATCGAACAAGTAGAAAATGCGCTTTTTTTAAATGATTTTCAACCAAATAAAAATCAAAAATATGCTCTAGTTTTTGGGAATGAAGTCTATGGAGTATCTCAAGATGCCATTAAAATTTGTGATGGGTGTATCGAAATTCCGCAACTAGGAACGAAACATTCCCTAAATATTTCGGTTAGCGCTGGAATAGTAGTTTGGGATTTATTTCAGAAATTAAATTCATAACAATTGATTAAATTTACCTGTGAAAAACATTGATAAAAATAACTTTTTTGTTCTACTAATTTTATTAGTTCAATGTTTTATTTATGGTCAGTCCTCAAATATTGCTCCTATTTTAACAGCTACAGGAGATCAAATATATTGCAACGGAACATCTATGAAAATTGCTACCAGCATGAACTTCTTTGACCCAGATGATATTGGGGTTGATGCAGTGTACATACAAATTTCTACTGGTTATGTCTATGGTCAAGATATATTGACTCTTACAGGCACGCACCCCACCATCATGAGCAGCTGGGATGGTAACACAGGGAAATTAACTTTGACGGGCGTTTCAAGCCAACCTACTTATGCTGATTTATCATTAGCTATTGAAGATGTAGCATATTCAAATAGTTCCTCTAGTCCGAGCGGCATTAGAACTTTTTCAATCTCGATTGGACAAGCTAATTATTTACCTTCTAATGGACATTATTATCAATACATTCCAAACATTGGTGTAACTTGGTCTGACGCAAAAAATCTAGCGCAAGCCTCAACCTATTATGGATTACAAGGATATTTAGCGACCATTACCGCTGCTGATGAAGCACAACTTGCAGGAACGCAAGCCGCGGGTGCAGGTTGGATTGGTGGTAGCGATGAGCAATCTGAAGGGACATGGAAATGGATGACTGGTCCAGAAAATGGCACAATTTTTTGGAATGGTAATTTTACAGGTTATACCTCAACATTTGCTTTTTGGAATACAGGAGAACCTAATAATGTTGGAGGAATAGAAAATTATGCGCATATCACTGCACCAGGTGTTGGGATTCCGGGTTCTTGGAATGATTTGTCCAATACAGGAGACTCTTCTGGTGATTATCAGCCAAAAGGTTACATAATAGAATATGGAGGCATGCCTGGAGATCCGATTTTACATATTTCGACGAAAACGACTATTACGATTCCATCCATAACTTCATCGAGTACCGAAACTATTTGCGGCTCAGGAACTGTACATTTACAAGCAACATCCAACACGGGAATTGTATATTGGTATGATGCAGCAACAGGAGGAAATCCAATTGCAACTGGAAATGATTTTATAACACCAACCATTACATCAACAACAGATTTTTTTGCTGTTGCGCATTCCGATAATTGCCCTGACACCATACGAATTCCAATAACCGCCCACGTTACACCTAAACCTACTTTGACTTATTCATCACCCTATTATATGTGTGATGAAAGTTATACTGTTATTGATGTTGAGACAACGTCAGGTATATTATTATGGTATGATAGTTTAACTAATCCAAATTATTTCTTTTTGGGTACTCATTTTGTAGTTCCTAATATTCATCAAAACACGACTTTCTATGCCGAAGCTAATTATAATGGTTGTTTGTCTGATCGAGTTCCGATAGAAATTAATGTCTATGTTTCTCCAATTGTATCGGACAAAACTTATAAAATTTGTAGTGGCGAAGTAATAACTTTAACCGCGGGAAATCCCGGCATGTCATATTTATGGTCGACTGGCGCTACATCACAAACAATAACAACAAATGGGCTGACGAATTATTCGGTAACTATAACCACGCCATCGCCTGAAAATTGCTCTAAAACAGAGAACTTTACCATTATTACCTATAATTCTCCTACAATATCCGACGTAGAAATTACAGATTCAATTGCTATTATAAATACTGAAACAACAGGAGACTTTGAATATTCCATCGATGGGGTGAACTATCAAACATCTAATGAATTTAATATAATAGATGGCGGACTTTATATAGCGTACGTTAGAGAAAAAAATGGTTGCGGGATAGCTAGTAGAAAATTTATTGTATTATCCATTCCAGAATTTTTTACTCCAAATAATGATGGCGAAAATGACACTTGGAACATTAAAGGTTTGGCTTTTTATCCGCAGGCAGAAGTAAAAATATTCGACCGATATGGTAAATTTATTGCCCAATTAAATTCCATTAAACATTCTTGGGATGGAACCTTAAACGGTAAGAATTTAATTTCTGATGATTATTGGTATGTATATAAAATAGATGAAACATTACCCGAAGTAAAAGGTCATTTTGCTATGATTCGCTAATTTAATTTCTTTTTAATTTCATCTAAAATAAATATATAATCCGATTGATTTTTAACAAAATCTAATTCTGATACATCTATTACTAAAACATTCAAATCTTTTTGAGTTTTTATATAATCCAAATAACCATTATTGATTTTTTCTAAATAGGCTGCTGGAATTTCTTGTTCGTAGTTTCTTCCTCTCCTTTTTATATTTTGCAGCAATCGCTCCGTATTTTGATACAAATAAATATACAAATCTGGTTTTGGCATCTCTTTATAAATGATATCAAACAGTGTTTTGTATAGTCGAAATTCATCTTCAGACAAGGTTACTTTGGCAAAAATTAAGGATTTGAAAATATGATAATCGGCAACAATAAAATCTTTGAATAAATCAAATTGCGCTAAATCATCGGATATTTGTTGGTACCTATCTGCCAAAAAAGACATTTCCAACGGAAAAGCGTATCGGTTTTGATCTTTATAAAATTTAGGAAGAAAAGGATTATCTGCAAATCGTTCTAAAACGGTTTTAGCATTAAAATCCTCGGCTATTTTATTAGCTAAAGTGGTTTTTCCAGCACCAATATTTCCCTCAACAGCAATGTAATTACAATTTTCAAAATCCCTGTTTTCAAGCGGATTCTTAAGATTATAAATACTTGCGCAATCACTGTTATCTTCACAATTTGAAAGTATTTCAGAAATTGACCTATTATCTTTAGGATGCGTCCAGTTTGAAATTAGTTCTCTCATTGGTAATAGCACAAATTTTCTATCTTGTACTAAAGGATGTGGAATTTTTAGGTTTACTGTTTCGATGATTTCGTTATCAAAGGAGATAATGTCCACATCAATTATTCTAGCTTGATACCCACCAGTATTATCTCTTACTCTACCTAATTTATTCTCTACTTTCAAAATCTTTTTTAAAAGCTTACTAGGCGAAAAATTAGTGTGCATTAAAACAGCACAATTATAAAAGTTATCACTTTCAAAACCCCAAGATTTTGATTCATAAAGCGAAGAAACTTTGACTATTGTTCCCACTTCATGATGCAATAAATCAATACATTTCTCAATGTTGAGAAGCTTTTTGCCTTGATTACTACCTAATGAGAGAATGACTTGATGTTGTGTCTTCATAAGCCACAAAATAACTAAAACAATTTCAGAATTAAAGTATATTTGTGCATTCTGTTGATAACTATTTTTGGATGTATAATAACCAAATTGGTTGTAACAAATTAGCATTATAAACTACTAATTAAGAAATTTAATATTTATGAGATTTTTAGGAAATGTATTAGCCACAATAGTGGGTTTATTTGTTTTTTGTATGATAAGCTTTTTTGGAATTTTGCTTATTGGAGCGATTTTTGGAAGAGGTGATGAAACGGTTTCTGTGAAAAATAATTCAGTAATTGAACTGGATTTGTCAAAAATTCATAATGATTATGCTGGAAAAGTTACTTTTAAAGATTTTGATTATTTCAAAGCCAAACATAATGGTTTAGCCGATGTTTTAAAAGCAATTCATTATGCCAAAACAGATTCTAAGATTAAAGGAATTTCTATTTTAAATAGCACTTCCGATTTGGGAATGGCCCAAACCAAGGCACTTCGTGACCAATTGGAAGATTTTAAAACTTCAGGGAAATTCGTTTATTCTTACGCCGATGCTTATTCGCAAAAGGAATATTATTTGAATTCGGTAGCTAACAGCATATACATTAACCCTATTGGAGAATTAGATTTTAAAGGACTATCGGCAGAAATTATGTTTTACAAAGATTTGGAAGAAAAATCGGGGTTAAAAATGGAAGTTATTCGTCATGGAAAATACAAAAGTGCCGTTGAACCTTTTCTAGAAAATAAAATGAGTGATGCCAATAGAGAACAAACCACACAATTGTTGCATTCTATTTGGAATGCAGTTTTGGTAGATATTTCAAAAAGTAGAAATGTACCGGTGGAACGATTAAATCAAATTGCTGACGGCCTTCTAGCAAGATCCCCAGAAATGGCAAAAACAGAAAAATTAATTGACAAAATCGCCTATGAAGACATCTATCATGATGATATCAAAAAAGCGTTGCATGTTGATTTCAATAAAGATTATGGCAAGGTTTCTATTGCCGATTATGCAGAAAAAATTGCAACCTCAACTATTAATTTTGATGCCAAAGATAAAATTGCCATCATTTATGCTCAAGGAGAAATTGGAAATGGTGAAGGCGACGTTACTGTTATTGGCGAAGGTTCTATGCGTCGTTCTCTTCAAGAAGCACGTAAAGATAAAAATGTAAAAGCGATTGTTTTACGAGTTAATAGTCCGGGAGGAAATGCGTTGACCTCTGAATTAATTTGGAGAGAAATTGAATTGACTAAAAAAGTAAAACCTGTCGTAGTGTCAATGGGCGATTATGCCGCATCTGGAGGTTATTATATTTCATGTAATGCCAATAAAATTTATGCAGAAGCTAATACAATAACGGGTTCTATTGGTGTTTTTGGAATTTTACCAAACTTTACAGAAGCTGCCAAAAAAATTGGTCTCAATGTAGAACAAGTTAAGACCAATACTAATGCTTCACCATACAGTCCATTTCGACCATTAGACGACACCTACAGAGGATTTGCTCAAGAAGGTGTAGAAAAAATTTACGCTACTTTTGTGAACCGAGTTGCCGCAGGACGAAAATTGACTTTTGACCAAGTAGATGCAATTGGGCAAGGAAGAGTTTGGAGTGGACAAGATGCCATAAAAATTGGTTTGGTAGATAAAATTGGCGGCATGGACGAAGCTATAAAAGAAGCGGCACGATTAGGTAAAACTACTAAATACAGAACACAAGACTTTCCCGAATTTGAAAAAGATTTTAGTGATATTCTGTCAAAATTTGGTTTGGCTCAAAGTAAAGAAAGCATCATAAAAGAACAAATCGGAGAACAGAATTACCAAATTCTACAACATATTAAACAAATGACTTCTCAAAAGGGCGTTCAAGCAAGAATGGCTTATGAATTAAAAATTAATTAATCTAAAAATAATGAATTGGTAGTTGTAATCCGTTTCCAAAAGAGACGGATTTTTATTGTAGAATTATTACTACTAATTCTTATTTATGAAAACATTACAAACCTTTTATTTTTTAAAACACTAAATTTGCCTCACCAAAAATCTATAACAAAAGTTTTGTTTATATAAGTTGACAATAAATTAAAAAATCATGGTAAAGAAAATTTTAAAAATCGTTGGAATCGTTTTGTTAGTTCTGTTAGTTACCGCATTTTCAATTCCTTATTTTTTTAAAGATCAAATAAAAGCTAAAATAGAAAAAGCCATCAATGAGAGTGTAGACGCTAAAGTAGCTTTTAAGGACGCCGATGTAAGCTTGTTTAAAAGTTTTCCTAAAGCCAATGTTTCCATTCAGAAACTTTCCATTATCAATAAAGCTCCTTTTGAAGGTGACACTTTAGTGGCGTTTGACGAATTGAATTTAAAAATGTCCATCATGGAGCTTTTTCATGGGGCTAATGAACCTATGAATATTCAAGGTGTTTCTTCCAAAAATGGTTTAATCAATATTATTTTCAATAAAGACGGCATCGGAAATTTTGATATTGCATTAAAAAATAAAGCCAAAAAAGAGGATGGCAAGAGCAAACCATTGGCATTAAATATCAAAGGATATGAAGTCGAAAATTTCAAATTCAAATTCACAAATGAAGCAACTAAAATAAAAATGGTTTTAGACAGCATCAATCACTCGGGAAAAGGTGATTTTACTAATAACATTTTGGATTTAGATACCAAAACTACTGCCAAAGTTTCTATGACCATGGATAAAATGAATTATCTTAACCATGTGGCTATTTCACTAGATGCTATATTAGGAATTGATTTGAACCAAAGTAAATATACTTTCAAAGAAAATAAAGCTAAAATTAATGATTTAGCACTCGAATTTGATGGATTTCTTCAAATGGTTAAAGAAGGACAACAATATGATTTGAAATTTAAAACACCAACGTCATCGTTCAAAAACTTTTTGGGATTAATTCCTGCGGCATACAGAAGTAAAATTGACAATGTAAAAACTTCGGGAGACTTTACCATTGCAGGCTTTGCTAAGGGATTACTTTCTGATACTACGGTCCCAAAATTTAATATTGCCATTGCCTCTAACAACGCTTCTTTTCAATATCCTAATTTACCAAAAGCGGTCAAAAACATCATTATTGATACCAAAATCATCAATGAAACTGGGGTAATGAATGATACTTATGTCGATTTAGATAAAGTATCTTTCTCGATTGATCAAGATGTGTTTACTGCCAAAGCCACTATCAAAAATGTGGCTACTAATGCATTAGTCGATGCTGCACTGAAAGGTACTATCAACCTTGGAAACCTTTCAAAAGCTTATCCCATTAAATTAGCCCAACCACTTTCTGGAATTTTAAAAGCCGATGTTACGACTAAATTCGATATGGCTTCGGTTGAAAAAAGCGAATATCAAAACATCAATAATGCAGGAACCGTGAGCTTAACCGGATTTAAGTATGTTGATGACCATGGCAAAGGAATGAACATCAGTTCTGCTGTCGTTGCCTTTAATCCGAGTCGTGTAAACTTACAGGAATTCAAAGCCATCACAGGTAAAAGTGATATTAGCCTAACAGGGGTTTTAGATAATTTCTATGGATTTGCCTTTAGAAAACAAGAGTTAAAAGGAAACTTCAACATGACTTCTAATCAAATAGCCGTTGCAGATTTTATGACCACCTCTGAACCTGTTAAAGCAGAAACCAAAACAGCTCCTACAGCAATGAAGATCACAGCATTTTTAAATTGTTCGCTTACTGCAAAAGCCAATACTGTTTTATATGACAATTTAATTTTGAAAGACTGCTCTGGAAAATTAATAGTTAAAGACCAAGCTGTTGCCTTAGAAAATGTAAAAACCAATATTTTTGGCGGACAAATAGGACTTAACGGTATGGTTTCTACCAAAGAAAAAACGCCTAAATTTAAAATGGATTTAGGATTGAACAAAGTAGATATCAATCAAACGTTTACACAATTGGAGATGTTTAAAAAAATGGCTCCTATCGCGGGTGTGGTCAACGGTAAAATGAGTTCAACGGTTAAACTTTCAGGTACGCTGGATGATAAAAAAATGACCCCCGATTTAAAAACGTTATCAGGAGATTTAACAGGACAATTACTTTCGACGAGTATTAATCCGAGTGGTTCTACTTTATTATCATCAGTGGGTAATTCTTTAAAATTTATTGATTTGAAAAAATTGAATTTGAATGACGTAAAATTGGCGCTTACTTTTAGTAATGGAAAAGTCAATGTAAAACCATTTGATTTAAAATACCAAGATATTAAAGCAACCATCGATGGCACCCACGGTTTTGATCAAACTCTGAATTACAATGTAAAGCTGGCTGTTCCTGCTAAATATTTGGGTACAGAAGCCAATTCATTATTAGCTAAATTATCGCCTGCTGATGTAGCTAAACTAGATAATGTTCCTATTAATGCTACGATAACGGGTACTTTTGCAAAGCCTAAAGTAAGTACTGATATGAAGTCGGCTGCTGCTAGTTTGGCCTCTAATGTAATGAAACAGCAAAAGCAAAAAGCTTTAACCAAAGGTGCCAATGCCTTAGAAGACTTGATCAATAAGAATACCAAATCGGGTGACACGGCTAAAACTAAAAAAGTAGTCAACCAAGCCAAGGATTTATTGAATGGATTGTTTAAAAAGAAAACACCGTAATCGTTATAAAAAGAAAACCCTGATTTTATGCCACTGATGTGACGGAATTTAGAGATTTTTACAGATTTTTCGTTGCAAAAATTAATGTCATTTTTGTGTACTGGTTATTTATGGTATTGCTACTTTTGAATGAACATAAAAGATAAGCTCCTTTTTCCTAACTTTACAAGAACAGAACACAGAACATTTTAATTAATTCGTTACGTTAAAAAATCTAATTTCAACATGCTTTGAAAACAAAAATTTTAGCAACAATGCTATTCATCACAATGTGGGGAGTAGAGAGCTGTACCAAAGACACCGCTAGTGGCTATAATTCTCAATTACCACCAGAAACACAAGTAGGCGCCAACACTTTTGGGGTGACCATAAACGGTAAGGTCTATAAACCAAGAGATCCTACTGGCAACGGTATTTACCCTAGTTCTAAAGGGATGACATTTGTTGGTAGTAGTTCAAACAACTGGAACGAAATTGTTGTGAAAGATGGTGCAAGTGCAGTTGGATTTAAAATGATAATACACTTTAAGCAATTAGTTTATAATTATAATGGACTTTATCCACTATCAAACAGTAATTTCCAAGATCAATCAGATAGTTTACCAATTGACCATATTTATTTTAAAATATGGGATTCAGCTATTAGTAATTATGCCTATTATGGTTCAATGGAAAATTTGGGGGCAATAGATGTTACTAGATTTAATGGAAGCACATCTATAAACTGGATATTGTCGGGTACATTTTATGGAAAATTCGTTAGATATGATAATCCAAATGATTTTATAACCATAACAGATGGTAGATTTGATTTAAATCTTAATACACTACCTAACACTGTTTTTCCATAGTAAAAAAGAGGCGATTGCCGTCGCCTCTCCATAATTAAACAACAAAAGTTCACAAAACATTTTTATTAATTTAATCTTTACAAAACATCAATCTGCAACTATATGAAAACATTTTTTACAATTGCAACAATACTTGTTTTACTGACAGGTTGTAGCAAAGATTCAGCAAGTGGTTTTACAACACAACTGCCACCAGAAACCCAAACTGGAGCCAACACCTTTGGTGTGACCATAAACGGTAAAGTTTATGTGCCTCGTGACCCAACTGGCAATGGTATTTATCCAAGTTCTAAAGGGATGACACTTCTGCTTGCTCCAAACAACACATCTTGGGTAGAAATTAACGTAAAAGATGGAGCTAGTACCGTAGGATTTAATATTTATTTACACATGCAAGATTTTATAAATTTAGGGGTTGGTAAATATATCCTACATCAAAGTAATTTTCATAACGGAGTTGACAGCACTCCTTTTAATCATATTTATTTCAAAATTTGGGATCAAAGCATTACTAATTATGCTTATTATGGCTCTATTGAAAATTTAGGAGAAATTAATATTACAAGAGATTCAAATGGCATAGTTTCAGGAAATTTTAAAGGTAAATTCGTTAGATATGATAATCCTAATGATTTTATCATTATTAATGACGGAAGGTTCGATATAAATAGTTTTACTTTACCAAATACTTCTTTCCCATAAAAAAGGAGTGGTTGCAGTCACTCCTAAAATATTAAAAAAATAAAATTAATATAGTCAAAACATAAATCAGCAACTATATGAAAACATTTTTTACAATTGCAACAATACTTGTTTTACTGACAGGTTGTAGCAAAGATTCAGCAAGTGGCTATAATTCGCAACTCCCACCAGAAACACAAATAGGCGCCAACACTTTTGGCGTGACCATAAACGGTAAGGTTTACGTGCCGCGTGACCCAAAGGGTGGTAATGGAGTAAATCCAAGTTCTAAAGGCATGACATTTTGGGGGGCACCTGATAATGTCTCGTGGAATGAAGTCGAAGTAAAAGACGGAGCTAGTGCCGTAGGATTTCAGATTTATTTACACATGCAAAATTTTCCTAGTTTTAATATGCCTGGCAAATTGACATTAAGTCAAAGTAATTTTCACAATAGTGTTGATAGTACACCCTTTCATCATATTTATTTCAAAATTTGGGATCAAAATATTACTAATTATGCTTATTATGGTTCCATTGAAAATTTAGGAGAAATAAATATTACAAGACATATCAATGGAATTGTATCAGGTAATTTTAAAGGAAAATTTGTTAGATATGATAATCCTAATGATTTTATAACCATAACAGATGGAAGATTTGATATAAACACCCAAACACTTCCAAATGCGGTATTCCCATAAATTAAAAAAGGAGCGATTGCAGTCGCTCCAAACATTAAATAACAAAAGTTCACAAAACAATTTTATTAATTTAACATTACAAAACTATGAAAAAAAGAAGCACCTATTTTATAATGAAATCTTCACTACGTAACCTTCAAACGTTCTCACATTGAACACAGTTCCATCTTCAAAGATTAAATATTGTCCTTTTATTCCTATTAATTTTCCAGAGAAATTGGGCGATTTATCTAAATTCAAACTTGCTACTTTTTTAGGATATTCAGCAACCGGGAAATGTAAATCGTATACATCTTCTTTTTCGGGATGAAAATACTCTTGTACTTCTTTCGGAATTAAATAACGTAGGCTCATTCTCTCTTTCACTAAATCCACAACAGGTACTTCATTTTTGAGCATCTTTTGCCAATTGGTTTTATCGGCATAATGGTTTTTTAGAGCCACCTCAGTAATTCCTGCAAGATAACGATTGGGAACCTCTACAATAGGAATGGCTTGCACAGCGCCTTGATCAATCCATCGGGTTGGGACTTGGGTTTTTCTAGTCACACCCACTTTTATTTCACTAGACAATGCCAAATACACAATGTGCGGTTGTAATTGCACTTTACGTTCGTATTCTAAATCTCGGTCTTCAATATCGAGATGTGCGGTGCTCAATTCGGGTTTCATAATCCAATCACCGGCGGCAGCACTGCTCATAAAACAATCATAACAAAATCCTTGACGGAAGATTTTTTTCTTTTTACCACAATTCAAACATTGATAACCCACAAAGTTTATTTCTAAATTCTTACTAAGCAATTGATTCAAATTCAAAAAACTAGTTTCAAAAACTAAATAATATTGAATCGGATTGGAAAATTCGGTTTGCATTTTGGTAAGAACGCCTTCGTATGTCATATTAAATATTAGATTTATGATATTAAATTTTAAATAATTTACTATTTTAGCGTAAAGTTATAACTCATAACTCACAACTCATAATTTATAACTAAAAAAATGCCTTTACCAATCATCAATTCTATTGCCTCTTGGGTTTTGAAGCAACGCATTCATCAGATTGAGTTGTTTTTAAAATACCCAAATGAAGTACAAGAAGAATTGCTGATGAACTTAATTCGTAAGGCAGAAATAACTGTAGTGGGACGACAATATGACTTTGAAACTATTAAAAGTTATAAAACCTTTGCCGAAAGAGTTCCAGTTTCAACCTATGAAGAACTAGAGCCGCTCATTGAACGTACCCGTCAAGGCGAACAAAATGTCTTTTGGAACGAACCTATTAAATGGTTTGCCAAATCGAGCGGAACGACCAATGCTAAAAGCAAATTTATTCCGGTGAGCGAAAGTGCTCTCGAAGATTGTCATTACAAAGGCAGCAAAGATTTGTTGTGTATGTATTTGAACAATAATGAAAATTCCGAAATGTTTTTAGGGAAAAGTTTGCGATTGGGAGGCAGTTCTCAAATTTATGAAAACAACAACAGTTCTTTTGGCGATTTATCAGCGATTCTAATTGAAAATATGCCCATGTGGGCCGAATTTAGTAGTACGCCCAGCAACAAAATTACGTTAATGAGCGAGTGGGAAAGCAAACTCACCGCAATCATCAACGAAACCAAAAACGAAAACGTAACCAGTTTTGCAGGCGTTCCTTCGTGGATGTTAGTTTTACTCAATCGCATTTTATCTGAAACAGGAAATTCTAATTTAATGGAATTGTGGCCTCATCTTGAAGTGTATTTTCATGGTGGCGTAAATTTTGAACCGTATCGTGAACAATATCAAAAAATCATCCCAAATAATAATTTCAAATATTACGAAATCTACAATGCTTCGGAAGGATTTTTTGCCATTCAAGATTTGAATTATTCCAATGATTTATTGTTGATGTTAGATTATGGAATTTTTTATGAATTCATTCCGATGGATAGTTTTGGAACTTCTAATCAGAAAGTCATTCCGTTAGCAGAAGTAGAGTTATTCAAAAACTACGCGGTTGTAATTAGTACTAATTCGGGTTTATGGCGCTATTTAATTGGCGATACCGTTCGATTTACTTCATTAAAACCATTTCGAATTCGTGTTTCTGGAAGAACCAAACATCATATTAATGTTTTTGGAGAAGAGTTGATGGTAGAAAATACCGATCAAGCCATTGCAAAAACATGTTCGCAATTGAATTGTGATGTAAAAGATTATACGGTGGCTCCTATTTTTATGAGAGGAAAAGAAAAAGGCGCTCACGAATGGATGATCGAATTTAAAAAACAACCCGAAGACATCAAACTATTTCAAAAGATATTGGACGAAATGTTACAAACCGTAAATTCCGATTATGAGGCTAAACGTTATAATAACATGACGTTAAATCCTTTAAAAATTAATGTCGCGCGTGAAAACTTATTTTATGATTGGCTTAAAGAAAATGATAAATTAGGTGGTCAACACAAAATCCCGAGATTATCCAATCAAAGAGATTATTTAGAGCAGTTGATGAATATGCAGGATATGAAGATTAAAAGTTAAATCTCATTTAAATTTTATCCTTCACTTTATATAAAATAACAGCACTCCAAAAAACTAATTATAAACTCTTAATGCATCTCCATTAACCTCAACCCTGTACTGCTTCAATGGATATTCTTTTCCTGGACATTGCCCGGTGAACAAACTATAGCTAGCGTTATCACATGAACATTTAGCATTTCCGCCTGCAATAGTCAATACCGAACATGAGGTAATATTTTGATTTGGGCAAGAACCATCAAATGCTGTAAACCCACTTCCCGTATTAAAAATAATTACTCCTCTTAATGGTCCATTCGTGGGATAGGCTTTTATACCTTGACCAGAAAAATTAAGTTGATCATATGGTGGAAGCGTTTTATTGACATCCATAGAAAAACTATAGTTTGGTAAATAAGGATTGTTATTGTTAAACTTGTCTTTATTACACCCAAAAGTAAAGAGAGCGATTGAAAGCAGCAGAAGTAGTTTTTTCATTTTAAAAAAAATTATCAAAAGAGTAGTTCAAAAAAATTAAATTGGTTAACTTTGTATATCATTTGAAACAAAAATAGGAATTTAATATACAAATTATATATCTTTGAAAAAAGAAATCCCGTCTTGATGGGATTTTTTCTATTTTATGATAACGATATAAAAGTAGTTTTAATATACTACAAACAAAATAATAACGTCTTTTTAACTATAATTTAGGTTTATAAAAAGAACAAAATAAAGTAATGAAATTATGAGCACTGTATCTTATTACACCGCGGAAGGATTAAAAAAATTAAAAGAAGAATTAGACCATTTAAAAAATGTGATGCGTCCAAAAGCGTCGGCTGATATTGCAGAGGCAAGAGATAAAGGAGATCTATCTGAAAATGCAGAATATGATGCTGCCAAAGAAGCGCAGGGAATGTTAGAAATGCGCATTGCTAAATTAGAAGAAATCTACTCGAATGCACGATTAATTGATGAAAGTACTTTGGATCTTTCAAAAGCTTTGGTTTTGTCAAATGTAAAAATCAAAAATCAGTCTAACGGGATGGAACTAAAATATACTTTGGTTGCTGAAAGTGAAGCCGATTTAAAAACCGGGAAAATATCGGTAACATCTCCAATCGGCCGAGGATTGCTTGGAAAATCAGTTGGAGAAATTGCAGAAATAACGGTGCCAAACGGAACTTTAAAATTTGAAATTTTAGAAATCTCAAGAGATTAATTTATGTCCAGTATTTTTACCAAAATAGTCAATGGAGAAATTCCTTGTTATAAAATCACCGAAGACGAAAATTTTTTAGCATTTTTAGATGTAAATCCAAATGCAAAAGGACACACCTTATGTATTCCAAAGAAAGAAATCGATAAGATTTTTGATATGGACAACGATTTATATTTAGGACTAATGCAGTTCTCTAAAAAAATTGCAATCGCTCTTGAAAAAACAGTACCCTGCAAAAGAGTTGGAATGGCAGTTATTGGATTAGAAGTCCCTCATGCACATGTTCATTTGATTCCATTAAACGAAATGGATGAGATGCGTTTTCAAAATAAAGTTTCTCTAAACACACTAGAATTTCAAGAATTAGCGAAAGCAATTCAATCCAATTTATAAAATTTAAATTCAAATAGGCTCCATAAATTTGCATTTTTTCTGTAAATTTATGGAGTTTTATATTCTTATGACGATGAAGAAAGTCTTTTTAATACTATTAGTGCTATTGCAACTACATTCTTTTTCACAACAAAAAAATGCTTATGATTATTATTGGAGTAGTGAAGAAAACTTGAAAGCAATTGTAGGTGTAAACAATTGTTATGTTAGAGAAAATCCCTCCACAAAGTCTAAATCATTGGATTCACTTCAAATAGGAAAAGAAGTAACCGTTGTAAAATCAACCGATATTGATTATAGTATAAATGGTGTAAATGTTTCTTGGGTCGCCATTGAATATAAAAATAAATTGGGAACAATCTCTAAAGGATTTTTATGGAAAGGTTTTTTAGCTTTGGGATTTGTCAAAAAAAAAGGACTTACTTTTCTTACTACTATAGATAAATTTGAAAAAAGGAAATCAGATGGATTGGATGTATTTTCAATTTCTGCCAAAGTTTTAAATAGTCAAAATGTGGTTTTGGGTCGAAAAACATTTCAAGAAACCCTAGGCGAAAGTGCTTATTTTCAAAACAATGCAATTGGAGGTCTTGGATTAAAAAATGTATCTCATATTTATAGAATTAGCTTTGAAGGCGAAGCTTGCGGAATTCCGTCGTTATTTTATTATTTTGCTTGGAACGGGACTAAAATAATACAGTTACCAGGAAAATTTGGTGCTGCAGATGCAGATATTTATTTTCACAATGAAGATTTTATTTTTCCCATAGAAAAAGGGGGAAAACCCGATACGATTATAAAAATTTTTAAAGAAGGTGAAACACAAGATGAAGATGCTAAACGTCCAACTTATAATGTTAAAGAATGGAAGGAAATTTACAAATGGAATGGTGATAAAACAATTTTAATCGAGAAATCAAAGCCGAAAAAATATAAAATAAAGTACTAAATTATGTAGGCTTTTTGTACAAAATCTGCATCGTAGTTCCTTTTCCAATTTCAGACTGTAATACTTTAATTTTGCCTTTATGATATTCTTCCACTATTCTTTTCGTTAATGACAATCCTAATCCCCAACCTCTCTTTTTTGTGGTAAAACCAGGTTCAAAGACTCGTCTGAATTGATTTTTTGGAATTCCTTTTCCTGTATCTGAAATATTAATTTTAATGTAGTGACCATCGTTCTCAATGGCTAATTTCAATTTGCCACGACCCTTCATAGCATCGATAGCATTTTTCATAAGATTTTCAATAGTCCAACTATGAAGTTCTGGATTTAAAGAAATTGTAATTGGTTCACTTGGAGCCAAAAAACTAAATTCGATTTGATTGGAAAAGCGAGATTTTAGATAGTCAAAAGAAAGTAACGTTTCATTTATGATGTCTTTATTTTCTAATATTGGTTCTGATCCAATTTTTGAAAATCGTTCCGTTATTGTTTGTAATCGATTAATATCTTTTTCAATTTCAGAAATGGTTGTTGGGTCTACATTATCGGCTTTCATAATTTCTAACCAACCGATCAATGACGATAGTGGAGTACCTATTTGATGTGCTGTTTCTTTCGCCATTCCTGCCCAAAGTTTGTTTTGGGTAGCCATTTTTGTACTTCGATAAAAGTTATACACTAGTGCTCCAAAAAGCACGATAATCAAGAATAACGCTATAGGATAATATTTTAATTTATTGAGTAAAGAAGAATTCCCATAGTATAAGTATTGAATTTTACCTGGCACGTATTCCATTTTTATAGCTTCATTTTCAGATTTTAATTTTTCAAGAAAAAATTTCAACTTAATCGAGTCTTTCTTAATATCCTCATCGATATTAATATCATTGATGATTTTATCATTCTCGGTAACAACAATCGGAATTCTAGCATTTTGAATTATTTTTAAAGGTAACGAAGTATCTGCATTCAAATCAGAATTGATTAAAGTAGTTTGCGCCTGTGCCCAAAGCTCCATTTTATGTCGTTCTTCATTCTTAAAAATCTGAAAAAAAGAATAGGTGTTTAAAAGAATGAGAGAAACAATAACAAATGAAGTTGTTATAATAATCCATCGGGTAATGTTTCTTCTTTCAGAGTACTGCATTGCTTAAATTTTTGTTTAAAAGTAAGGATTTTTTTCAAATTGTTCTCACTTTTTAAAATTGCTATTGCCTTTGAATTCCTATCTTTGCTCATTCGGGCTCATTAAACTCAATAAAAACATTTTATGCTAACAATTGATCCAAAAGAACTTTCTCCAGCAAAATTACAAGGCTATTTACAAAGTGCTATTGCGCCAAGACCCATTGCTTTTGCCAGTACAATTGATAAAAAAGGAACAGTAAATTTATCCCCATTTAGTTTCTTTAATATTTTCAGTTCCAATCCGCCAATTTTAGTTTTTTCACCAGCACGGAGAGTACGTGATAATTCCATAAAGCACACCTTAATAAATTGTCAAGATACTAAGCAAGTGGTAATTAATGTAGTGAATTTTGATATAGTTCAGCAAATGTCCTTATCAAGTACAGAATATCCATATGGAGTAAATGAATTTGAAAAAGCGGGACTAACTGCAATTCCATCCGAAATTGTAAAGCCATATCGAGTAGCCGAAAGCCCTGTTCAATTTGAATGTAAAGTAAACGAAATAATTGCCCTAGGAACAGAAGGGGGAGCAGGCAATATGATTATCTGTGAAGTTTTAAAAATTCACATCAATGAAGCTGTTTTAGATTCAAATGGAATCATCGATCCAATTAAAATTGATTTGGTTTCAAGATTAGGAGGGAATTGGTATTCTCGGGCTAATCAGGGACTTTTTGAAGTTGAAAAACCATTGGCAACATTAGGAATTGGAGTGGATGCTATTCCGAGTTTTATTAAAGAAAGCCCTATCTTTAATGGCAATGATTTAGGAAAATTAGGAAATGTAGAATCTTTGCCAACAAATGAAGAAATTACTATATTTGTAAAGCAAAATTTTAAAATAAAAGCTGTTTTAAGTGCTGATGATAAAGAAAAACAACATTATTTGGCAAAAGAATATTTAAATAAAAATGAAGTGCTAACCGCATGGAAAGTACTTTTAGCGAAACATTAAATTTAGAATAATTATGGAAGTTGTAGGAAAAGTAAAAGTAGTTGGTGCAGAACAGCAAGTTAGCCCAACATTTAGAAAAAGAGAATTAGTGGTTACAACAGATGAACAGTATCCGCAAAGCATTATGATTGAATTTGTTCAAGATAAAAGCGATTTATTAAATACGGTTACGGTTGGTGAAAATGTAAAAGTTTCAATCAATTTAGGAGGAAGAGAATGGGTTAATCCGCAAGGAGAAACAAAATATTTTAATTCGATAAAAGGTTGGAGAATTGAAAAGTTGCAAACAGAAGCTCCGGTAACTCAACAAATGCCTCCTATTCCTGCGGCAGAAGCCTTTGCTCCAGCAACTAATTTTAAAGAAGAAGAACACGACGACTTACCTTTCTAAAAAGAATTAAGAATAAGGAGTATAGAAAATAGACTGTCATTCTGAATATTAGCTTTGGTCAAATATTTAGAATGACTTTACTTTTTTTAGATATTTTTCCTGTTTTCATTTTATCTTATATCTATATCCTAATAAAATGTATTTCCTCACCAAAGAACTTTATTTTCCGCCTGTTGACGAGGCTTCCTATGAAGGAATTTTGGCTTTAGGTGGCGATTTATCAACAGAACGATTGCTTCTAGCATACAATAGTGGCATATTTCCTTGGTTTAATGAAGACGAACCTATACTCTGGTGGGCACCACCCGACAGAATGGTTGTCAATCCTCATGATTATAAAATTTCTAAAAGTCTACGAAACATCATCAATAGAAACTTATTTGAAGTTACTATCAACAAAGATTTTGAGGCTGTAATTACTAATTGTCAAACAATATTTAGAAAAGGTCAAAACGGGACTTGGATTACTGATGATATTATTGAATCGTATACAAAATTGCATGAACTTGGATGCGCAATGTCTTTTGAAGTTTGGCAAAACAATGAGCTTGTTGGCGGATTATATGGTGTAGATTTAGGTCACATTTTTTGTGGAGAAAGTATGTTCTCTAAAGTTCCAAATGCTAGTAAAGTGGCTTTTGTAAAACTTATTGAGTTTCTAAAAATAAACAACTATAAACTTTTAGATTGCCAAGTACACAATGATCATTTGGAACAATTAGGCGCTTTTGAAATCTCTAGAGATACTTTCATGATGATATTAAATTCTCAGCAAAAAATTAAAAATCCATAATAATAAAGTTTAGATATTATTCTCTACCTTGAATTTTACCTATTATTTTTAATCAAATCACCTACATAACTAACGAGTAAACTTTCTTTAAAAGAACTTGTTAAAAATTTCCATTTTCGATTGATACTTTTACCTTTGTAAGTTATAAAACAAAATGACCATAATGAATAAGTCTAGTAAACGTAGAGAAGCACTTTTATATCATGCGAAACCAACTCCAGGGAAAATAAAAGTTGTACCTACAAAAAAATATGCTACCCAAAGAGATTTGTCTTTAGCCTACTCTCCTGGAGTAGCAGAGCCCTGTTTAGAAATTGCCAAAGATGTCAATAATGTCTACAAATACACTTCTAAAGGAAATTTGGTAGCGGTTATTTCCAATGGAACTGCCGTTTTAGGGTTGGGTGATATTGGTCCAGAGGCCTCCAAACCAGTTATGGAAGGAAAAGCCCTCTTATTTAAAATTTTTGCAGATATTGATGTTTTTGATATCGAAGTAGGCACTAAAGATATTGAGGAATTTATTGCCACAGTAAAAAATATTGCTCCTACTTTTGGAGGAATTAACTTAGAAGACATAAAAGCTCCCGAATCCTTCGAAATCGAAAGACGTTTGGTAGCAGAGCTAAATATCCCAGTAATGCACGATGATCAGCATGGCACAGCCATTATTTCATCGGCGGCATTGTTGAACGCACTAGAATTGGCGGGAAAGCAAATTGAAAATGTCAAATTAGTAGTTTCTGGAGCTGGATCGGCAGCGCTAGCTTGTGCTAATTTGTATGTTTTACTTGGAATAAAAGTTGAAAATATTATTATGTTTGATAAAGATGGAGTCCTATCGAATGATAGAACCGATTTATCAGAATTACAAAAAAGATATTCTTATGGTAAAAAAGGAACAACTTTACAAGAAGCTTTAATAGATGCGGATGTGTTTTTGGGACTTTCTGCTGGGAACATTCTTACTTCCGAAATGTTGATGGGAATGGCAAATGATCCTATTGTTTTTGCAATGGCAAATCCAGTTCCAGAGATTGATTACAATGTAGCTATTGCTACAAGAAAAGATATAATAATGGCGACAGGACGTTCTGACTACCCCAATCAGGTTAACAATGTTCTCGGTTTTCCTTATATCTTTAGAGGTGCTCTCGACGTTAGAGCTACCAAAATTAATGAAGCGATGAAGATGGCGGCAGTTCGTGCATTAGCCTCTTTGGCAAAAGAATCGGTTCCTGAGCAAGTTAATATTGCTTATGGTGAAACTAGATTGAATTTCGGTAGAGAATATATTATTCCAAAACCATTTGACCCAAGATTAATTACCATGGTAGCTCCTGCTGTTGGAAAAGCAGCAATGGAAAGTGGCGTTGCTTTGAATCCAATTACCGATTGGGAAAAATATGAAGAAGAGTTATTGGAACGAATGGGTTCTGATAATAAAATGGTACGTTTACTTACCAATCGTGCAAAAACTGATCCGAAGCGAATTGTCTTTGCAGAGGCTGACCAATTAGACGTTTTAAAAGCCGCTCAAATAGTTTATGAAGAAGGAATTGGTTATCCTATTTTACTCGGACGAAAAGAGGATATTTTGGAATTAAAAGAAGAAATCGGATTTGACGCTGACGTACCAATTTTTGATCCAAAAACAAAAGAAGAAGATAAACGTAGATTGGAATATGCTGATATTTATTGGAAAGAGCGAAACCGCAGAGGAATTTCTTTATTGGATGCTCAAAAATGGATGCGAGAACGAAACTATTTTGCCGCTATGATGGTCAATCATGGTGATGCAGACGCTATGGTTTCGGGTTATTCCAGAAGTTATCCTACAGTTGTAAAACCATTAATGCAATTGATTGGAAAAGCACCAGGTATATCATTGATTGCTACAACCAACATGATGATGACCAATCGAGGCCCAATGTTTTTATCGGATACTGCCATTAATCCAAATCCTTCGGCAGACGATTTGGCAAAAATTGCTTTAATGACTGAGAAAACAGTTCGAATGTTTGGAATGGAACCAGTAATTGCTATGGTTTCTTTTTCTAATTTCGGATCATCATCCAACGAAAGCGCCACTAAAGTTCGAGAAGCGGTTGCCTATTTGCACCACTATTATCCCGACTTAATCGTAGATGGCGAAATTCAAGCCGATTTTGCTTTAAACCCAGATATGTTAAAAGCAAAGTTTCCTTTTTCTAAACTAGCAGGCAAGAAAATAAACACGTTAATATTTCCTAATCTAGAATCAGCAAACATTACTTATAAATTGTTGAAGGAGTTATATAAAGTGGATTCGGTTGGCCCTATAATGCTTGGTATGGATAAACCTGTTCATATTTTTCAATTGGGAGCGAGTGTAGAAGAAATGGTAAATATGGCTGCCGTAGCGGTTGTTGATGCCCAAGAAAAAGCCAAAAGAATTAAGAACTTTGAAGTGAAAAAATAGTTTTATGTATTGAAATTAATTCCAAAATAAATTGGCATGAATATTCAACAATTTTATGAATTTTGTCTTTCAAAAAAAGGAGTTACAGAACACTTTCCATTTGATGAAGACACACTAGTTTTTAAAGTTGGTGGTAAAATGTTTGCACTTTCCTCCTTAAAAGAATGGGAAAACGGAACTCCATCATTAAATTTAAAATGTGATTCTCAAAAAGCTTTAGAACTTCGAGCAGAATATGAAGCCATCAATCCAGGTTGGCATATGAGTAAAATACACTGGAATACCGTAGATTGTAATAGCGATGTTCCAGACAAAATGATGTACGACTTAATTCATCATTCTTATGAATTGGTTTTTACAAGTTTATCAAAAAAAATCCAAACAGAAATTCTAGGATTCTAGCTATTGTTGTTCTAACTTTTTTATGGTTTCTCGCCATTCATTAAGATTAGCAATCATCAAAAGTAATTTAACGATTGCCCAGAAAAGAGTCATAATTGCAACGATAATAAGTGTTGTAGAAAAGAATGAAATTAATCCGAAACCAATAAAAAACAATATCAAACAAAATAAGACTACAAAAATTGATATTTTTTTATGCGTCAATCCAGCTACCAGAAGTAAATGATGTAAGTGTGACTTATCTGCTTTGAAAGGAGAATTTCCTCTTTTCATTCTTCCAACATATACTCTCAAGGAATCAAGAACTGGAATTGAAAAAAACGAAAGCAAAATAAGAAACCCATAAGCATATCCGTAATCTTGACTAACTCGTTGTTTTTCCATAAATTGAATTCCTAAGGTAACCAAAATGAATCCTAAAAATAAGGAGCCAGCGTCTCCCATAAAAATCTTCTTCTTTGATAGATTAAACTTCAAAAAACCTATGATAGCACCGATAAAAATGACACTTATTTTGCCTAAAAGATAATTATCGTAAAATATTGATGCTACTAAGAACATTGTAAATCCTAAAAGGGATAAACCTCCCACTAAACCATCAACACCATCCATTAAATTAAAAGCGTTAACAACCCCTGTGATTACCAAAATTGTTAATCCATACTGCATCCAAGTTGCTATTTCATGTATTCCCAGAAATCCATATAGCGAAGTAATTCTTGTTCCAGAAAAAGCAATAATGAAAGCCAAAATAAGTTGAATTATTAATTTATATTTAGCACTTAAATCATTTTTGTCATCTATAACTCCAATAATTAAAAGTGTTATTCCAGATGAAAAGATGGGAAGGTATTCTTTTGAAATAAATACTATATTTCCAGAAATAAGTAGCACTAGAATTGACGTTACTGCAATTGAAATGCCACCAACCAAGGGCACAGGAGTAGCGTGTACTTTTCTATAATTTGGTTTATCAACCAAATTAACTTTTACGGCAATTTTTTTTATAATAGGAATAAAAATAAGAGCTAAAATAAAAGCTAATACTCCAATCAATATAAATTCTATAGTATTTTTCATAATGATTATCTTTTATTGTAAAACATTTCAGCATTTTTCAAATGAGACATTTGATATTCTTCTAAAAAGTCATTGTCTAGCTTGTTTGTTTCGCTATAAATACTTTTTTTCTTATCGGTTTGCAAAGCCTCTTTTACTAATAAATCATATTGATTTGAAATAAATCCCCAGGTATATCTTCTTAAAGCTATGGACTTCATCTCTTTGCGTAATATTTCTAATTCAGCTTCGGTGGTATCTTTCAATCTAGAAATTAACTCATCAGCCGTAGAAAAATAAATTGCCTTGTTTTCAGTAGTAGTTTTATTGTACGAAACTTTAAAAGACATAATCGGAAGTCCAAGATACATTGCTTCCACTAAAGATGGATTGGTTCCTCCTGCGGAATGTCCGTGAATATAAATAGCGGCATTTCCTCTAATTAAATCAATCTCTCTTTGATTGTAAATAGGGTCATAAAGATGAATATTTGAAACATTATCAAATTTTTCTTTCAAATCAATACCATATTTACTATTTTTCCAATTTCCAACTAAAACTAAAAGTTTGTTTGGCATTCCTTTGAAAGCTTCTAGAACCAGATGAACATTGTTCTCTGGTTCAATTCTACAAACTTTGACAGAATATTGTTGGGACAAAAAAGGATATTTTATATAATCTTCCTTGATAGGTTTAACTTCTATGGTATGATCTGCACCATATTCAATTACATGACTTAAAGTTCTGTATTTTAAACCTGTATAATCTTGAATACTTTCATTATCTGATATGTCGATATGAGAAAATCGAACGGCTATTTTTTCTGCCCAGCATAAATATAATTTAGCAAACAAAGACCATTTATCTCTTTTCCACTCGATACCATCAATAGAAATAATTATCTTTTTCTTTGTAAAAAGTCTAACAAAGGGAAGAATCCAAGCGCCAGCTACCCCAAGAATTAATAGCACATCGTTATTTTTCAACGATTTTAATATGGAAATTGTATCATAAGGTATACTTTGAATTCCATTGGCATCAAGATTAATATATTCTAGTTTGGCACCTTTATACCTTTCTATTTGTTCCTCTTTAGAATATTTCTTTTTAGAACAATAAATAGTAAAATCGTATTTGTCAGACAAATGAGTCACTAAATGTTCTGCAAGGGTTTCAAATCCACCATATTTTGCAGGCAGACCAACAGTTCCAATAATAGCTACTTTATTTTTTTCCATTTCTAATTAATATCTCGTATAGTTTTTCAAAAATTATGCTTAATATTTAAAACTCTATCAATCAAGTAAATACAATTTTATAAAAAATAAAATTTTCCTATATTTGGAAAAAATCTATATTTTGGAAATAATTCGTAGTGATTCACTTTCAAAATATTCTTGACCAAAAAACTTACTTTTTTCAAGCGACTCACGACTCATTTTATTGTATAATGTTGAATCTGTAAGCAGTTGGTTAATTTTTTTTGAAATCAAATCTATATTCTTATTGTCTATTAAATAACCGTTTTTACCTTCTTCTACAAGCTCAACGACACCGCCCACAGGAGGAACAATTACAGGTAAACCATAAGCCATTCCCTCTAAAATAGTTAAACCAAAAGTTTCTACCCAAAGATTTACATCCGAAAGATTAAGTAATATACTAGCCTCTTGATAAAATTTATGTGTATCTTTTTGTGTAGGATAAATATTTAAATTTGGTGGAATAACATCATTTTTATAAAATTCTCTAATTTCATTTTGATTGGCATTTACCACCAATTTAAATGTAAAATGCGGATTATTTTTTGCCAATTTTAAAAATTCATTTACCCCTTTATAAGCTTTTAAAGAACAAATCATTAAGATAATTTTAGTCTCTTTTTCCCTATTCAAATTCTTGTAAGCTATATCCACGAAATCTTGTTCAAGTACGTTGTATAGTACATTTTTTTTAATTTCCATAAACTCTTGTTTGGCTAAAAAATTGGAAACGTAAACCACCTCCGAAGCAGACCAATTTACAATTCCAAATAGAAAATCTTTTAAAAGTTTTGGCTTCATTGAAGTTTCATGAATGTGATAAATTACTTTACACCCTTTGAGTTTTCCAGCAATGCCGGCACCAAATGGCAAAACAGTATTTACATATAAAACATCGGTTTTCTTCAAGAAAATAATTAATTTTAATCCAATAAACAACTGACTTAAGGTTAGAAATACTAATCGTATTATTGGATTTTTCACAAATCGATACCAATAAAAATGATGGTTTACTTTTGGAATATTCGATAAAAAACCTTCTCTACTTCCGCAAGTATATAAATGCGTTTCAATATCATTTTTCACAAAGCCTTTTACTAACTGCATTAGCACTTTTGGGCTTCCACTATAATCGTTTAAAAGATGAACGGTTACAATTCTCATAACTTATAATTGATTATAAACTTGGTTTAATATTTCCCCTTTCTTATTCCATGTAAAATGCTGTTCGAAATGAATTCTGGCATTTTGACTCATTTTTTCTAAGATAGTGGTATCCGAATAAAGTTGATGTATGGCTTCACTTAATTTTAAGACAGTAGTATCATAATCACTATGTGAAATTGCAAATCCGCATTTTTTATTAATAAATTCCCCTGGACCCTCATTGTCTAGGCATATTACGGGTAATCCAAAAGACAATGCCTCAGCAACTACCATTCCAGCGCCTTCGTGGGATGGAAAAAGAAAAACTGATGCTTTTTCATAGAGTTTCATTAATTCTTTTCTATCAATCCATTCAATAATTTCTACATATTTTTCTACCTTATGGTCAGTAATTATTTTTTTATAGAAACTCTTTTCAGGTCCCGTTCCTACCAATGTTAATTTACATTTTTCTTTTTCAGCTTCGGTCTTATTTTCTAAAAATGCAACGAAAGATAAAATCGTTAAATCAAAACCTTTTAAAGGCACGAATCTACCAACGCTAATTAATTGAAAGGTGTCTTTACGAGCAATGGTTCCCTCGAAAAAATCATCTGTAGCAATCGCAGGCATTATTGTACATGATTTGTTTCTTAAATTTAATCGTTTTTCGACACCTTTATTAATACAAATAATATGATTGGAATGATGAATAGTCTTTTTTAAAGATAGGGATACTTTCCAAAAAAAATTCTTGACTAACCAGGTTGCTTTATCCTTAATCAAATACTTTTTAGAATATGACTTCATATACCGACTAGGAATTATGGAGTGATGACCAATTGGACCCCAAACCATAGGTTTGTTTAATTTCCACAAAAAACTTGGAGTCCAATCATTATGAAAATTTACATTATGAACAATTTCAAATTGAATATTTTGTTTTTTAATAAAACTGATAATTCCTCTTTGCCACAAGGCATAGTAAAGCATAGCTCCTCTACCTCCTTTTTTCCAAAATCGCATCCAATAGGGCAAATCGAAATAAAGAAAAGTAATGTTTTTATATACCTCATCAGGATATTCTAACATGAATTTATCTATGGATTTTTGATTGTTTTCTCGAGTAATTGCAATAACTTTATTGAATCTGGCAATTTGATAAATAAGATTCCAACCCGTAGCATCTTCAGAACCTTTATAGGGGTTGACCGCATAACAAGTAGCTAAAATAGTCTTATTGCTCATGGTTTCTATTTTTTAATATTTTTGCTGGCACACCCCCGATAATAGAATTATCTGGAAACGATTTGGTTACCACGCTTCCTGCGGCAATTATACATCCATTTCCAACAATTACTCCATCGAGAATAGTAACTTTACTACCAATCCAGCAATTGTTTCCTATTTTTATTCCTTTTCTAGTTACCCCTTGATGCCTGATTGAAATATTGATATCATCATAAACATGATTTTCAGGATGACAACTTAAGTATTGTCCAACGATACATTCATCTCCAATCTCTAATCCACCAGCACCTCCAAGATAGGCAAATTCTCCAATGCCAACATTATTTCCGATACTAATTTTATCTCCAATATCGTTTAGCGAAGTAGAAACAATAACTCGACTAAAAGCACCAATCGACACATTGTTGCCAAAATGAATTCCGTTTTTACTTAAAGCAGAAACTGCTACTTGATTTCCTAAACGTAAAAATTTTCCGTAAGTGATTTTTGGAAGATTGAAAAAACTAACATTTTTACCAAGCAACATTCCTTTTGGATTTCTTAAAAAAATTAGTACTTTCAATCCTCTAATAAGACTACAAAATTGAATCCAAACAAACTGCATCAAAGCAAAGGAGTTTAATGCTTCATCGAAGGCAAAATGTGGATTTCTAATCTTAATAATTTTTTCAAGTAGCTTTTTCATAGCTTATTTAGTAATAGTTTTCATTATTTTATCCAATGTTTCTTCTAAAACTAAATTATTAATTGGTAAATAAATGGAACTTTTATTTTTTTCTTGTAATCGAACAAAAAGCTCGGTGTAATCTTTGGTTAATGCTTCAATTGTTTCTTTTGTTAGTTCTTCTTTTCTTTTTAAAATTACCTCTGCATCGGCATACAAGAAAAAGTTAAAATTTGGTTTCAACAAAAAAGTATATCCAAAAGAAGTTAGTTTCTTAGGCAAAACGATATTACTTCTTTTACTATCATTTATAAAATCAAAATAATAGCGATCATAAATAACGACTGTCCCTTTTGATACATATTTGAAATAAATATAAAATTGTCCTAAGAAATAGTCCATATAATAATAGCCAAATCGTAATAAAGAGGAGAAAAAACTTTTATTCTTACCTTGTCTTGGCAAACTTGAAATAGTATCTAAATGAGCCTTTTCTTTTCCTTTGGTATAGACACTTAAAATAGGTAAAATAGATGGTCTATGACGAATTACAACTACTGGTTTACGAAGTTGCTTTTCTATCATAGTACTAATATTTTCAATAATGGTTGATTTTCCAGCGCCATCTACACCGCTAAAAGTTAAAATAAACCCTTTGTTTTTAAATTTTTTTAATGAGTCCATATAATATGAAAAGGTGTTTTTGATGTAATTAATTCCTTTGTTTTTAGGATTTGAATTAACGATTTTTATTAATTTTTCTTTCTTATTTGTATTGTTTTCAAAAGATTCTAAAAATATATTGTCGTTTACTTTCTTAGAATTTTGAAGCGCATTTTGGTATTTTAGATACTTCTCTGGAATTTTACTGCTGTTTAAAATATAAAATAAAACAACATACTTCGCTGTATCAGTATCTGAGACATTTTTAACTCTAAATTCATTTTCAAAATTATTTTTGAGGATTTTTTTAGCATCAAGAATCTCTAAGTTCTTAATCTTTAATTGCCAAATTAAATCAATCGAAAGCATTGTACTATCCTTTAAAAAAATTTGAATAGTATTCATAAACGATTTTTTATTAAAAATAATTTTTGAAACTAAAGCATGTGATTTTAAAAATTCTTCTATGGATGAATTATCTTTCTTATGTATTACTAGGTCAATATCAGAATTTATACTTAATTGATCAGGAGCTTCATCCTTAAATTTTAATGCTCCATACTCTTTAGATTGCAGAAAATCAAAAAAATCTACTATTAGTAACTGACGATTAGACTTTTGAGATGCCATAAACCTATTAAATGCTTGATTCCAAATGGTTAACAACCATTCAATTTGTATATGCCATTCTTTTTGCTCAGAATAAATTTTCAAATAATGCATGCAATTGATAAGCAAATACCATTTTAAATGTTGATCGAGTTCATTACGTTCAAAATAGTTAGCTTCTTCTAAATCATTGTAAATCAAACTCCATGTTTTTCGATCAACTAACACTCCTTTTTGGATAATAAAATGATAGTAATCAAAGCCTAAAGGTTTTTCAAAACTTGCCAATTCCCAATCGTAAATTGCAACCGAATCTAGTTTTTTAAACATATTCCATTGGGTAAAATCTCCATGGGAAAGTGTAGTGATTACTAATTCATTATCATCAATATGATTTACTATATCATTGATTTTTTGAAATAAATTTTTTGGTATCCTACTGTCTTTAATCTGTAAAAAGTCTTTTTTAAGTTCTTGAAATAAATCCCAATCTTTAACCGAAATAGATTTCTTTTCAATCATTTCCATTTCTTTTAGTGCTTGTATTTCTAGAGATGAAAACTTATCAATTCGAGATCCATTTTCGGATACATCAGAAAGTTGGATGGTATTTTCTGAAATTAATTCACAGTGAGGAATGTTGAAACTTATGGTAGATTTTTCTAATTGGGATAATATAGAATGTTCATTTTGAATTAATATTTTGGAGTTTTCTGTAGTTGCAATTTTCAAGAAAGTGTTTTTGGTGTAGACAATAATTTTATTGTTCGGACCAACAGTCCCCGTAAATAAAACCCAATCTTCATTTATATCAAATAGGCAATTATCTTGCTTTGAAAAATAAAGTCTTTGTCTTTTAAAAAATAATTTTTGTACCCCAAATTTAAAAACTAGCTTTATAAGTGTTGCAAAGAGTACTGCTCTTTTACTACCAATGTTGTAAAATTTTAAGAAAATAGGTTTTTTCGAATTACATTTCCATATCCATCTTAGAGTACCATCGGGATTATTAATTATTAATAACTCAATTGGAAATGAATCAACAGTTTTTGTTGAAGAAATAGAATATCCTATTTTACTAAATATTTCTTTCATTTATTAATTGGCTATCTCTAATGACTCTTCTTTTTGAATAAATAGTTGTGGTCTGGTTTTTTTTAAATGCAATATTTGTGTTGGAGTAATGTGCGGGTTATTTTTGAATGAAATAGAAAAAATAAGCATCTGATAAAATAAAATTCCGTAATTACTTTCTCCAAAAATACCAAATTCGGTAAACGAATTAATAATTACAGGAATTAGTATACCTATCAGCATTAATTTAGTTTCTTTACTTTCAGAAGCAAAAGATCTAAGCGTAAAAAAAACTTGAAAAATGACTATCGTTAATCCAATAAACCCAAGATTCATAAGCACTTGCATAAAGGTATTATGTGTCATTTTACCTGGATAGGTGTGAACACTTTGGAAAAACTCTTTATAATCAATTCTCATAAAACCAAATCCAAGAAGAGGTTCTCTGGGCAATCCTTCGGATATTAATGCCGACCAAAATGGCAATCTACCGGTTAATGTCAAAATTTCGTCAAGGCGTTTTTGGTCACCACCTTTCAATATTATTTGATTAATTGCAAAAGGCATTACTAATAAAACTCCACCAACGATTGCTAGTTTTAAACCTTGTTGTTTGGTTTGATTAATGTGAAAAAATATTATAAGTAACACACCAATGAGCGATGAGCGTGAACCTGTCATAAACAGCGCATAGAAAATAACTAGTATTTTAAAAATCGTCCAAGCCTTCTTTTTAAATCTATATAAATCAAATATTAAACAAGCAATACCAACACCTCCTAACATTCCTAGTTCGTTAGGGTTCATAATTGTTCCTCCTAAACGAGCTTCTTCTCCACCATTTGTAAGTCGAAAAAAGAGACCAGGATTTACCCACATCCCGATTACAAAAATGGTTTGAATTACAAAAACTGTGTTCCCTAACAAATGGTATAAACGAATTTCATGCCCGACAAAAAAAGCATCTAAAATTTTAATGCTTTTAATAAAAAAATAAGCAAATACTAAACTCTGAAAGGTCATAAACCATTGTAAAGCGCTAAACCCTGGATTGGTACTCCACATAAAAGAGAGAAGTCCTAAAAATAAATAGGTCAAATAAAACAATGGAGCAAAAGTGTTTTTATACCCCATAGTATTGGCAGCACCATAGCGAATTATACTTTTATAAAGTACAATAGAGTATATCATTAAACCTAAACGACCAACAACTTTTATAGCTCGAGTAATATTGATATTTTCACTCCAAGTAAAAAAACACGCAACCATTAACAGCAGTAAAATGAACATTCTTATGTTCATTTTTTTTAAAAAAACTTCGTTTTCGGGAGTTGCAACGTAATTCATTTTTAATGATATAATTTAGAATTAAACAAGGCAACAATTATTTTCCAATTAAAATTTTCGTTAACCATTTTAATTGCATTTTTTCTAGTCTTTAAAAATGAATCTTGATTCTTCCATAATTCTAACATGTCTTCAAGAGCTATTTCTAGCTCTGTTTCGCTTTGTTTGTGAATCATTATACCTGCTTTGCTCTCATTTACAAGTTCACCAATATTTGTTGCAAGAGTAACAATACATGGTTTTCCATAACTTGCTGCTTCAATTACTGATGTTGGAAGCCCTTCGTTTCTTGATGGGTGAACAAACACATCTATCTTTTTTAATAAATCATCTTTTTCGTTACCAAATTTACCCCCAAACAAGGTTATTTTGTCCTGTAGTGATTTATCATTAATTAGTTTTTGAAGAGCATCACGTTCATTACTATCACCTATTATCCATAATTCTGCTCCTTGATGCTTAGGTATAAATTTTTCAAAAGCTCTAATTAGCGTATCTAATCCTTTTGTATAAATATCGAGTCTTCCAATAAAACCAAAAACTATTTTCTCATTAGTTGATTTTTCAATAGCAATTTCGGAATTATTTTCAAAACCATAAGGGATTAGTACCGTTTTATTGGTTTTTAAAAGCTCATTTAATCCCGTAACTTCACTTTTACCAATACAATGAATTTTATTTGATTTTAATAAAATTGATTTTTCAAATAACTGAAAATATTTTTTTTTAACCCAAAAATTTCGCTCCATTGCAATGGTATTGTAAGCACCATGAGGGGTAAAAACAAAAGGTATATTTTCTTTAAAAAGAAATTTTGATATGCTATAAAACAAAGGAATCCATCCTCCGTGAATATGAAAAATTGCTTTTCCTTTTTTTTCTTTCAAAGCTCCTATCAACTCTGATGAAACAGCAAAGGGATTCAAAGATTTTACAAATAATCGAGTTTCAAAATTTCTGTCTCCATAATTCTTCTCAGTATCTTTCGTAACTCCCCAAACTGCTGCTTTAAATCCAAATTCGGTCTGTTTAGTAGCAAGTTGATAAACAACTTTGTTTACTCCATTCATTCTATTTGGATTTGCCTTACCTAAAACAAGATGTATTATTTCCATAATAGAAAATTATTTTTTTTAAGTTGATTTTGCCAATAAAAAATCATAATTATTTGATTTAAAATTAAGCCAGTTACCGCGCCATAAAGAGATGCGTATTTCAATAAAAAATGAAAAGTCAATAAAGATGTGATAAAAGAAAATAGATATCCATAAAAGAAAATTTTATTTAACACTAATACTCTTATCGCTATTCTGACAGGATAACTTAAAAAAATAAAAAAATATAAAACCGTTATTAATTTAACTACATAAGCATAATCTTTATATTGAATTCCTCCAGCTAAAACTATAATCCTCTCCGAAAACACAAATAAAATTGTAAGTAATATTCCAAATAATATTGAGCCATAAACTGTTATTTCTATCAAATATTTTTTTGCTTTTGCAATATTCTCATTGTATGATATAGCCACTTTTGGCAAAAAATAATTTTCTACTGTTTGAAGTACAACATTTATTATTCCAAAAAAAGATTGAACTAATCGTAAAGCACCGAGTGCTTCAATACCCAAATAAACACCAGATATTAAAACAAAAAAATTACTTGAACTCCATTGCAAAATGGCTACGCTAAATAACCATTTACCTTGAATTATATGATTTCCTAAAAATAATTTCCACGAAAATGGCTTTTTATAATTTTTGATAAGAAAATAAACCCCTGGAATTGACGAAATAATATTTGCTAAACCTAAAATTAATAATGAATTATACAAAGTAATGTTGCTTCTTGAAATATAAAAACCAATAAAAATTATAACTAAAAATAAAAAATCGATAATTATTACCGTTTTTATATTTGCAATAGCTAAAAAGACTTTTCTAAAAAAATCTTGAAATAAATATCCAAATACAAAACAGATGAAAGGATTAGTGTAAAGTACATATAGATTTTCTTTTGGCAAAAAAAGGACCAGTAGCTTCACTAAGAACATGAATAAAGACAGTAAAGCCACCAGTCCTAGGAATAAAGACACATAATATTCCTTTTTTTTTGAAATTTTCCCAATAGAAACTTGAAACGGTTGAATGATTAAAGCATTTGTAATACTCATAATTAAATAAGTAATTAATACAATTGTTGAAAATAAACCAAAGTTTCTAATATCTAATTTTTGTGCTAAAAATAATGTTAACAAAAAGTTGGTCCCACTATAAACTGCTTGGTCAAAAAGAACCAAAAGTGTAGCAGACAATTCTTCTTTTGTCAAAAATTTCATACTTAGGCAAGTTTATTTTGTTTTTGTTTTTTCCAAGCTCTTTTAATTTCACTAATCAAGCTAGGATTATACTCATCTTTATTTAATACAAACCAAAAATTGGGTAATTTGTATTCGTCTTTGAGTAATTCAATTTTTATAATTGTTTTTTCGGCTGTTTTTCGGCTATCCACCACCATTAGATTATGACTTGCTAAACTCATAAATAATAAAGCTAGTTTTTCATCTTTAACTGATTGATTATTAATTACACAAATATCATATGCTTTCATCTTTTCAAAAATTTCGTTTTCAAAAACTGTTTTTGTATATGATAAAAATTTATCATTGGTATAGTTTACATAATCTTTTGGATTGACTATAGATTTAAGATCTCCTGTAACATCAAGTACCAAAACTTTTCTGCCTTGTTTTACAAAAGCTTCAATTAAATTTTTAGAATGAAATAAATGATCTTTAGAATTATCGTAGGAACTTAAAACTATGATATTTCCCTTTTCAATCATTCCTTTTAATTCCATTTTTATGGCTTCTTTCAAGAAGGTATCTTTGATTTTCTGAGTTCCTTTAATGAATGGAGTAGCAATTGCAATAGGGATAGTACTGTTTTTTTCAATAGTAAAAGAATCATTTACTTTTGCTTTAGAAAGGTGAACAATATAAATTATAATGATTGACCCCATGAATCCTAAAAAAGCAGCTACAATAATGATAATAATTTTAATAGGAGAAACAGGGGTCTTCGAAGCTTCACCTGGGGAGATAATTTTATGAAAAGCGATTTTGGCAGACCTTGCTATTTCTGCTTCAATTCTCTTTTCATTCAAAAAGTTATAGTTTTTTTCATACATATTAAATTCTCTGTTGAGAATATTCATCATTTTCTCTTTTTCAGGTAAGCCAATAAAAACTTTTTCTGCTTTTTGTATATCGTTAGATAAATCGTTATACTTTACTTGAAGATTTTTTTCAGTATTTTTTATACTTTCAATTTGATAATCTGTCAAGTCCTTAATTTTTTTATCTACTACTTTAACTTTTTCATTTTCAGAAGTATAAATCAACAAAAGATCCTTTTTTTCAGCTTGAAGTCGTTTTATACTTTTAATCATCTCTGTGGAGAGTAGATCAGTAAATGCTTCAAAGTTTGCAGCCAAATCGAGATAATTATCTTTACCTGAAGCAATATATTTATTCAAATCTTTAATCGCATCCAAACTCATTTTAACATTGGTTTGTTGAATCTTTAATTGCGATAATTTCCTTAAATCTGTTTCTGTTTCTTGAGTAATATTGATTATGTTTCTTTCATCTCGAAAATTTTGAATGTTATCCTCTGATTTTGAAAGTTTTCCGTCTGCTATATCAATTTGATTATTAAGAAAATTTACAGTAATATTTGCAGCTTTATATTTGATCTCAATATAATCTTTGATATAGGTTTCCGCCAATTTATTAACAAAAATTTCAGCTTTCTCAGGAACGGCACTTTTTAAATTTATTCTAATAACAGGAACATCTTTATCTACTGGAACAACGTCTAAATCCTTATTGATTTTAGCCATTAATTTTTCTTTACTCAAAAATTCAAATTCATAGTTATCAATAACTTTGATATTCTTTTTAGATTTAATAGAATCTTCATTCAATGTGATTAAGAATTTTGCTCCATCAACTGAAATTGGTATACCAAAACTTCCTTTAGCCCCAATTTTTTCATCTGGTTTACTTAAAATGAATTGTGTTTTGGAGATTACTTTTAAACTATATCGCTTATCATAAGCTTTATCGGTATTGAAAGTTCCTTCTATTTTTATTGGAGAATCATTGAATAATTCTGTTGTTCGCAAATCTCCTTTTCTGTATATTTCTTTCTCAAAAGGTAACTGGCTTAAAGTTCTGTATATTAAATTTGAAGATTTTAAAACTTCTATTTCGGTTACAATTTTATTTGAAGTAGCAAATACATCTAAATTTTTAAAAAGGTTCTCTCCTGGAACACCTTCATGGGAATCCGCAAGTCTCAATTTTGCCGTACTTTCATACATTGGAGTTACGTATTTTAGGTACTTTTTTGCTGTCAATATGGATAAAAAAACTGATAGAATTATTATTGGTAATCCTCTAAAAAATGGTTTTAGTAATCTTAAATTTTCGCTCATCTTCTATTTTTTAAAAAAGTTTAAAAGAATTGCAGCAGCACTTATGGTAGTGGTAAATGGAATTATAGTAGAAATTCTTTTATCAAAATCTTTAAATTTACGGGAAGGAACAATCACAATGTCTCCAGGATGAAGAAGTATGTTGGTGTTTAGTATGTCGTCAGAATTAGTTAAATCGACATTGGTTACTTTTACATTTTCACCTTCTTGACGCAATATCTTGATTGATTTTAAATTGGCGTAAAAATCAAATCCACCAGTTTTACTAATTATTTCAAATAAGTTGTTTTTATCTCGATCTACTTGAATGGTTCCAGGAGTTCTAACTTCTCCAAGGATTGCAATTTCTTTATTGAGTACTTTGACGTCTACTACAGGAAAAACTATCCATTGTTTTAATTTTAATTGCAAAAATTGTTTTAATTCTGGCACAGTTTTACCCAAAACATTAATAGTCCCAATTTTCGGGACTTCAATATTGCCATTAGCATCTACCAACAGCCATTTTCCGTAAACTTCATTGGAATTATAAATTCCATATTCTGAACCAACACTATATTCGTCTTCGCCTGCAACCGATATAGTAATCTTATCGTCTTTACGAATCTTATATTGATAGTTTGCATCATAAGAAAACACTTCTTTATCTAGTGCTCCTTTCTTGTTTTCTAATAAATTATAGGTCTTGCATGAGGTAAATAGCAAAATTATTGCTAGCGTTCTAAAAATTATTTTCATGTTCTTGTGTGTCTTCTTGCGTCTTTGTGTCTTGTCTTGGTCAAAAAATCCAGAGCAATTTTTGGATTAGAGACGGATTTGATTTTCGTAAATGTTCCTTAACTCTGATTATTTTATCTATAACTTGAATCATTTTTTCTCCCACATTAGCGTCTTTTACTACATAATCAAATGCTCCATATTTTAAAGCATCTACTGCAGTAACAATATTTTCTTGACCAGAAATCATTACAACATAAATATTAGGATTAAAACGTTTAATTTTCTTTAAAACTTCAAAACCAGTGATGCCATCCATATTGTGATCCAAGAAAATAATATCTGGCTTTTGATTTAAATTATTTAAACAATCATTACCATTACTATAATAAGCAATGTCCGTATAATTCAAGTTCTTAAGATATTGTTTGTATGTGTTTGCACAGAATACATCATCGTCTACGATAAAAAATTTAAATTGATTTTCCATATTATTAAATTATTTTCAAAACAATATTCCAAATTCAAGCCATTTTTTTAAATAGCTAATAATCAGTATTTTATTTATTATTGAAAATAAGTATTTTCCAAATATTGGAAAAAAATCCAATTTAACGACATTCCTTAATTCAATTCGTTTTCTTTCAATTGTAAAATTACGTTTTCTAACGTAAACTTAATAGTGTTAAATAAAGAAATTATTAATTTTTTGTTGTTGTTTTCTGCTGCTACCTTTTCTAATAATTTAACTTCTTCAATAATTGATACAATTCCTATTCCTTCGATACTCGGTTTAATTTTATGAATTAATCTACTTACTTCTTCATAATCTTTTATTTCTATTGCATCCTCTACTTTGTCAATAGTTTCAGTAGTTTGAATAATAAAAATAGAAATCATTTTGTAAACAAAATCTTTATTTCCTCTACTCAAAGTAATTAAAGAGGTTAAGTTATATAACAATTGATTTTCAACCATAATTTCAGTGTTATTTGATATATCATTTTCAACAAACAAGTGTTTTGCTATAGTTTCCAATAAAATGGTCTCATCAAAGGGCTTGGTAACATAATCATTCATCCCAACTTTTTTAAATCGCTCAATTTCAGTTTTAAAAGCATTAGCAGTTAGCGCTATTATGGGAATATTTAGTTTGAGTTCATTTCTAATCATTTTTGTTGCTTCAATACCATCCATCTCGGGCATTTGAATATCCATAAGTATAATATCAAACTCTTTTGACTGAAGGGCATCAATAGCCTCTAATCCATTTTCAGCTTCAGTTACGATACAATTAAAATATTGTAATGTATTTTGAGCAACCATTCTATTCAAATAATTATCTTCAACTAATAAAATTCTTGCCCCATTAATATCCGATAATTTTTTACTTGTTTGAGATGATTTTATACTATCTAAACTTCCCTTTTTCAAATCAATAAATATTTTTATGGTGGTGCCTTTATCTTTAATACTTTCAACTTCGATCGTACCATTCATCAAATTGACAAGTTCTTTTGTAATAGACATTCCCAACCCAGATCCTCCATATTTCCTGGTAACTTCTTTATCCTCTTGAGAGAATTTATTAAAAATATTGTCTACAAAACTTTGCTCCATTCCAATTCCTGTATCACTAACGGTAATACAGATTCTTTGAGAAATATTAAAGTCTGTTATTAAACTACAATCCACATTAACTTTTCCGGTTGGAGTAAATTTTAATGAATTTCCAACCAGATTGAACAGTATTTGTTCAATTCTAAATGAATCTCCTTTCAACACCTTGGCAATAGCCTTATCTATAGATGATGATAGAACGATGCCCTTTTCTTCGGCTTTTGGAGATAAAACAGCAATGATATTTTTTACGGAATTTTCGATAATAAAATCCTCTTCTTCTATCGACATTTCACCTGCTTCGATTTTAGAAATATCTAATACATTGTTAATGATTGATAATAAATGTTTGGAAGCAATAGAACTATTTTCGATATATTTCTTTTGTAAGGTTGTTAATTTTTGTTTTTCTAATTCCCGAAGAAATCCAATAATAGCGTTAAGAGGGGTTCTAATTTCATGACTCATATTGGCCAGAAATGCTTCTTTGGCTTTAGAGGCTTCTTGTGCTCTAACTTTTTCGTTTTCTAAATCAAATTCAAGTTGTTTTTGATTGGTAATGTCCAAATGAATACCTATGGTTCCCACTAGATTTCCTTTATCATCATAGTTTGGACCACCGCTAATTGCCCACCATCTCAATTCGCCACGCTTATTTTTAACAGGAATTTGATATATATCCGAAACTCCCATTGTTCTTGCAACTTTTTTGGATTGCATGATTTCGAAATTCTCTCCAAAAATGAAAACGTCGGAAGGGTTGTTACCAATTAGTTCATCCATTTCATATCCTGAAATTTCACAAAAAGTTTGGTTTGCAAATTGAATAACATCTTCATTATTAACTTCAAGCAAACCTAAATTCATGTTTGCAATGATATTTCTATATTTTTCTTCTTGGTATTTTAATTCAATTTCTGCTTTCTTTCGTTTGGAGATATCTTGAATAAAAACGCAAAAGAACAGACTCTTTTCATGTTTAACCGGAATTATTGAAATCTCTACAGGAAATTCATTTCCGCTTTTATTAATTCCGATAACTTCTATTTGCTTATTAAGGATTAGCTCTTGTCCTGGTTTGATAAAATGATCCATCAATATTCCAGAGGTATCTTCTTTGTTCTCTGAAAATAATTTATCAACTAATTTTTTACCTAAAACATCCTCTCGCTTCCAGCCAAAAATCTTCTCAGCAGTATCATTCCAGAAGGTTATAACTCCATTTATATCAATCGTTAAAATAGCATTAAGAGCCGAATTCATAATTAAAAGATTTCGCTCCTCACTTTGTTCTAATAGATTTTGAATATTTATTCTTTCGGTAACGTCGGTATATTTCCAAAGATTTCCTTTATAAATATTATCAATAAAAATCGGGATAAAATCTTGCTCTAAAAAACGTCCGTCTTTTGTTTCCAAAAGCGCGTTAGTTACTGTTTTTCTCTTACTTAAATAGTGATTAGCGTCTGCTGAAAATTTTGTTGGTGAAACAAAAATATTTTTATATTCTTCGATTAATTTGGAGCAGTCCTTGCCAATCATTTCATCTGGCGTTGATGAAATATTGAGCACATCGCAATATAATTGATTGATGTACAATACTTTTCTATTCTCGTCTTCTACTTTTATTCCAGAAGGGAGATTCGCCAAAAGTGTTTTTAATAACTCAACATTTCTTGAAAGATTATTTTCAAATTCTTTTCGTTTCTCTATTTGCTTATTGAGGTATTTAGAAATAAATAATAAGTCATCAACATCATCATCATGTTTTATTCCATCATATCCATCTTCGAGAGTTTCTAGACTATCATAAAGATTCGAAATAGATTGTTTCTTTAATTCAAACTCATTTTTTAGGCTCTCATTAATGCCATTATATTCTCTTTCACTCTCTTGAAAAGCATGATTCATCAATTCTTTATCTCTTTCAAAAGACATATAAGAATCATTTACGGCTTGAATAAACTCTTTGAATAAAGGGTTTTCAGTGCTTTCTGGCGTTAAGTATTTTGTTATTTGTCTATTTAAAAGTTTGTGAAATGCCATGTTTACTATAATTCATTTATGCAAGTGATGGTCATAGTTTGGTTGTGAAGTTCGCAATTTGCCATAGGTTTTAATGGCGAAATTTCACCATACGAATAAAAACCAGTAAGTGTTGTTTTGTTACCAAATACCTCTGAAACAGCTTCTACTTCTTCTTCTATTCTATTATTTAAAATTATTCTTCGACCAACACAACTTATTAAAAGTGCTAATTTTTGTTCGGTATTGTTCATCTCCAAACAATTACTTGCTGCATCATTAGCCGCATCTATTAGTCTATCGAAATTAGCTTTCATAAATCGTACTTTGCTTCCTTCGGGAATATCGCCTGCAAAAGTCATGGATTGATTTTTCTCATCAATAGACAAGATCGTTCTCACAATTGTTCCTTCATTGTCATGCAGTTTTATGGATAAAGGGAATAATAATGCAGAACCGGGTAATTCATCCGCATACTTTCCTAAATAATTTTTATATAAATCAAGGGCATTTTTAGAATCAATTTCAAAAAGAACATTATCTTTAGATTTGGTAACGGTACGTTCCAATCCAAAACTTTCCCATCCACCAATTGAGCCGTGAGATAAAATCAATTTGTCTCCATAAAAACCTATGGCAGCAATTTCGCCTGAACTAGGAACAGCATTTAACCCAACAAATGTTTTTTCAAATTTTGTTCCATCTCCAGCCAAACCACCCGTTATTAATGTTCCTTCTGGCTTTGAAGCATTCATCCCTTTTACCAGTTCGCTTCCATTCACTTTTCCTCCGTCAGAAAGCACAAAAACCATTTTTAAATCCTCACAAGGTAACTTTTCAACTAATGCCTTACCCGCATCAAAACTGTTGGAAAAAGCTTCAATATTTACTTTTGAAGTTTTAATCATAGTAGAAGAAAATTCAATAGCGACTAAGGAAATTGTCTCGTCTAAAACCTCTAAATCAAAAATTTCACCCGCTGAAGAACAAATTGCTATTTGAGCATTGGGAAACCTTTCTTTTATCTTTTCAAATGATTCTGGCTGCGAAACCAAGTCAACCGATCCGAATCCTAATACTAATTGAGCATTAGTAAAATCCATGCTTTCGTTGTTTTTTTCTTTAACGAATTCATTTTTCTTAACTAGTAATGAAGCTACTTTCATATCTTTATTGCTTTAATTTTTAATTAAATTATAAATTGTAGATTTTCCGATGTCTAATTTCTTTGCCGTTTTTACTACATCGTTATTGTTTTTCTTTAAATGATGAAGAATAATTTCTGAAGTATATTCTTTCAATGTTTTTTCTTCTGTCAATAAAAAATCAGTTTCACTGACACTCGAGAAGGTTAAATCGTTGGGTAAAATTTCTTTTCCATCACACATTACGCAAGCCAAATCAACAATCGATTTTAACTCTCTAATATTTCCAGGAAAGGCATATTTCATGAGCTGTTCTTTTGCTTCTTTAGAAATAGAAAGTGTTTTCATTTTGTTTTCTTTCACAAACAAATCCATGAAATATTTGGCTAATAAAAGTTTGTCATTTCCTCTATCTCTCAGAGGAGGTAATTCTATCGGTAATCCAATAATTCTGTAGTATAAATCTTCTCTAAAATTACCTTTTTTTACTTCTTGAACTAAGTCTTTATGTGTTGCTATAATTAATCGAGCATTAAACTTTATACGCTCTTTACCACCAACGCGTATAACTTCTCTCTCTTGCAGCACACGTAAAAGCTTGCTTTGTAAATTCAAATCCAATTCGGCAATTTCATCAAGAAAAATAGTGCCACCATCTGCTTGTTCAAATCGTCCAATTCTCTTATTATCAGCTCCTGTAAAAGCTCCTTTTTCATGTCCAAAAAATTCGCTTTCAATTAATTCTTTTGGAATTGCAGCCATATTAACCGCAACAAATGGTTTGTTTTTTTTATCTGAATTATAATGTATGGCTTTAGCGACAACCTCTTTTCCAGTTCCGGTTTCGCCCATTATAGAAACATTAATATTGGTGGTAATTGCTTTGTTAATTTTATTAAATACATTTTTTATTGCCTCACTTTGCCCTACAATTGTATTTTCAAAACTAAATTTTTGTTCGAGCTGCACTGTCAATTCCTCCACTTTGTTGACTAATTTTAGGTTTTCTCTGATTTTAATAATGGAGTTCCAAAGAATATCTTTTGTATGAGAATTTTTTACAATATAATCACTAGCTCCCGATTTTAAAAAATCTACAGCTACTTCAATATCTTCTTGACCGCTAATAATTATTATTGGAATGGCATCGTTAGATTCGTGAATTTTTTTTAAAAGTTTATCACCAGTAATATCGGGCAAACCAAAATCTAGACAAATTATGTCTGGTTTTAGATATAATTTTTCTAAACATTCTCTTCCTGTTTGAAATAAGTGAATTTCATAATCTGGATTGAGTTTAAGATGATATTTTAATGACTCTCCGAAGAAAGCATCGTCTTCAACAATATAAATTTTTAATAAATTCATTTCATGCCTTTTATGCGCCACTAATGTAATAAAAAAATCATATTCAAAATTTTAAATCCAAATTATTACATTCATTTTAATAAAAACTTAAATATATTTTAATCTACATCAATTTAATTTTCGTCTACAGTTGGAGTACATTAATCTAAAAACTGTGTTTTAATTATTACTTTAACGAAAAATAACTAATCTTTGACTTATCAAAACCCCCTTTTGACATGAAAAAACTGAACATCTTATTCATTGAAGATGACGCTATTGAACAAATGAAGTTCCATAGGGTTTTAGAAAATCTAAATGCTAACCACCTAATCATTGAAGCTAAAAATGGTGAAGAAGCTCTTTCAATTCTTGCTTCTCAAAAAGAATTTCCTGACATCATTCTTTTGGATATAAATATGCCCAGAATGGATGGAATTGAATTTTTATCAATACTAAAAGCTGATGAAAAACTTAAATTTCTTCCTACAATAATTTTAACAACTTCAAACAACCGAAGAGAAGTGTTGAAATGTTATGAAATTGGAATTGCAGGCTATATAGTAAAGCCATTAAAATATGAAGATTATATCATTAGAATTCAAAATCTTCTAAATTATTGGACTTATAATGAATTAATTAGTTAAAAACATCATCAAACAATGTATGGAATAGTAAATAAAGCGATTGAAGAATTAATTGTAGCAAATTTTGGCCAAGATAAATGGGAACTCATCAAGGAGCGAAGTGGTGTTGATGTAGATTTCTTCATTAGTAATGAAGCCTATGATGACGATATTACTTTTAAATTAGCAAATGCCGTTTCTGAGGAAATGAACATGAACATCGACAGTGTATTTATTGCTTTTGGTGAATGGTGGGTTTTAAAAACTACCAAAGATAAATATGAAGGATTGTTGAAATCGGGCGGCGATAATTTAAAAGAATTCTTGGTAAACTTACATTTATTTCATAACCGAGTGGCGTTTATTTATCCGAAATTAACGCCTCCAGAATTTAGAGTTTCAAAAGTGTCGGAACGTAGTTTGGAACTTCATTATTTTTCTAAAAGAGTTGGGCTTCAAGAATTTGTTCGCGGACTTATTCAAGGATTAGGAAAGTTTTTTGAAACCGAAGTCGAAATTGATCTTTTAGCGTCAAGAAACAACGGAGATGACCACGAAATATTTTTAATAAAATGGAAGTAAATGGAAACTTTTAATTTTAGTAAAAAAAAATTTGACAACCTTTTTCCTTTTCACTTTGTAGTAGATAATAAATTAAACGTTATCAGTGTCGGAAAGAGCTTGTATAAACTCATGCCCGAATTAAAAGAACATAAATCTTTTAATACGCTTTTTTCGATTACAAGACCTTTTGTTGAGCATTTGACTCTTTCCAACCGAAGTTTTATTTGCAACCAATTAATCGTTCTAGAATCTAAAAACGAAAAAAATCTCTTTTTTAGAGGGCAATTTGAAAAGCAACAAAACTCAATTCTATTCATAGGTTCACCTTGGTTTGAATCGATAGAAGAAATTTCAAATCATAATTTATCATTAAATGATTTTGCACCTCACGATCCTTTAATTGATTTACTTCATGTGACCAAAAATAAAGAAATCGTCAATATTGAATTAAAAGAATTACTAGAGAAAATTAATGAGCAAAAGAAAACGCTAGTCACTGACCGAAAAAAAATTGACGCATTAATGCTTAATGAAAAGCATATTAATGAAAAATTAAAAGCTTCTGAAAGTAGGTTAACTTCTATGATTTACAATCTTCAAACAGGAGTTTTAATAGAAGATGAAAACCGAAGAATTGTCATCACAAATCAAACTTTTTGTGACATGTTTGGCATTCCACTTGAACCTCAAGCCATGGTAGGATTTGATTGTACAACTTCGGCTGAGCAAACTAAAAATCTTTTTGTTGAAAGCGATTATTTTGTTACCAGAATTGATGAAATTTTATCAAAAAAAGAACTAGTACTTGATGAAGAATTAGAACTTAAAGACGGACGAATTCTTGAACGAAGGTGTATTCCAATTATCTCCAACAATGAATATCGCGGTCATATGTGGAGTTATAATGACATCACTCTAGACAAACATTATAAAAATAGTATCAAAAAAGAAAGAGAAAAATACCGAAGTATTATTGACAATATGAACATTGGTTTGGTTGAAGTTGATAATGATGATAGAATCTTACTAATTAATCAACAATTTGCCAAAATGAGTGGCTATTCGAGTGGCGTTTTATTGGGTAAAAAACCTTCTGAAGTATTTTTAGATAGTGATAATAAAAAAATAGTTAATGAAAAAATAGATAAAAGATTAAACGGAGAGTCTGATTCTTATGAAATTTCTTTAAAAAATGCTAACGGAGAATTAAGAGAATGGCTAGTAAGTGGCGCACCCAATTATGACTTAAATGGTCAAGTAATTGGATCTATAGGATTACATTTTGATATCACCGAAACCAAATTATTAGCCAAACAAAAAGAACAGTTGTTACACAGACTCGAACAACAAAATCAACATCTAATGGATTATGCTCAAGTGGTTTCTCACGATTTGAAATCACCTTTGCGCAGTATTCATTCGCTGGTGAGTTGGATTAAAGAAGATCATGATAAAGACTTCAATGAAAAGACAGAAAATTATCTAATGCTGATTCAAGAAAAGGTAGAAAAAATGGATTCGTTGATTGAGGGCATTTTAGATTATGCAAAGATAGATTATAAAAAAACTGAACAAGAAACCTTCGAGGTTGAGGAACTCTTAAAATATATTATTAATTTTATATACATACCCGACAATATAAGCATTAGCATTAACGGAGTATTTCCTATTGTAAAGGCTGATAAACATGGCATGCAACAGGTTTTCCAAAATATTATTAGTAATGCTATTCAACATAATGATAAAGCTCAAGGAATAATTGAGATTGGTTGTATTGAAGAAGAAGAACAATATGTTTTTTATGTAAAAGATAACGGAAAAGGCATTCCAAAAAAAGAATTTAAAACTATATTCAATTTATTCCATACATTAGAGGCAAATAGTACCGGAATTGGCCTCTCTATGGTGAAAAGAATTTTAGAACAAAAAAACGAAAAAATATGGCTGGAAAGCACTGAAAATGTGGGCACTACTTTCTTTCATACCTATCAAAAATATAAATTACATGGAACAGCCTAATTTGAATTATTTAAGAAGTTTGAGTAATGGAAATCTATTGCTTGAAGAACGCTTTTTGACGATTATTAAAAATGAATTTCCAACCGATGTTGAAGAATTTTATCAATATCTGAAGGATAAAAACTATACTGCAGCTAGTAAAAAAGTACATAAAATTAAACATAAAATAGCTTTTCTAGGTCTCGAAAAAGGATGTTCAACCACGATCCTTTTTGAAAATAATCTAAAAAAATATTCTATAGAATTATTGCCAGAATTTGAAGCTATACTTGAAACTATTAATGAATTTATAAAAACCCTTGAATTATGAACTGTATTATTATTGATGACGAAGAATTCTCTAGAGAAATAACAGCATTGCTTGTTTCAAGAGTAGAAAAAATAAAATTATTGGGTAGTTTTTCTGATGCTATTGATGCTTTAAAATTCATTAACAGTTCTGAAGAAGATATTGATTTAGTGTTACTTGACATACACATGCCAAATTTTTCTGGAATTGATTTTATTAAAACGATAAAGCATCCTTTTCAAATTATTTTGATAACGTTTGATTCTAAATTTGGTAGCGAAGCTTATAATTATGACTACGTAGCCGATTATTTAATTAAACCCATTACCGAAGAACGTTTTAACAAAGCCATGGAACGGGTGGAAAGAAAGATAAAACTAACTCAAAAAATATTAGTAGAAACTGACGAAAGTGCTAAAGATATTTATATTAACATCAATAAAAGATTAATAAAAATTGAAATTAACACCATCAGTTACATCAAAGCAAATGGAGATTATGTCTTAATAAAAAGCGATAGCGAAAATTTTATTGTTCATACGACCCTGAAAAAAATTGAACAAAAACTGCCAAAATCTATTTTTGTTAAAACCCATCGGTCGTATCTTGTCAATAAACAACGAATCATTGATATCAAAGATTACACTGTTTTGATTGGAAAAGAAGTAATCCCTATTGGTAAAAAAAACAGAGAAGAACTTTTTAAAAACATTAATTTATTGAAATAGGTTTTATCCCAAAAATATCTAATCTTCAAAAATTTGTGTTTTATCGCAAGGTAAAAATATTTTGAAGATTTTTTTTATTTGATAAAAATTAATAAAGTATATTCGAAAAAATTTTTTTTGAAAAAACACATAGTAACAACCAATATTTATTAAAATGTTTCTCTCATCAAAAATAAAGTTAGTTGGACAGTATATTATTGTTAAAGGTTTTAAAAAACCTATCCCAATTAATGAAGTACAAGAAATTTCAATAACAAGTAAAAGAAAAATTAAATTTCTTCTTTTAAAAGTAACCATTTTAACTTATAAGTTAACACTTACAACAAGAGAAAACAAAATATTTAATTTTTACTTTCATAAAAACGATTTCAATAGAATAATGAAATTAAAAAATCAAATAAAAACCCTAGCTAATGCAACTAATTAAAAATTTTGAGCAAAATAAAATTTTTGTCTATGATACATCTAGAGGGTTTTACAATTTTTTAAAATTAAATTTTAAAAATGACTATTCCATCGATTTATGTAATAGAAAAGAGCAATTTGACAACTTTTATAGAAATGTATCCTGCTATCAACATTGTCTTTTTGTCATCAATAGCCATGAGGATATTTTAAATTTAATGAAATTGTTTTCAAAAACAGATACTATTTTATTGGCAGTGATGATAAAAGATTTAGAAGATAAATTTGATGATTTTAATAATATTATTAAATTGAATATGAATCTACCTAAAAAAGACCTCTCCAATTTTTTAAATAAATACTTAAGTCTTTCTGTGGCTGAATAACTTTAAATTAAAAGCTTGTTAAAATAGTGTTTTGGTTGTATGTAAGAGATTTAACCTTTTTCAATGAGATGAAAAATTGTTTTTACAACTAAATAAAATTTTGTGGCGAATTTGTCTCATATGAAAATTAGGCATTACTTTTGCAAAACAAAATAACATTCAAAACAACTATCATGATTGATAATTTAAAGAGAATATTAAACGAAGACCAAGACCCAAAAGCCATTGACAAAATAACTGCCAAATTGAATAATTTGCTGATGTCAAATGAAGAAATTGGGTATATAGCGGTTCAAAAAAAACCAGCCGTGACCATTTTTCCCGATAGCATTGTAGTTACTAATAAACGAATCATCATATGCAAACCTAAAAATCTTGGCTTATCAATGGAGTTTGTAGATTATGATTGGGATGATGTTGTAAGTAGTTTTGTAAAAGAAGGGATTCTAGGAGCCGATTTTACGTTTACTACAAAGTCAGAATTGACACATACCATCGATTACTTACCTAAAAATCAAGCAAGAAAATTATATACTTTTGCCAAAGAGCAATTGGATATTTTAAAAAATGGTGTTTCAGCTGATCCTAAAAACCAAGAAACCGTTTCTTTTGATGCTATTGCCAAAGACACTAATGAAATTGAAGAACTAGAAACAGAGGAAGTGACAAATTATGCAGAGATTATGCCTGCTACTACCTACACCTCTTTTGATGAAGCAAAAACAGAGACTTCTACCGAACGAAAATTGAGCGAATTATCACAAGACGAACTGTTTGAAAAATTACAGAATTACAAAAAACTTCTTGACAACGGATTAATCCTTCAAGGAGAATATGATAATTTTAAAAAAGAAATTTTGGGTTATATGTAAAAATTAAAACCAACATTTTTAATAATAAAAGCGCATAAAATTTTATGTGCCTTTATTATTTATCAATCATTTTAAGACAACCTCAATAAAATAGTGCTCTATTACAATATTTTGTTGAATTATTTATCGTTAGTTAATAGATTTTTAACTACACAAAAAAACGTTATAACAAAATTCTATTCTACCCAATTTAATAAATAAATAAATTTGGTTAAGAATAAAATTTATATGACAATCTCTAAACAACCAAGTCTAGTTTTTTCTAATTCCTTCGGATTAATTTTTGATGATCGTATTTACTTGCAAAGAGAAAATGTATTGTCATGTTTTTATATAGAAAATCTTAAAAGCGTAAAATTTACCAAAATACAAGAAAAAAAAGTCAACATTTTCTCTTTATTGTTTTCTCTTTTAACACTATGTTTTACAACCTTGTTCATTCAAAACAATTTTGTTTTAATAACATCGGCATATGTTTTAGCAGCGACTTTACTAGTTGTTTCATTTATGTTTAAAAAACACATCTATGTTATTGTTGTTTTAACTAATGCCAATGATTTTGTAACTATTAAAGTAAATAACGATTTAAAATATGCAGCAAAAGAAATTATTAAAAATGTCAACATTAAGCTTCAAGAAAAAGAACGTTTTTTAAGGGTTGGCTAATGTGTAATTATAAGTGGTCATGTGTTCTAACTAACCAGTGGTTAATATCTTAATTGATTTAACATATAATTTGAGACAATTGGGGGCTCTCGTTTCTTATAAAGCTGGTTAGTTTTTTTAAACAATTGAAAACAAAACAAAGTATACAACTGATGAAAAGTAAAGTTTACATAATTGGTGTTATTCCATCAATAATTGATAATGATTGTCATAGAAAATTCTATAAAACCCAATTAGATTTAATAGAAATGGGATATCAAGTAACGAATCCTATAGATCGTTTAACTAACAGCGATATGATACCAGAAATAGCAGAGAGAAAAAATTTACAAGATCTTATGATGGCAGATGCTGTTTATATTTTACCAGACGTCCCTATGGGTAAAGATTTAAAAAATGTTGAAGTAAAATTAGCTTTGGATCTAAATCTTACTATTATACTTGGAAGCTTAAATATATTTGAAAAAAATAGTAAAAATACTATTGAAGAAACAAACTTTAATCAAAGTTTGATTTGTATCTAATTACTATCAAAAAAACTTTTAGATGATATAATCATTATTAACACAAATAAAGTAGGTTTATTTAAAGCACTTATGAACATAAATATATTACTTACTGTAGATAACGAAATAAATAGAGCCGGCATTACTACTATAATTACTAATGAAATTCTCTCTAGTAATATTGTAAATGTAAAAAAATCAGAATTATTAAAAAAAATTAGTTTAAAACATTTTGATATAGCCATTATAGAAATTAAAAATTTCGTAAAAGACTTTGAATTAATTGATTATATTATTGAAACAGATCCTAAAATCAAATTGTTTGTTATTTCTAATACAACTATTGATGCGGAGAATTTACTTAAAATTAAAGAAAAATCTGTCGGCGTGATTTTGGGCAATTCTTCTAAAAAAAATATTGTAGAATTGATAAATTCATCAATACAATTAAGTAAAAAAAGTAGAACTCCATTGAGGATAAGAAAAAAAAGTAATTCTCAAAATTTAATGTACTTGTTATCTGAAAGAGAATTGGAAGTCGCTTTATTATTAGTTAATGGAATGTCGATCACCAAAATATCTGAAAAAAAGAATCTTGCCAAAACGACTATAAGTACCTACAAAAAGCGAATCTTTGAAAAAACTAATGTTAAGAACATCATTCACATGTCGGAACTATTTAAAAGACAAAACAATATTATTTTAGATAAATAAGCCGATAACACCTCACATCGATTTCTTTTGTTTTTCCACAAAGCCATCAGCTTGGAGTTTTAATAATTCTAATGCCCCTTTTTTCTTGTAATTATAGAGTTCTTTATCTTCTTTGATATTGGCGTAAACTTTATCATAGATTTCGGCATCGGTTTTCATTTGCAAGTCGCTTTGATACCGATTTTGAGCCATTCTATTTTTAATTCCCATTTCGGCATCTTCTTGTTTGTAGTCATATTCGCCTTTTGGCGATAATAATTTGGCAATAATTGGCGAAGTCTCGATGGCTAAAAATAACAACATAATGAAGAACGAAGGCAACCAAGGTAATTTATTCAAAGCGTTTATGCGTGCCATTAATCCGTCAAAGCCATCAATAATGGGTTGCGTTTCGGAAACTTTTTTGTCTAAATCGGCTTGCAATGTTTTAGCAGTTACTTCCTTTTGTGAAATGATTTTGGCATTGTTTATTTTTAACGAATCGAGTTGTTTAGAAGCCAAGTCGTAAGCGGCTCTTTTTTCTTTGTAAATTGGGCCTTTCCCCATTTTTTTAGTTCCAGCACTTCCCTCAGCTTCACTAATGTAGGATTGATAAAGTGTTGCTACTTCTTTTTCTTTCTTTGTGATTGATGCCTTTAAACTATCGGTTTCGGCTTTGTTTTTATCGACATCGTTTTTGAAATAATTGGTCACTTGATTTTTATTGACCATCGCCATTTCATTTTTTTCTTTCAAGATAACGGTATTGATTTCTTTTTGGAAAATTTTAATTTCCAAAGGTTTTGAAATTACGATGGCAATGATAATGGCCAGCACAATTCGCGGGGTAGCCTGAATGAATTCGTCTAGAAAATTATCTCGTTTTTTGATAGTAGAAACAATAAATCGATCGAGATTGAAGATGAGCAACCCCCAAATTAATCCGAAGAAAATGGCAGTGTAAACGTTGTCGAAAACTGTGAATAAGGCATAACTCCCCGCAATAAAAGCCATAACGGCTGTAAAGAAAACGGTAGCGCCAATTCCGGCATATTTGTTTTGTTCGCCGTTGGAACAACTGTTCACAATGTCGTTGTCGACACCCGAACATAAGATAAAAAAACGTTTTAACATGATTGATTGATTTTGATCCGCCAAAAGCAGACAAGTTGATGATTAATTGGTTAGTACCAATTTGATGCCAAAAATTACAGATGGAGATAAAGAATCTATTTTTAACAGAAAAAATCCGTTCACTCAATAAAGAATGAACGGATTTTTTCCCTTGCGAATTTCGCGCTTTCTTCGCGTCTATGTGGTTATAAACTACTTATTCATTTCTACAAAATACTTATAAAACAACGGAATAGTTTCAATTCCTTTTAAGTAATTAAAAATGCCAAAATGCTCGTTTGGCGAATGAATCGCATCACTATCTAAACCAAACCCCATTAATATCGTTTTTGATTTTAGTTCTTTTTCAAATAACGCTACAATCGGAATACTTCCCCCAGACCTCACAGGAATAGCAGGTACTCCAAAAGTTTCGGTATAGGCTTTGTTGGCTGCTTGATACCCAATACTGTCAATTGGCGTTACATAACCTTGCCCACCATGATGAGGCGTTACTTTTACTTTTACTGATTTTGGAGCAATACTTACAAAATGTTTTGAGAATAGTTCCGTTATTTCTTCCCAATCTTGATTCGGTACTAAACGCATTGATATTTTGGCGTATGCTTTACTAGCAATAACGGTTTTTGCGCCTTCGCCGGTGTAGCCTCCCCAAATTCCGTTTACATCTAGGGTGGGACGAATGGAGTTTCTTTCGTTGGTTACATAACCGGTTTCGCCATACACGTCGTCAATGTCTAATGCTTTTTTGTAATTGTCTAAGCTAAAAGGAGCTTTTGCCATTTCGGCGCGTTCAACTGTACTCAATTCTTCAACTTTGTCATAAAAACCGGGAATCGTAATATGATTGTTTTCATCATGCAATGATGCAATCATTTTAGTTAACACGTTTATAGGATTAGCAACAGCACCGCCATATAACCCAGAGTGTAAATCTCTGTTTGGGCCGGTAACTTCTACTTCAACATAACTTAATCCCCGTAAACCGGTAGTTATAGAAGGTTGCTTATTAGAGATCATTCCAGTATCTGAAATTAATATCACGTCGTTAGCCAATTTCTTTTGATTGCGCTCTACAAACCAACTCAAACTTTTAGATCCAACTTCTTCTTCGCCTTCAATCATGAATTTCACATTACATGGCAAAGTATTGCTTTCAATCATATATTCAAATGCCTTAACGTGCATGTACATTTGTCCTTTGTCGTCGCAAGCACCACGCGCAAAAATGGCTCCTTCGGGATGAATTTCGGTTGTTTTTATCACGGGCTCAAAAGGAGGTGAAGTCCAAAGTTCCATTGGATCTGCTGGTTGCACATCATAATGACCATACACTAACACAGTAGGAAGTGCATCATCAATAATATGTTCGCCATATACAATTGGATATCCTGGAGTTTCGCAGATTTCAACAAATTTACATCCTGCTTTTTCCAAACTAATCTTTACTGCATTGGCCGTATCAAGTACATCTTGAGAATAGGCAGTATCGGCACTAACCGATGGAATTTTTAATAATTCGATTAACTCATTAATAAAACGTTCTTTATTTTGCTGAACGTAATTTTTTATATTGTCCATTTTTATTTGTTATATGATATTTCAAAAATACAAAATATTAATTTTAAAAAAAATTCATGATTCATAATTTGTAATTGATAATTATATTTATATTTGCACTCACAATTTTTGCGGGTATGGTGAAATTGGTAGACATGCCAGACTTAGGATCTGGTGCCGCAAGGCGTGTAGGTTCGAGTCCTATTATCCGCACTTTAATAAATTATAAAACCCTTATAACTAACGTTTTAAGGGTTTTTTTATTCTCTCTTCCCCCGAATTTCCCCCGTCATGATTAAAAACCAATGAAAGATTTACTTTGATAACTTCGTTTGTGGTTCTTGTCATTAAATTTTTATCATTAGAAAGGTGCAATTTCAAATTAGCATCTATTAACCATTTACAAATTTTACTTCCACTTTATAATTGTAAAAATGCTGCACAATCAAGGATTTTGATTAAAATCCAAAATAATTTTGGTTTTTTCAACTTTGGTGCATATTTATAATCATATGGGCAAATTGGGTTAAACCTCTCTTGTCCTAATTACGTCAAATAAATACTAAGAAATGAAAGAAGAAGACAAAAAGATAATAAACGAACTAAATGGTACAAGAGCAAAAATTTATTATCAGCTAAATCAATTAGAAAAAATAACAGGGATGTCAATAAGAACTTTAAAATATAGAATGAAACTTGTTAAAGAGAAATACTCTAATATGCCTAATTTATTAAAACGCAATGGTAAAGCATGGCAAATTCATTACACGCTAATAGATGAATTTATGCCTAAATATAAGAAGCAGCAAACTAACTTATATAACCATAAATGGGAAACGTTCCTTACTTGGAATATGAAAGACGATTACGATGTTCATTATCACATTCGTTTAATTAATGAAATTAAGGTTGAAATCCCGTATGCGAATATTGCGTATGTGGTTGAAATGGATGGGAGAGGATTTAATCATATCCACGCAATAACTGACACATATAAAGATAATGTTGAGGTTGCAACGTCAAAAGTATTGGACAAATATCTTGATTTATACCAGTACAGGTGTCAAGTTGAAAAAATTTATAATACTAGTAGTGCCACTAGTTACCTATCAAAAAACGGCACAATAACAATTATATAATAACAATATAAATGAATGATTTTGATTTAGAAGAAATAACGAATGAACTTAACTTGCAGCCATACAATTACGAAAGATACTTAAGAGTTAATGAAAATTTAACGGTAAAAATGTATGAACATTTAAGAGATAACAATTGCGAATGGAAAATCTTATGCGGTTTGCGAGTTCATTTAAAGGGAACAACTGAAATCCTAGATGAAGTTTGGTGGCAAAGAACCGATAACAATTATAAGCAAAGTGAATTTTATATTTTTAGATATATTCCTGAAAAATTTATTCCATTAGTTGACTTATGGAATCGATAGACGATAAGATAAGGGTTAAACATATTCAGATACAAGTTGAAAGAGACCCAATAAAAAGGAATGATTTGCAAAAGCAATTACAGCAATTACAACTAAAAAAAGAAATAGAACAAATAAAAATAAAAATTCAGCAGCTAGGGTAATTCACAATTTTGAATGTTTGTGAAGTTACCCACTTCGGATATAGATTTTTTCGTTTGTTTTTTATTTGGGGGCATGATGGTGTTCTTGAAATTTTTAGAATTTTTCACCTCCTTTTTGTTCCTTTTTGGTTTAATGTTGCTTGTAAATGCTATAATGGTTTTATTAAAAAAGTGGTTTTACTATATTAAAAAACGCACTATCCTTAATGGTGTGCGTTTAGTGTTTTGTTATTATTAAAATGGATCGTGCAACGCACGATTCATTTTAATTTATACTAGTTCCATTTGTAAAATTTTTTTTATTTTTTGAACTGTTCCGCTGCTCTTATCTGTTAACTTCATTGTGTTTCTTACTGATTGACCTTGACGTAAATATTTAACAATATCTGAGTGCTCAGTAACTAATTTTTTATCATCCTTGATAGAACCTTCTTTTCTTCCTAGTTTGCCGCCATCTCGAATATACTTAGCTCGACCCGAATTTAATCTTTCTTGAATAAGTGAAAGCTCCATATTTGCGAATGTAGAAGCAATTGAAAGCATGGTTTGAACCATAGCGTTTTTTTCTCCATTGGGTAACAATGTATGAAGTTTAAAATTGTCGATGATAATATTAATATTATTGTCGTTGCAACGCTCCAAGAATAAAGCGAAACTTGAAATCTTTCGGGAAATTCTCGAAATTTCTAGGGCGATGATATGCTTCACACCGTTTTTTATGGCATAGTCTAGGATTTCAGCATTCACCTCATCGTTTTTTGTGCCGCTTTTGTAATAGGTAAATTCTTTCACAATTTCAAATTGATTTCCGTAAGTTGAGGTTAAGGATTGTGATTGGAGTGTGACGTCTTGTTTACTTTCGTTTGTAGAACATCTTGAAATGATGATAGCTTTTTCCATTTTGACTTAAAAATTAATTACAGGTCAAAGATATATAATATTTCTAACGTATCAAAATAAATCAAAGAATATTTTCGATACGTTAAACTGTATCATTTTATGATGTTAATAGATATATTTTGATACAGTTGAGGTTTTGATACATTATAGGGTTGCTCGGTCTCTATTTATTTTATTTTGTTCTTCCGTTTTATTTTGCTCGATGATTTTTGAGGCACTTATTTCCTCAATGTCTTTTTTTGTTATTTCTTTTTGAATAGTAAAAGGAGTGAATATATTTATAAATCCAGATAATGTCAGAAAGATGAGAATCGTTTGGGCTAGAAGACTATCTGCTATCAAAGTCATAAACGAATTTTCATTATACAGATTTATAAAATAATATGACAAACTTAGTATAATCGCAAATCCAAAAACAAAAATTGTTTTCTTCCTATTCACCAAGCCTTTTTTAAAATTAAATATTTTATAGTTAATTGAATGGTTATTATATAAGAATAAAATTAAATTTTTTTTTAATTTTGAAACTTTTTCTCTATGAAATTCGCCAGTTATATGTTCTTTGACTAAACATGAATTTTTATGATGTAAAATTAAGCTACTGACAATTAAAGTTTTTTCTTCAAATTTTATAGAACAATTGTACCAAATGTTATTATGCTTTATTTTGGGAATATTCCAAAACATTCCTTTTGGTAAAAAAACTTTGTTATAATCGTTTTTTACAATTTTAAATTTAACTTTATTAGCAAGTTTTATTTTCATTTTTTTTGATATTGCTATATTACTTTATAAAAACAACAAATATTAATTGTAATTTATAATAATTATAATAAGTATATTTCTGCTTGTTTTCTTGATATAAATGTCAATATTTTACTATTTGTATCTACTTTTTAATTTGTGACTCTGTATTTACTTTAGGTTGATTTGTTAAATAACTGCTAGTGTTGAATTTTGGTAAATCCCCTAGTCCTGAAATTGTACCTGGAGAATTGCTAAGTTTTAAAATTCCACTTCCAAAAATATCAAGTCCGCTATAAGTTAATTTCCCCTCAACGTTATTTATGTATGATGATGATGTCAAACCACTCAATACGGTGCTGTTTAATTTATTTTCAGCAGCTGACAATTTCAATCTCATGTCAACTAATGCTTTTTCACTATCAAATATTTTTTTTAGCATTTCTTTATTTTGAGACTCCCCCAATTCTTTTTCTGTTGCTAGACTAGCTTTCAAATTCGAGACATCGTTTTCTAATTGTGCTTCGTTTATTTTCATTTCTGTTATAACTCCAACCTGAGTTTTCAAATTTTCAACTTCAGGAATTATATCTGTCCAGTTTTCAATCGAACTTATTATTTCTTCCTCTAGGACATTACATTTTTCAATTATTTCCTCAAAGTTGGATATTGTAATTAAAAAATCTATTTTTTCTTTATCAATTTGCGAAATATAATGTTTAGTTCTTTTTTCAATTTTTGAAATGTTTATCAATATAAGTTTTAGACTTCTAATAGCGGATTTTCCCCTAGCAACTAAAACTTTTTCATCTGCCATTTGTGACCATCTATTTGCCAGTATTCCTCCTATTATTGCAGAAAAAAGAGATATAATAAGGGTTAGAATTGAAATTATATTTTTATCTTTTGTATTTGGTGAATTTGAATAACAAATAAAACATATTGTTGCAGCTAACAATATCAAAACCCAAGGGTCAAGAACAACATTAAAAAAGTCCTTCCATTTATTACATAAAGTTTTTTTTTCTTTCATTATATTTCGATTTTATCAATTTCCTTCATAATCCTATCTGTTTCACTCAAAGCGACAACTATTTTTTGGTAATGCAAAATGTCTTCAAAACTTAGTTCTCGGTCTTTTCGGTCTTTTAGCCATTTTTGGCATGGTTGATAACCACCAATGTAAAATTCCCATGCAGCAGCAGGAACATTGGCAAAGTATTGCGTTTCGTTAATGTAAACGTTGCTGTTTTTGAATACAGGTTTAGTTACAATATTGTCGCCATCTTCGGGATATTGTGTGATATATTTTTCTACAATTGGACTTTCTAACAAGTGTATTTGGCGTAATTCACCACCTAATTTAACCAATTGCCAAAAAGTTGCGTGATCCTGCATAGCAGGAACACGAGGAAAATCTATCTTCAAAAATTCCTTGTATTTCTCTTTATAACTTGGTGAATGCAGCACCGCATAAATATAATCTAACAAATCAATTGGAGCGAAGGTATTGGGTGTTTCTTCTTTTTCGTTAGTAAAAGTTAATCCCAACTTAGTCGCTATTTTATTGACTATTTCCATGTTTAGATTAGGTTTCCTAACTATTTCATTTAGTAAACTGTGTTGAGTTGTCGTTTTATTATTAATATATAAAGGAGCAATATAATCGCCACCTTGCATTCCTGGTCTTGACCAGCTTCTAAAATCAATTATGTTTTTTGTAATCATTGCAGAAACTGAATTTTCTTCCGAATTCCCTAATTTGAAAACAATACCATAATTGTCATTATTAGTGAAATTTTGCATTACTTCATTTCTTGGATAACAATGAAAACCTTTTGTTTTTCCTGTATAAAATGTATATCTTAAATCAAATGGGCGATATGATATTTTTGTTATTTTACCTTTACTAGGATAATTTTCTCGTATATCTGTCTTTGCAAAATTTACTTGCCAATCTCTAACATCTTTCCCTAAATTATATCTTACCCTTGCAGTTTCATCATCTAATGTTAAAAAATTTTCAATTGTATTAATTAAATCAATTTCTGATTTATGTATTGTAAAATTATCTCTTGCTGTTACAATTCCAACATTGTTCAGGGTAAAAAGTTCATTAATTTTAAATCCTTCATCATATATAGCCTGAACATCAAAATCTTTATTTACAAGAAAATAATTTGGAGCTATGTTTGGTAATTTTTTATATTCAATTGTTTTTATAGAATTATTAGAAAGGAACTCGTACTTCAATTCCCTTTTACCATATAAGTCATAATGAAATACTTCGGCTAAGTCTCCTTCTTTTTTCTTCCCTGTTTTTATAAATAAGTTAATAGAAACCCCTTGCATAATATCAAACACATTTTGGTCAATACTACCATCTGGTGCTGTTTCTTTTTTCTTGCTATTGCCATGTAAATCTATAGTGTAAATTTTGTCATACGTTTTCAGTAAGTTCCAACGCATACCCCGAAAAGTGGGGTTGTCTAAAAATCCATGAGGGTTAATAAAAGCTAAAATACCACTACCGTTCTTGTCTATAAAATGTTGCCCAAAACGCATAAACTTAACATAATCATCATTAATCCATTTTGGGTTACGTTCTTTTAGTTTTTCTTTTCCTCCTGGTTCTTTTTTATAATCTTCCATGAGGTTCATAATCCATTCTCCCTTGTTGGCACTTTCACCACTATAAGGAGGGTTCCCCATAACAACCATTACAGGTGCATCTCGTTTTATGGCATTAGCTTGGTCAGCTTCATCACTTAGCCAAGAGCTAAAAAGGGTTGCGGTGTCTGGGTGTGCTTCTTCAAGTGAGTTGGTTAGGAAAATACGGAAACGTTGTTCGTCTATTGGTTTGTAACCTGTTTCCGTTAGCAGCATATCCATTTTAAGGTGAGCCATTGCATAACTCGCCATGAGTAATTCAAAGCCGTTTAAACGAGGGATGAGGTCGTTGGTTACATATTTACTCCAAATGCCTTGCTGCCCTTCAAACTTCTTGTAAACATGCTTAATTACCTCAGCTAAAAATGTTCCTGTTCCTGTTGCAGGGTCTAATATTTGTACTTTGTGAACCTCAACTTCGGTTTCAACTTCCTTAATTTTAGAATTCATTCCCGTACCCGTTTGAGTAACCGTTTTTTTCTTTATTTTAGTTTTGGAAGTGTCTGCTAATCCTTGCGGCAAATTGAAATCGGTTTTTAAAATATCGTCAACGGCACGAACAATAAAATTAACTACAGGTTGCGGTGTGTACCAAACCCCACGTGCTTTTCGTAATGCAGGATTATACTCTCCTAAAAATGTTTCGTAAAAGTGAACCACAGGGTCTTCTTGCTTAGTACTTTTTCCAAAATCACGCATAATGTGAGCAACGTCTGAGGCTAGGAAAATACTAACCAAGTCATCTACTATCCATGTTAAACGGATGTCAAGGTCAAATCCTGCAATGTCTTGAAATAATTTTCGTAAAAACGGATTGCTTTTAGGGATTAACTCAGCAGCTTCAACACGAGAAAAGGTGGCTAATGTAGGGTCATGATATCTAGCCGCAAACATACCATATGCAATGGTTTGAGAATAGATGTCGGCAAATGCTTTATTGTCTATGTCGTGAATCAACATTTGCTGGAACGAAAGCATTTGAGATTTAATACTTGAGCGTTTTCCTATTTTATCATCTTCATTAAGTGCATCCTCAATAATTGTAGCCATTAATTTTGCTTTATTAGCCATTAATTTTGCTAACGAAGTTGGTGATTTAATTGTTTGACTAACTGTTGTTGAAAAATTCTTAACCAATTGTATAAATTGGTCGTGGTTTTCAGTTAACGGTATAATTTTCCCATTCTCAATTTTTGCAATTGATATTTTGGCTTTTAGTTCGTGAAAATTATAAAAATGAAAATCAAGATAGTCAGTGAAAATTAAATTTGATAATGCTGATTTATACCTGTTAAACTGTTCCTTATTGTCATTTATTCCCTCAAGGTCTTTATTTCCAAGGTCTTTTGCTTCAATATAACCAATAGGAACGTTTTTTTTACTTACAGTATAATCAGGTTTATTTGGTCCTTGGAGGGAAGCCTCATTATTGACTAAAACTTCTGGTGAAATTGTCATTAATAAGTTTTGAAGGTCACCACGATAAGAATGTTCTTTAGAATTTCCTGTTTTATAAAGTGTTTCAACTTTGCTAAGATATTGTTGGATTGTCATAATTTGGGAATCAGAATTTAAAAATACTAAAGTAACCAATTATATCGAAATCAGTATTGATTTTTCTCTTTTGTAAGATTTTGTGATAGAAAAAACTTGATACTATGGAATTAATTTCGTATTTTTGAACAAATGACACTCTTAAAGTCATGCTCAAAAGGTTGTTCTTGGTTGATTCTTTGTTATAGCCACTAGGTGAAATTTATTTTTTTGAATACATTATTGTATTGTAAAATTATGTTTCTCTGAACCTCAATCGAGGTCAAAATAATTTCTCGCTACCTGAAAAATAAAATACTGAGATTTGGTAGCAGTATTGTCATGGGCATAACCGAATTAATTAATTATGACGCATTAAAAAAAATAATCAACGATGAAGTTGAGAGACTTGCAACAGTAAAATTTGAAGAATTTAAAAAGGAACTATCAGAAAATTATAGTTTCGATGATAAATTATTGAATAGAGAGGCTACGGCTAAAAAATTAAACTTGTCTGTTAGACAGGTAGATAATCTAGCCGAAAAAGGTAAGCTAACGAAGTGTTCAATTGGCAGGAGTGTCAAGTACAAAAACTCAGATGTTTTAGCATATATTAATGGTATAAAATGAATGATCCTGCGGAAGCAGGATTATTCATTTATACATTTCACCCCAAAGTTTACTAAGTTTCTCAGCGTGATGTTTAGGAGTTGTTTTTATGTAATCCAAAAATTGTTTTTCTGTTGTATGACCCGTAATTTTCATAATCGTTAAAGTGTCAATCTTACCGTAAAGGTTAGTAGCAAAAGACCTCCTACAAATATGTGAAGTTACCAATTCGTATTTGTGAAAAATACCACTTAGTTTGCGGTGGATTTTTTTCCCATTCTCATCTAATTTCGCTTCCCCTTTATCATCCTTAATTAAAGTCATTTTTGACCCTTTAACCATTTCAACAAAACCAACATTTTCCGCCACATCTTTTATGTAATCATTAAAATTTTGGTCGCTTATGTTTCTAGGGAAGTTTCCATTTCTTTTGTTTAAAATTTCTTTAACCTGAGGATGTAGTGGAATTGTAACAGGAATATCAGTTTTGAAGTTAGTATTATCTATGAAGCCATTTTTCACCTCTTTTTTTGTTAGCGGCAAAAGGTCAGATACTCTTAAGCCAGTCCAAACCCCTATGATAAGCCAATCTCTAGCATTGTCTAAATATCCATCAAACTCAAAGTTATGATTTTTTAATTTTAGAATTTCGTCTTCGTCAAAGTAAATGTCATTTGTCTTTAATGAGGGAGAATAAAAGGTTCTGCTTTTGTAAGATTGGTTCACCTTATAACCCATTTTTTCAGCCTCTCGCAGAAATGCCTTAACATTGTCAATAATACCACCGATAGTGTTCTCACCTAGCAATTGGATTGAACGGAGATAATCAATCAATTCCCCATGAAATATCAAATCTACTGCTTCAAATTTTGTTTTTTTACCTTTATAGGATTCAAAAGATTTTATTTTATTAGATGAATTTTGATAATCTTGGATTGTTCTAATGTCTAATTTTTTTCCAGTTCTTACACTTGTTCTGTTTTTTGCTTCTATTGCAAACTTATCTGAGAAAGACGTTAAAAATATTTTGGAATCACCATCACTTGAACTTGGTTTATTATGAAATAACTTGATTAAGTCTTTTAGCCATTTAGTAGAAATCTTTATCCCTTGGTGATTATCTTCATTGAATTGGTCAATAATTTCTGTTTCAAGATTTTTTAATTCTTTGTTAATGTTGTTGCGGGTGTCATCAGAACTGAAAGTGGTTTTAATTTTTTGTTTTGAAACACTCCAATCTTTTTTAGAAACTAAAAATTCTGTTGGTGCTTCACAATCAAAGTCACGACCTTTGAACCTAACATATATCTTTGTAGGGTCATTCTTTGCTTTTAAGTCTATTCTAAAATTAACTGTTGCCATATTACAAAGGTAATTCATTTCCCCCGTATTTCCCCCGAAATTAATGTATAATTGTGCAGCTCGGTGCAACAAATATTATTTAATAATATGTAAACACTTGATAAATAGGTGTTTTAAATTGTTTTGAAACGCATGGACTTGCATGAAGAAACCTACCTCGAGTCCTATTATCCGCACTTAAAAAACGCAAACCTCTAAATTTTAAAGGTTTGCTTTTTTTTAATGGTAAATACTTCAAATTTTAATGCGATAAAAAGAACATAAAATAACTACTTTTAATAAGAATTTTTTAGCTGTTATTTATTATTTGTGATCCAATCGTTTATTTTTTTTTCGAGAAGTGCTAGAGGCATAACTCCTGATTCGAGCACTTTGGCGTGGAATTTTCTAATATCAAATGTAGTTCCCAAGTCTTTTTCTGCTTTATGTCGCAATTCAATAATTTTTAATTGCCCGATTTTGTATGATAATGCCTGTCCTGGAATCGCCATATATCGCTCTACTTCACTGGTAATACTGGCTTCACTTTCGGCTTCATTATCTAACGAATATTGAATGGCTTGTTCTCGTGTCCAGCCTTTAGAGTGAATACCGGTATCTACCACCAATCGAATTGCTCGGTGAATTTCATCATTTAACATTCCTAAGTATTGATAGGGGTCTTTATATAATCCCAATTCTTTTCCCAGACTTTCGGTATATAAAGCCCAACCTTCTCCATAGGCTCCAAACCAATTATACCGTCTGAAATTTGGTAAATTAGTATTTTCTTGCTGTAATGACATTTGAAAATGATGTCCTGGTATCGCTTCATGCAAGAATAAATCTTCATCTTCTAGCACATTATATTCTTTTGCATAAGGAATTGGAACATAAAATATACCGGGTCTCGAACCATCAACGGCTCCTTGAATATATTCTGCACTAGCAGTTTTTTCGCGAAAAGCTTCAGTTCGTCTAATCTCGAATTTAGTTTTAGGCTGCAGTGAGAATAGTTTATCTACATTTGGTTTTATAGTTTCGTAAATCTTTTGAAAATGAGCCAATACTTCTTCAGGCTTGGTGAAAGGTTTTAATTCTTTTTTGTTTCTAACATCATTAAGAAATTCTTTTAAAGTGCCTTCAAAACCCACTTGTTGCTTTACTTTTTCCATTTCGGCGTTCAATCGAGCTACCTCTTTTAAGCCAATCTCATGAATTTCATCAGGAGTTTTATTGGTCGTTGTCCATTGTTTCACATAAGCCGTATACATTTCTTTCCCATTCGGAATACTACCAATGCCGCTTGTGCTTCTAGACGCAGCAAGGTATTCTCCTTTAAGAAAAGCAATCATCTTTTTATATTGTGGAATGAGTTTATCATTAATTGTGGAACTATATTCTTTGGTTAAATTACTTTTTTGCTCATTTGTAAAAGAAACGGGAAATGTTTTAATGGTTGAATAAAACAAATTATCTTCTATTCTCGGAGTAATTATCTCTTCAAATTGAGGAATGACCTTTATCGTTAAGGATTTTGGCAAAACAATACCTTTACTAATCCCTTTTTTCATGTAAACTATAGCAGAATCAATCCATATAGTATATAAATCCATTCTTTTAAGGAAGTTTTTATAATCTTTTTCGGTTTTAAAAGGTTGAGCTGCTGAACCGCTTGCAAATTGCGACATCGTTAAGTGAGTACCCCAAAATTGTTGAATTGGCATCAAGTTAGTAGGTTGATGTAAGACTTCTTTTCCTACTTCGACTTCCCATTTAATTATTTCATAACTATTCAATTCTTCTGGAGATAATTGTTCTCTATTGATTTTAGAAAGTTCACTTTGATATTTTTCAAAAAAAAGGGCTTGTTTTTTTCGATAGGAATCCGTCATCTCATAAACCAATTGATCATTGTACTGGTTTTGACCATTTATGGTTGCGTCTAATGGATTAAGTGCGTTCTTTTCGTTAAAATAGTGATTTGTTAATTCCTTAAAATTAATATTTTTTTTATCAGATTTACAATTTACTAGAACAAGTGAAAGGAAAAATGCAGCAACAATTATTCGAACTTTTTTCATAAGATTTAAACTAAAAGTTTCTCAAAATTTATTATTAATTTATTACGCATTTAAAGCCTCTACCACTATGTCTTTATCCTTTAGCATGTCTTTAAGCATGTTTTCAATACCGTTTTTAAGCGTAAATGTTGAGGACGGACAACCATTGCAAGAACCTTGAAGCACCACTTTTACTCTTTTCTCATTTTCATCGTATGAATCAAATAGAATATTTCCACCATCGGCAGCAACAGCAGGTTTAACATATTCTTCTAAAATATTAATAATTTGTTGAGATGTGGTGTCCAACGCATCGAAGTTTTTGATTTGTTGTTTCTCGATTTTGGTATTTTCTACTATTTGGTTCTCATCAATAACCACGCCGCCATTTTCAATAAATTGTTTGATGAATGTTCGTATTTCAAGGGTTATTTCTTCCCAAGTTACAACGTCATATTTTGTAATCGAAATATAATTTTCATCGATAAAAATTTCTTTTACAAATGAAAATTGAAATAATTCTTTGGCTAAAGGCGAAGGCATTGTTTCGTCGATGTTTTTAAATTCAAAAGCGGTTTGGGTTAACCTTCTGCTTACAACAAATTTGAGTGTCGCCGGATTAGGAGTAGTTTCTCCATACACCGTAATGGCAGATTTTTTTGGTTTCAAAGCATCTTCAATAATTATCTTTCCTCCTTGTGTTACATATTCTTGAATTTGTAGCGCAACTGCCTCTTTAACATCGTCCCAATCAACGATACTGAATCTCTCGATGGCGATAAAGTTTCCAGAGATATAAACAGTTTTTACAAATGGTAAATAAAACAATTGCTGCGCTAAAGGCGAATTTTTAGCTTCATCAATATTTTTATATTCAAAACTCTCATTTTGAGTTATAAAATCTGGGAATTCAAATTTTAATATGGTCGGATTTTGAGTTTCTTTGATGTTAATTTCCATTATTTATTACTTAATTTTTGACAAATTTAACAAACTTTTTAGCGAGAATGTTTATATTTGAATTTTTAAACATTAATTAACATTTTAAAATCATCAATTTTGATGATTTGTCTTGTTTTATTTATAAACAGATGAAGAAATTATTGCTTTTTTTAACTCTTATTTTTGTCAATATTATTCATGGACAACTAACAGTTAACAACACTTCTCAAACTCCTGCTCAGTTAGTTCAAAACGTTTTATTAGGTTCGGGAATAACTGTTACAAACATTAAGTTTAATGGAACTACAGCCAATGCAAATACCGTTAACAGCCAAGTTGGAATGTTTACTAATGGAAATTCAACAAATCTTGGTTTAACTTCAGGTATCATACTAGCTACGGGAAATGCTCAAGTAGCAGTAGGTCCTAATAATAGCGGAGGTTCATCTCAATTACCTACAAGTCCATCAACAGGAGATGCTGATTTAGCAACTCTAGCCTCAGGAACAGTAATGGACAAGGCATCATTGGAATTTGATTTTATTCCTCAAGGAACCAACTTAAGTTTTAATTTTGTTTTTGCTTCAGAAGAATATCCAGAGTGGGTAAATAGTGGATTTAATGATGTTTTTGGCTTTTTTATTAGTGGACCTGGAATATCTGGCACGTTTACTGGTGGTTCTGCTAATATTGCTTTAGTACCTGGAACTTCTACTCCAATTTCAATTAATACTGTAAATTCAACAACAAATAGTTCCTATTATGTAAACAATGGAGATGGTTCAACCCCTACTGTAAATACTACTATTCAATATGATGGATTTACAACAGTAATAGCAGCATTGGCAAACGTTCAATGTGGTAAAACATATCATATAAAATTAGCTATTGCTAACGTTTTAGATAATTTGTATGATTCTGCTGTCTTTTTACAAGCCAATAGTTTTAATACAAATCAGTTATCTTTTCCTCATGATTATTTGGTTTCTAATGGATTTGCCCCTTGTTTTGGAACTTCTGCACAAATTTGTACTGGTTTAGCAAATAATATTGCACATCAATGGACATTAAACGGAGTCGCTTTTCCTGGCACAGGATCATGTATCACAACTACTCAACCAGGAACCTATTGCGCGACTGCATCTCCAACAGGAGGTTCTTGCCCGCAAACAGCTTGTGTTGTGGTTCAGTTTTTAGCTCCAATGCCTATCATTGCGATTGCACCAGACATTACTAATTGTAGTAACAACCCTAATTTTAATTTAGACTCAAACACTCCAATTATATTAAATGGAGCGAATGCGGGCGACTATGATATTAGCTATTATCACAATCAAAATGATGCGCTAAATAGTGCTAATCAAATAGCAAATTCATCAGCTTATCCGGGTTCAAATGGTGAAATTATATGGGTAAATATTACAAACACTTCTGGTCAACCCTGTGTAGAAACTAGATCTTTTCATTTGGCTTTTTCAAATAATATTCCACCTATTATAACCTGTGGTTCTCCCACGCCAACTTCAGTTCAATATAATTGGTCATCTTTAACAGGAACAACAGACTATACAGTTTCTTATCAAGTCAATGCTAATCCAGTTGTTAATGTTGGTTCAATAGGAAATGTAACTACTTATACTATTTCTGGATTGGCCTCTGGCGAGAATGTTACAATCACATTAACTCCAGTTGGAGGATCAAATACTTGCTTCATTTCTGCTTCCTCAATATGTACAACTTTAGCTTGTCCAACAATAGCAACTCCTTCTGCCAACCAAAACTTGTGTGTTGGTGGAGACCCAACAGCATTTACAGTTAACACAACATTTACAGGCGCAGACGCCATTTCTTATGTTTATTTTACGACCCCTCAAGTTGGTAATGCCATGTACACTGGAGGAGTTCTTTTAGGATATGCTACTCCAACGGCTGCTGGTATTGCTTCTTATGACGCTCCAATATTAGGTCCTGGTTCTTTGCCAAATATTTCAGGTACTTATTATGTTTATGCTATTGCAAATCCAACTCCATTAGATCCCTCATGCAGACCATTTGAATTGATTCAAGTAGATATAAATCCATTAGCCACATTAGTTTTAAGCTCTGTCTCTTCTTCAGACTCTCAAATAGTTTGTGTTAATTCAGCTATTACGCCGATAACTTATACTTTTGGAGGAACTGCTACGGGAGCAACGGTTACTGGATTGCCAGCAGGAGTAACAGCTGCTGTTGCAGGGTCAACGGTTACCATTAGTGGTACACCTTCTATTTCAGCAGCAACTCCTTTTGCTTATACCATAACCACCACAGGAGGTTCTTGTGGAACACCTTCACTAACAGGAACAATTACCGTAAATCCATTAGCCACATTAGTTTTAAGCTCTGCCATAGCAACAGACTCACAAACCGTTTGTGTTAATTCAGCTATTACGCCGATAACGTATACTTTTGGAGGAACAGCCACTAGTGCCACGGTAACAGGACTACCAACAGGAGTAACGGCTACTGTTGCAGGGACTACAGTTACCATTAGTGGTAGTCCAAGTACGATTGTTGCTTCGCCTTTTACGTATACCGTAACCACCACAGGAGGTTCTTGTGGAACACCTTCGTTAACAGGAACTATTACCGTAAATCCATTAGCAACATTAGTTTTAAGCTCTGTCTCTTCTTCAGACTCTCAAATAGTTTGTGTTAATTCAGCTATTACGCCGATAACTTATACTTTTGGAGGAACTGCTACGGGAGCAACGGTTACTGGATTGCCAGCAGGAGTAACAGCTGCTGTTGCAGGGTCAACGGTTACCATTAGTGGTACACCTTCTATTTCAGCAGCAACTCCTTTTGCTTATACCATAACCACCACAGGAGGTTCTTGTGGAACACCTTCACTAACAGGAACAATTACCGTAAATCCATTAGCCACATTAGTTTTAAGCTCTGCCATAGCAACAGACTCACAAACCGTTTGTGTTAATTCAGCTATTACGCCGATAACGTATACTTTTGGAGGAACAGCCACTAGTGCCACGGTAACAGGACTACCAACAGGAGTAACGGCTACTGTTTCAGGAACTACAGTTACCATTAGTGGTAGTCCAAGTACGATTGTTGCTTCTCCTTTTACGTATACCGTAACCACCACAGGAGGAAATTGCGGAACACCTTCATTAACAGGTACTATAACTTCAATTGCTTCCCCAATCGTCAATACCCCAACTCCATATGAGGTATGCGATGACAACAATGATGGTGTTTCTTGTTTAT
>CAZSZH010000004.1:0-79371 GCA_964610785.1 uncultured Flavobacterium sp. | reverse complement strand
ATTTGTGCTCCACGTTTAATTTCTCGGGCTTGTTCTGTAATGCTTGCACCACCATAAACTGCCACTGTATGTAAGCCCTTTACATATTTTGAGTATTGTTTAATCTCGTTGGTGATTTGTAAGCAAAGCTCACGCGTTGGCGATAAAATTAATGCTTGAGTACTTCTGTCTTCAGCATCAATTTTTTGTATTAGCGGAAAACCGAAAGCTGCTGTTTTCCCTGTACCTGTTTGTGCTAAAGCTACTAAGTCTGTGTTTTTTTCCAATAAGACTGGAATGGCTTTTTCTTGCACTTCTGACGGATTCTCAAATCCTAGATCTTTGATCGCCAGCAGTAACGACTCATTCAGACCTAATTGTTCAAATTTATTCATATTGTATTTTAAAATTTGGTGCAAAGGTAGTCTTTAAATACTATATAAGCTAATTTGTTTATTTATGATTTTCAATGAATTATAAAAAATACATTGTTAGTTTTATTTGAAATAATGTTGAATAATTAAATTTATGTTTATTTTTTAATGTTAATTAAAATTAATGTTTGATTAAAATTGAATAACTTAACATTCTAGTTACATTGTAATACAACATTGTTTAATTTATATTAATAAATTTGCACCATATTTTTAATTAAAAACTATCTTATGAAAAAACTATTATTTTTACTAATTTCTTCTTTGGCCGTTTCTTCTTTTGGACAAACTATTTTATCTGAAAACTTTGGATCACCTTCAGCTACAACATTAATTCCTGCTTATTCTACGGGAACTGCTCCGGCCACATTTCAGAGTGTTGCCCCTATTACGTTTTCAGGAACTGGAGATGTTAGATCATCAGCGCCATCAAGCACTTATACAGGATATTCTGCGGGAGGAAATTGTTTTTTAACTAATACTGCTGGAAAATATTTACAGATTAATGGTTTAAATACCTCAGCATACACACCAGCTACTATCAATTTTACTTTTGGATATTGGTCTTATAATGCACCAACTACACAGTTAATTCTTCAATATAGTATCGATGGTGGTACAAACTGGACGAATATTAATTTCTTAAACAATACTACTGCGGGATGGAATTTAGTTACTGTTCCTAATGGAACTTTACCAGCGTCTTCAACATTGTCAATAAAATTTTCGCAACCAGGAACAACAGATCAGTTTAGAATTGATGATATTAAAATATTTAATGTTAATCCAAATTGTTTGTTTTCTTTAGGAACTCCAACTACTGCTTGCAACACAACTACTTATAATATTGACACCTATTCTGCTACAATTCCTTTTACAGGAGGTACAGGAGGAACATTTACTATTTCTTCAACTACTGGAACTGTTGCTGGAGATAATCCAAGTACTGTTGCAAATGGAAATATAATTGTTAATGGAATTACGGAAGGCACAAGTATTACTATACATGCTGTTGGCGTAAATTGCGATTGGACTTTACCAATTCCATCAAAAGACTGTAAGCCAATTAATACATTGCCATTTTACGAGCCTTTTTCGTATGCAGGTGGATATGCTTTAGGTACTTCTCAAATGTGGGGATATATTAGTTCAGGAAACGATATTGTCGCTTATTCTCCAGGATTAGCCTATACTGGTTTAAATGTTACTGGTAATGCTGTAAAATTGTCTGGTTCTGGAAATGATGCTATGGTTCCATTCACAGACCAAACGTCTGGAACAGTGTATGTTTCTTTCTTAATGCAAGTAACAAGTACAACTGGTGTTACAACATTTCCAGCATTAACTTACTATGCAAGTTTTACCAAATCTACACCAAGTTATCAAGCTCGTTTATTCTTGAATACAACAAGTGCAACGCAATATCAAATAGGTTTAGATGCTAATGCAGCAGTTACTACTAATTTAGATACAACTTCCAGAACTGTAGGGGATGTTTTATTAGTAATTATGGGATATGATTTTTCTACCCAAACCCTTAAGGCTTGGATTAACCCAAGTAATTTAGCAACATTTGCTACTACAACACCTACTTTAACCTCTATTGCAACTACTGCAATTTCTGATATTGGTGGCTTTGTTTTAAGACAAGATTCAGGATTAACAACGCCAACTACTATCATTGATGAAGTTAAAATTTTTAACAATCCTGCATTTTTATTGTCTAATGCACAATTTAATGAAATCGCTGGATTTAAAGTATATCCAAATCCTGTAACCGATGGTAAATTGTTTGTTGAAACTGCAATTAATGGAAACAAAGAAATTACAGTTTATGATACATTAGGAAAACAAGTTTTAAGTACTATAACAAACACGAATGAAGTTAATGTAGCGAACTTATTGTCAGGAATGTACTTCGTTAAAGTTAGTGAGGATAACAAAACATCTTACTCAAAATTTATTGTAAAATAATTAATTATTAATTGATTAAAAAACCATCTTAAAGTAAATTTGAGGTGGTTTTTTTCTGTCTAAAAATATAAGTATGGCAAAAATAAACCCACACATTAACTTCAACGGAAATGCAGAAGAAGCATTCAACTTTTACCAATCTGTTTTTGGCGGAACATTTTCCACAATCATGCGCTTCAAAGACTTAGCAAGCGAAGAATTTCCTGTTGCAGCCCACGAAGCCAACAAAATAATGCACATAGCATTACCCATAGGAATCAGCACGTTGATGGGAAATGACGTTCCGGAAATACTTGGTACAACAAACGAAAACGAAAACAGAAGCAAGATAGTTATTACTGCCGAAAGCAAAGAAGAAGCCGATACCTTATTTCACGGCCTTTCGTCAGGAGGACAGGTGGAAATGCCCATTGCGGATAGTCCGTGGGGTTCCTATTTTGGAATGTTCAGAGATAAATATGGCATCGAATGGATGGTGAGTTTTGAGTAATATATAAAGAGAAACCTAGCAAACAGACGAACGATTTTTCACTTTTTTAGCGAGGTTTCTTATTGTTTTTTATGTTTCCATCGCTTGTGTGTCCATAAATAATATTCAGGTGCTTCATAAATTTGTTGTTCAACTTTTTTAATGAAAGTCTCCGAAATTTTAAAATTAGGGACCGATTTTACATCATCTGATAACACTTCAAATGAAGCTTCATAAAAACCACGTTTTACTTTTTTAACCTTCAGGAAGATTACGTTCATATCGTAACGTTTTGCCAGCATTTCCGCACCAAAGTGAATGGGAGTTTCAATACCCATGAAGGAATACCAATACAGATTTTCACCATTTCTTGGTGTTTGATCGCTGGCAAAACCAAAAACACCTAAAATCCCATTGGAGTTATTTTCTTTGATGCAATTTTTTGTTTCTTTAGTTGTAATAAGATACGCATTAAATTTGGCACGGATATCTTTAACTAATTTATCAAAATATCGATTGGCTATTTTTTTATAAATAGCATATCCTTTAAAGGTAATATGATTATTAATCGAAAGTACCCACTCATAACTGGCATAATGAGCGCACATTAGCGCAATACTTTTGTTCTTTTTTTCTAAATCTAAATATACATCGAGATTAGTGTATTTAAAACGTTTATTAATTTCCTTTTCAGATATGGTCATGGTCTTGACCATTTCTAAAAACATATCACATAAATGGTGGAAAGACTTTTTTTCAATAATCAAACGCTCTTTTTCTGAAAGATGAGGCAATGCCATAGCTAGATTTTCTCTAACGGTTTTTTTTCTGTATCCAATGATGTAATATATAAAAAAATAAACTACATCAGAAAGCAGATAGAGCAAACGAAATGGAAGGATAGATATTAACCACAGAATCGGATAAATTAAAATATAAACTAAAAACTGCATTACTGAATTTTTATGCAAATATACAGTTTAAGTTAATTTTATTACTTTGGTTTAACAAAACCTAAAGAACAATTCCTATTTTTACTAAAAATATAAAAAATGAGTCTAAATATTTTTTTGATATCTATTATTGCAATTAATGTCATTTTTAGCATTAAAGGTTTTGAGGATTTGAATTTCTTTAGAAAATATCAATTTCATATCGGTAGCATTCGAGTTGGCGAGCAGTATCGCATGGTTACATCTGGTTTTCTTCATGTAGACATTTCGCATTTAGCATTTAACATGCTTTCTCTGTATTTTTTTGCGCCTGTAGTTTGTGATTATTTAAGTAACTTTTCGTTCCTTTTAATATATTTTGCAAGTCTAATTTTTGGAAGCTTACTTACTGTTTTTTTTCATAAAAACGATTATAGTTATACCGCTGTTGGAGCCTCTGGTGCGGTTACGGGAATTATATACTCGGCTATATTGTTAGATCCAAGTCTTTCTATATATTTCTTTTTTATTCCAATTCCCATACCAGGTTATATTTTTGGCATTGGATATTTGTTATATTCAATTTATGGTATGAAGGCAAAAAATGATAACATTGGTCATACCGCTCATATCGGAGGTGCAATTGGTGGCTATATTTTTACGCTATTAAAACAACCCAATCTTTTTTTAGACAATACATTTATGGTAGTCGCTTTAGCTATTCCAATCGTGATTTTAGTTATCATGTCTAAGCAAGGTAAACTATAAATGAAATAATAATTACATGATAATTCCCATCTTAATTTTAAGTTCGATTTTTATTATTATAGCATTCAGTGTTACTGAAAACAATGCAAAATACCTACTCTCAGGTTATAATACCATGAGCGAGGAAGAGCAACAAAAATTTGACATTCATTCTTACATCCCTTATTTCAGAAAATTTCATCTCGTTCTAGGAATATCATTGTTGGTAATTTCTTTGCTGTTATATTACTTCGTAGATTCAGACTGGTGTGGTATTTTTTTAGGAGTTTATCCAATACTTGCGTACATCTTTTTTATCTGGAAAGGAAAACAGTTTTCAAAAGAGAAGAATACAAAACAAAATATAAAAACTTATGGTGCTATGGGTATTATGCTTTTACTTTTGGTATTTTTAATGTACGAATTTAAAAGTAGTTTAAATGACAATGAAATAATCGTAGCCAACAATAGGATAACGATAAATGGTTCTTATGGAACGGAAATCAAACTTAATGATGTTAAATCTATTCAATTGACTGATGAATTACCGAAAATCACTTCAAAAATTAATGGATTTGCACTTGAAACAGTTAAAAAAGGATATTTTTTAACTGATAAGGGTGAAAAAGTAACGTTATTACTCAACTCCCAAAAAAGTCCTTTTATAGTGATTACTACTTCCGACCAAAAGAGAATATTTTACGCTGCAAAAAATAAATCTACTGTGGAAATATATCATAAATTAAACAACAAAATTAATAGAAAATAGAGTCGAGCTAAAAGCGACGATGAAATATAAATTAAATAAAAATTAAAAATAGTATCCATGAAGCCATCTCAATTGCAATCATCAGAATTCGCCAGTTATTATGGAAATTACATTGCTCAAGTTACAAATGAATATACACTAATTGAAGAACTTGAAATATCTTTACACCGTTTTATTAAGTTTGTGCAAGATATTCCTATGGATAAATTTGATTATCGTTATGCTGATGGAAAATGGACCATTAAAGATATTATTCAGCATATCATTGATGCTGAGCGTATTTTTTCGTATCGAGCGTTGCGTTTTGCAAGAAATGATAGTACTGAATTGCCAGGTTTTGAAGAAAATGAGTATGTTGTAGAAGCTAACGGAAATCAAAGAAGTATTATGGAATTACTTACGGAATTATCTGCTATACGTCATGCAACCTTATTGCTATTTAAATCGTTCAACGAAGAGCAATTAGTGCGAATAGGCATTGCTTCTAATAATCCTATGTCAGTACGAGCGCTTGGATTTGTTATTATCGGACATCAAAATCATCATCAAAAAATATTTGAAGAACGATACTTGCAATCTTAAGTACTGGAAAATAACGTATAATTTTGGATTTATTTTCTAATGATGTCTTCTAGCACGGCTTTACTAGGGTAATTAATTACTCGAAGTGTAATAGTATCTTTTTTGGTGGTTTTTCCCTGAATAATATAAAGTTTTCCTTTTTGATAAGGCTTATTACTTTTATCAAAATCAACATCGCCATAAGTTAAGGTATTTTTTATATCGATAGTGTCAACCCAATCTTCTGCAAGTTTTCTAGATGCTTCAATGCTGTAATTGAAAGGTTTGTTTCTTAGGTCATTTAATACTCTAGCATTTGGGAAATAATTACAACGAGTATCTTTTCCTGACAAAACAACTGCAACAAAGAAACTTCCAATTACTAATCCTACTAAATAATAAGCAAAACGCTGATAAAATTTCATTTGTAATTTTTTATGCAAAGGTAAACTAAAGAGCGTATTACTTACAAGTAATATTTTTAGAAAACAATTAAATTTATATCACTATCAGGAAGATTGAACCAATCGCCAATAGCTTTATTGGTCAATATTCCATGATATAGATACACACCGTTCTTTAATCCTTTATTACATCGCAAAGCACTTTCAATACCTCCATCTTCAGCAATTTGTAATAAATAGGGAGTAATAATATTGCTTATTGATAATGATGCCGTTTTAGAATATCGCGAAGGTATGTTGGGAACACAATAATGTACTACATCATTTTTTATAAAAGTTGGTTTTTCATGAGTAGTAATTTCTGAAGTTTCAAAACAGCCTCCTGTATCAATGCTTACATCGACAATAACCGCTCCTTTTTTCATGTGTTCAACCATAGTTTCTGTGACTACAACAGGACATCGGTCTTTACCACGCATAGCTCCAATAGCGACATCACAACGGCGTAGCGCTTTTAACAAAGACTTTGGTTGTATGGTTGACGTAAAAACACGTTGGTTCAAATTGTTTTGTAAGCGTCGTAATTTGGTGATTGAGTTATCAAAAACTTTTACATTTGCACCCAAACCAATAGCTGTTTTAGAGGCAAATTCACCAACAGTTCCAGCACCAATAATAACAACATCAGTAGGAGGGACGCCAGTAATATTACCAAATAACAATCCTTTTCCAAATTGGTTATTTATCATTAATTCGGATGCGATAAGTATTGAGGCAGTTCCCGCAATTTCACTCAAAGATTTCACAGCAGGATAAGAACCATCTTCATCTTTTATATACTCAAAAGCTAATGCTGTGATTTTCTTTTTTGTAAGCGCTTCAAAATATTCTTTTTTTCTAGTTTTCAATTGAATAGCAGAAATAATGATTGCATTTTGATTCATCATTTCAATTTCTGCCATTGTTGGTGGCTCTACTTTTAAAAGTATCGGACACGACAATACTTTTTTGGTATCATTAGTAATTTCGGCTCCTGCATCACTATATTCTTTGTCGGTGTAACTAGAACTTTCACCTGCACTAGACTCAATTAAGATGCGGTGACCATGAGCTGTTAAAGAATGAACAGCATCTGGTGTCAAACAAATACGACGTTCTTGGTAACTAGTTTCTTTGGGAATTCCAATAAACAATTCACTTTTTTTACGAGTAATTTCAAGTTTTTCTTCTTGAGGAAGTAGCTGTTGTTTTGTAAATGGAGTACTAATTGACATAACGTAATATGAATTATGGTACTAAGTTACAAAAAATTAAATAGCTATTTCAAAAAGTGCATCATTTTCAATTTTTTTAAAAAAAATTTAAGTTAAAATCAATCGTCGCTTTCCATCAGGAAGTATTTCAATTTTAATTATAGAATGTTCATCGGGAATTAAGCTCGGAATTTTTTCTGCCCATTCGATAAAGCACCAGTTCTCAGAATATAAATATTCATCGATTCCCATGTCTAGAGCTTCCATTTCATTTTTTAATCGATAAACATCAAAATGGTAAATATATTGCTTATGAATGGTTTGGTATTCATTAATTAAAGAAAAAGTTGGACTAGAAGTAGGATTGATTACACCAAGTCTTTTTGCTATTTCTTTTATTAAAGTTGTTTTACCTACTCCCATGGAACCATTAAAAAGAATTACTTTTTTGGGGTTTTCTGAAAGTATTTTTTTGGCAACATTTTCTAATTCATCAAGCGAAAAGATAATTTCCATGATATTTTATCTAGGATTAAACACTAAAAAAGGAACAATCATTTCTTCTAAAGAAATTCCTCCATGTTGGTAGGTGTTTCGATAATAACTTACGTAGTGATTGTAATTGTTAACATAAGCCAAGAAATAATCATTTTTTGCAAAAATATAACAAGAACTCATGTTTATGGAGGGAAGCCCAATTTTTTTTGGATCTTTAATTACATAAACGTCTTTATTTTCATAAGTTAAACTTCTTCCTGTTTTATATCTTAAATTCAAACTGGTGTTCTTATCACCAATTACTTTAGATGGATTTTTAACATTTATAGTACCGTGATCTGTGGTAATAATTAGCTTGAAACCTAACTTTTGTGCTTGTTGAATAATGTCTAATAAGGGAGAATTCTTAAACCAACTTAAAGTCAATGAGCGATAAGCTTTGTCGTCTGATGCCAATTCTTTCACAACATCCATTTCGGTTTTTGCATGTGAAAGCATGTCTACAAAATTGTAAACAACGGTAACTAAATTATTATCTTTTAAAGATTTAAAGTTTTCAGCTAATTTTTTTCCTCCAGCCAAATTGGTGATTTTAAAATAATCTTGTTTTATATTCAATCCCAATCGTTTTAAATGCGCAGTTAAAAACTCGGCTTCAAAGAGATTTTTACCGCCTTCATCGACATCATTTTTCCAATATTGTGGAAATTGTTTTTCCATTTCTAAAGGAGTTAATCCAGAAAAAATGGAATTTCTTGCATATTGCGTTGCTGTTGGTAAACTAGCATAATACGGAATTTCTTTTTCTAATTTGTAGTAATTGTTAATAGTACTTTCCATGGCTTTCCATTGGTCGTATCTTAAATTATCAATAACCACAAATAGTATAGGTTTATCTTTTTTTACAAGTTCAGGTACTACCAATTCTCTAAATAGCGTGTGTGACTGTATCGGTTTGTCTGATTTTGAATCATTTGAGCTTTGACGCGTAGGGGACGCAAACCAATCTTCATAATTTCGTTCGATGAATTTTCCGAATTGTGAATTGGCTTCGACTTTCTGAGATTCTAGAATTTCAATTAAATTATTATCTTCAATATTTTCTAACTCTAATTCCCAAAATATAAGCTTTTTATAGAGTTCAATCCAGTCTTCGTAGTTGTTTACCATCGCTAATTCCATTGCTATTTTTCGGAATTCTTTCTGGTAATCTAACGTTGTTTTCTCTGAAATTAACCTAGAATGATCGAGATTTTTTTTCAAACTCAATAAGATCTGATTCGGATTGACAGGTTTAATTAAATAATCGGCTATTTTAGAACCAATGGCTTCCTCCATAATATATTCTTCTTCACTCTTTGTAATCATGATTACAGGTGTAGAAGATTTTTTTTCTTTAATTTCAGCCAATGTTTCAAGACCGCTCATTCCGGGCATATTTTCATCTAGAAACACAATATCAAAATTGTTTTCTGCAAAGACATCAACTGCATCACGACCATTATTACACGTAGTAACTTCGTAGTTTTTCTTTTCTAAAAATAGAATGTGAGGTTTCAATAAATCGATCTCATCGTCAACCCAAAGTATTTTGATTTTATCCATAGCAGTTTAATTTTGGTGCAATTTAGTTTATATACAACGTTGAATGTGCTAAAATTATTGTAAATATATTCTGTTTAAAATAATTATTTTCTCTAGCTAATAAAATTCATTAGATTTGGAAGCTATTTTTATCAAAATCATATCTAAATATCAAATCAAAACTTAAAAGATGAAAATTATTCAAAAAATTATCACAATAATTATCTTAACATTATTCGTTGTAAGTTGTAATAAAAAAGAAAAAACTTTTATAGATCCTTTAGTAGCAAATCGTGATACTACTGTCAATCCTTCTGAGGATTTCTTTTCTTATGCTAATGGCAGTTGGTTTAAAAATCATCCTATACCTTCTTCTGAGAAAAGTAATGGTATTTTTCGCATGATTCAAGATACAATTAATAATCAAGTGAAATCAATTTGCATTAAATCTGCTGAAGCCAATGCACCGAAAGGCAGTAATAAACAAAAAATAGGTGATTTTTATGCTTCTGGATTAGATTCTGTGGCCATTGACAAAGCGGGAATTACGCCATTAAAAAATGAAATTACCAAAATTAATGCCATTAAAGATATTTCAAGTTTGTTGCAAACGGTAGGATATTTACATACCATAGGAGCTTCTCCAGCTTTTAATTTCTATGTAGGACAAGATGATAAAATAAGTTCTAAAAATGCCTTGTTCTTAAGTCAAGGAGGATTGGGCTTAGGACAAAGAGCCTATTATTTTGATACCGATGATAATTCAAAAAAGATTAGAGTTGAATATCTAAAACACGTTACCCGAATATTTGAATTAACTGGAGAGGCAAAAGATAAAGCAGCCGGCAATGCCAATGTAGTGATGAAAATGGAGACCGAATTGGCTCAAAGTTCCCGAAAATTGGAAGCACTTCGTGACCCAATTAAAAATTATAATAAAATGACTTTACAGCAATTAAATGCTATAACATCAAATATCGATTGGAAAGTAATGTTTGCCAATTTGAATATTAAAAATGCAGATACGGTAATCGTTGGACAACCCGAATTTTATAAAGCTTTTAATGTAGCCTTGAAAAATTATTCTATTGATAATTGGAAAGTCTATCTGAAATGGGATTTATACAACAATTATGCTTCTTACTTAAATAAAGAAATTGAAAATCAAAACTTTTATTTCTTTAACACGGTTATGAATGGTATTAAGGAACAAAAACCGCGCTGGAAAAGAGTAGTAGAGCAAACGGGAACTTCGCTCGGTGAACTTATTGGGCAAGTGTATGTTGAGGAGTATCTTCCTAAAGGAACAAAAGAGAAACTTCTTGAAATTGGTAATAATAATCGAGATGTTTATGCAATTCGAATTAAAAATCTAGACTGGATGAGTCCTGCCACTAAAGAAAAGGCACTGGCAAAATTAAGTAAAATTGTTATGAAAGTTGGATATCCCGATAAATGGAAAGACATGAGTAGTGTGGTAATTGATAAAAAATCCTACTGCAGTAATGTCATTTCAGTTAATCAATGGAGTTATAACTTCATGATTCATAAATACGGTAAGCCTGTTGATAGAACAGAATGGAATATGTTTCCGCAAACATATAATGCTTACTACAATCCAAGTAACAACGAAATTTGTGTTCCAGCTTGTAATATTATTATTCCAGGATTTGAGGGAAGAATGCCTGATGATGCTATTTTATATGGTATTATTGGAGGTTCTACTTTTGGTCACGAAATTACGCACGGATTTGACGATCAAGGATGTCAATACGACGACAAGGGGAATTTAAACAATTGGTGGACCGCCGAAGATTTAAAGAAATTTAAAGCCAAAACTTCATTAATAGTGTCTCAATTTAATAAATTTAAAGTTGGCGATAAAAATGTCAATGGCGATGCCACTCAGGGTGAAAACATTGCAGATTTAGGTGGGGTTGTTATGGGTTTTGAAGCTTTTAAAAAAACAAAACAATTTAAGAATAAAAAAGTGATAAGTGGTTTAACACCTGAAAAGCGTTATTTTTTAGCGTATGGCTATGCATGGATGGTTAATGCCACTAATAAATCCTTGCTTAAACAAGTGATGACTGATGTGCATTCACCGGCACGTTTTAGAGTTAACGGACCTTTAGCTAATATACCAGAATTTCAAAAAGCATTCAACATTAAACCAGGAAGTACAATGTATCAACCCGATGCTCTTCGAGTTACCATTTGGTAGAAAAAAAGTAAATTGTTTATATTAAAATTGATTAACCGTTTTTCTTATGGCAACTAATTTTGTCATTAAATCTTCAAAATGGTCTAAATGTAGCATGTTTGCACCATCGCTTTTAGCATGAGCTGGATCAAAGTGGGTTTCAATAAAAATGCCATCAACTCCTACGGCAATTCCTGCTTTGGCAATGGTTTCAATCATGTCAGGTCTTCCACCAGTAACTCCAGCAGTTTGATTAGGTTGCTGTAATGAATGCGTGATATCAAGTACTGTAGTGGCATATTGTTTCATAGTCGGAATTCCACGATAGTCCACGATCATATCTTGGTAACCAAACATTGTTCCTCGGTCGGTAACCATAACATTTTCATTATGGCAATCTAGTACTTTTTGCACGGCATGTTTCATGCTTTCGGGACTCATGAACTGTCCTTTTTTAAGATTTACTGTTTTACCCGTTTTTGCTGCAGCAACAACCAAATCAGTTTGTCTTACTAAAAAGGCTGGAATTTGCAATACATCTACATACTCTGCTGCCATGGCCGCATCCTCATTAGTGTGTATATCCGTTACTGTAGGAATATTGAATGATTCAGATACTTTTCGAAGTATTTTCAATGCTTTTTCATCGCCAATACCAGAAAAGCTATCAATTCTTGAACGATTTGCTTTCTTAAACGATCCTTTAAAGACATATGGAATTTGAAGTTTATCAGATATTGAAACTAATTTTTCTGCAATTCTCATAGCCATTTCCTCACCTTCAATGGCACAAGGACCTGCTAACAAAAAAAAATTGTCACTATCAGTATGCTTAATTTTTGGGATATTAAGTAAATTCATTATTTGTAAATTTGAATTGCAAATATATTAAGAAAAAAATTAATCGTTAATTCATGAAAGTTTTGACTTAATAACAAGTAGTTAATTTATTTATTTTTAATTTTATTCTATATCAATTAATTGAACTTGACTTTTTAATCGCTCAATAAGAATATTCATCATCCGTTTATTTAAGTTAGAAGAATTTGTAATGTACTCAGAATATTCATTGATTGTAAAGAATGCAATAATCATTCCTTTTAGAGAATTTCTAAACTTAATATCTCTTTGTATAACATTTTCAATGTAAACTACTTTTTTTTCTGGTGATAATTTAAAAAAGACATTCTTTTGTTTAATTGCATAATTGATAAAAACCTCTATAAATAGATTGTTTTGTAATTTAATAATTGGTCTTAACGTTCTATTTTGAAATAATTCTTCTAATGAAGAGTCTTTAGATGTATTTCCAATTGATTCTCCTCTAATTTCTAACAAAGATAAATCTCTAGCTTTCATTTTATTTATTTATAAAAAAACCTCTGTTAGTCACAGAGGTTTTTTGTTTATTAAATTTGAAATTTTATTTTGTAACTCTAAATGTAACTCTTCTAACAAGTCTTCTTGCTTCAGCAGAATCTGGAGCAACACTATTGTCAATACCTTTAGATATTACATTTAATCTTGTTGGATTAATTCCTGCTTTAACCAATATGTTTTTTATATTTTCAGCTCTTTTCGAAGCTAAAGAATTATTGACTTTAGAACTTCCAATTTCATCAGCATGTCCCATAACATCGATGTTGTCATTTGGATGATTTCTTAGGAAAGTTAAAATAAAATCAATTCCTTCAGTAGAAGCTTCGGTTGCTTGCGTTTTTCCACTATCAAAATATGCACACACATACCCTTCATTAACTAATCTTAATACAGAATCTTCAGTAGCTTCTTTAACAGCTTTTTCTGATGATTCTTTAGCTGTTTTTTCAACATAACGTTCTAATTCATCTGGAACACCATTTTTATTTAAATCTATCATTCTTCCTCTTGTATCAACTGCAACACCTGCGACTGAATTATTTTCTTGGTCTAAATAATCTGGTACTCCATCTTTATCAGTGTCATTCATTCTATTTTCAATATCACCAATTTTTTTATCTAGTTCTTCTATTTTTGCTAAATTCTTATCTTTAATGATAGCCCAGTCTCCATGAATTTCATTTTTACCCAAAGAATAAGAAAGACCGATAGATCCAGTAATTTTTTGACCATTTAAATTATTAGAAGAATCCGAATAAGAACCATTCCAAGTAAAGTGTTGTCTAAAATTATTTTGAAGTGAAACATCAATCAATACCGCCATTTTTTTTGAAAAACGAAATTGAGGAGAAATGCCCACAACAAGACCACCCGCATATTCTGTTCTACCATAATCATTATATAAAAATGGTGTAACTCTATTTTCAGTTTTAGATGTCATTCTATCAATTTTAAATCCTGCATGACCTAATAATCCAAACTTTTTCATTGGTTCAGTAATATCAAATAATCTACTCAAATTGATTACGCCATCAACAGATAATCCAAAAATTTCCATCTCATAAGGAGAACTTTCTGAACTAGTAGGTTTTAAATTTTCATAATTTAAACCTAACTTAAAACCAAATTTTGGACTTATCATGTATCTAGAAGCTATCGTAAAACTATTGGCTTGCAATTTTCCAAATACAGTTTTACGATCACTAGAAAAATAACCAGTTGCATATGGAGCTAAACCTTTTGCTTGCCCAACATTTGCTTCAATAGTCCATTTATTGTATGAATTATCATTTTGAGCATTAGTAGTGAAAACCGAAATCAATAGTAAAGAAATTAATGTATTTTTTTTCATTTTATACTAAATAGGTTAAATTATAAATAATTAAGTGCAAATATAATAGTTTACAATAAAGTACCAACTTTTTTTAGTAATAAAAAACGATTAAATATTGTAATTGATATGTAAAATCTTTATCCTTGTGGTTAAAATGAATTACTATGCGTTTTCATACCAGAAAATGGGTAAAACCCGAAGATTTAAATCCAAATAGCACCTTGTTTGGAGGTCGTTTATTGGCTTGGATTGATGAAGAAATAGCACTTTATGCCATAATTCAGCTTGAAAGCCCTAGAATTGTAACCAAACACATGTCTGAAATCAATTTTAGAAGCTCCGCCAAACAAGGTGATATTGTTGAAATTGGAATTGATGTTATTAAATTTGGAAGAACTTCACTAACATTAATGTGTGAGGTTAGAAATATGATGACGCAAGAAACCATAATTACTATTGATGCTATTACTATGGTTAGCGTGGGAATGGATGGTAAACCGCAACCTCACGGAAAAACTAAAATTGAATTTGTTGAAGACCGTTTGAAGAAAGGTTAGTTTACAAAATGGCTATTATCAGATGGCATTTCATATAGTTCTAAATCAAAATAGGGAACAGCGGCAATAATATGATCAAAAATATCAGACATGATATATTCATATTCTACAAATCGTTGATCTTTGGAAAAAGCATAAATTTCTAATGGAATCCCTTGAGCCGTTGGTTGTAACTGGCGACATAACAAAAGCATATTTTTATTTAATCCCGGATAATGTTCTAGATAATTGGTTATATATTTTCTAAATAGTCCAAAATTTGTCATGTTTCGTCCATTGATTAGTATCGATTTATCCACATTATATGTCGTGTTGTAATTGTTAATTTCTCTTTGACGCGCATCAACATAATCAGCTAACAACTGAATTTGTTTCATCTTTTGTAATTCATCATCAGTTAAAAATTTCACGGTATTGGCTTTAACCAAAATGTGTCTTTTAATGCGTCTTCCATCAGAATCTAGCATTCCGCGCCAGTTTCTAAATGAATCAGAAATCAGACTATATGTTGGAATAGTAGTTGTAGTGTTGTCAAAATTTCTAACTTTCACGGTTGCCAAGTTAATTTCGATAACATCACCATCAGCACCAAATTTATCAAACGTAATCCAATCGCCAATCCGAACCATATCATTGAGTGATACCTGAACGCTAGCGACAAAACCAAGTATGGTATCTCTAAAAATTAAAATAATTACAGCAGAAATTGCCCCTAAAGTTCCTAGTAATGTGTTTTTATTGATTTCAAATAATTTGGAAATAATAATACTTACACCATAAATCCAAAGTACTATCATAATTACTTGAATATAACTATCTATAGGTTTGTCGCTAAATCGAGGTTGTTCTTTAAGATAATCTCGAATAGCTTTTAAAACGCTTCGAATGATCCAAAGTGAAAGTAAAATGATGTAGATTCCAACAAATTTTCCAAACATTGACTCCCAGTAAACGTAGTGTTCTAAAATTACAGGAACCGATTTGTAAATAAAAAGAAAAGGAATTAGATGTGCTATATATTTGGCTGTTTGGTTGGAAACCAATAAGTCATCAAATTTAGTTTTAGTTTTTTTGGCAACTAGTGCCAAAACCGTAACTAAAAGTAATCGAAATATAATGTAGATAAAGTATGATAAAAAACATAAAATTAATATGTTAAATATCAAACTAAAATAGGAAGATACCGTATCACCTAAATTAATTTTAAGCAACAACGGATAAAACCAACCAAATAATTTCTCTAAAAAATTATGCATTCTTCAAATATTTCTTTTCAATGTAAAATGCGCCAAATGGAATCAATGAACCCAAAATTATTATGATTAAATCTTTAATATTCCAATTATGTTTTTCTTTAATCATAATAGCCAAATAAAGATAAGCAATAAAAAGTATTCCGTGTGACATTCCGATTGGGAAAAGCAACTTTTTATATAAAACCAAATCATTGGGCTTAATGAACAACATGTTGGAAAGTAAAAGTAAGAACGAGCATCCCTCTAAAATGGCAATAATTTTAAAAATTTTGGTCATAATATTATATTTTGCATGCAAAATTACATAATAAGCCTAATATTAAAGCACCAAAGAACATTACTTTTGCATTAATTTAGCATTCCTATGAGCAAACGAGATTTAAAAAAATATGTATCCGAATTGGATAAAAGTCAACTAGAAGAGCAATTAATAGCACTATATGATAAATTTAAGGAGGTAAAAGTCTATTATGATTTTGTTTTTAAACCAAATGAAGCTAATTTATTAAAGGATGCCCGGCTTAAAATCTCGAATGAATATTTTCCGATTCGAGGAAAAAGGCCGAAAATGCGACGTTCAACAGCTCAAAAATATATAAAACATTTTATTTCATTAGGTGTTGATTCCTTTATTGTGGCGGATATTATGCTTTATGCTATTGAGATTGCTCAAACATTAACTAAAGAAAGGCAAATAACTAATGAAACTTTTTACAAAAGCATGCTCATCTCATTTGAACAATCCATAAGTTTCATGATTGAAAATGGAATATTAGAGGATTTTAAAAGTAGAGTAGTGGTCATCAAAGAAGAAGCGGTTAAACAGCATTGGGTAAACAGTTATCAGTTTAACGCGGTGGTTGAGCGATTTGATTATTAAATTATTATTTTTTGAAATAAATGTCTACAAACTATTTTTTAGATGTAATTTTGCAAAATTGTAAAAATCGCTATGTCTAAAAAGGATTTACTTGCTGAACTTGAAGAAAAAAAAGAGCTTTACGGCTACCAGAAAGGCGATATTGACAAAATATTTGAACGATTAGATCATGCACCATCTAATTATCATTTATTATACCAACTTCCAACAGGTGGTGGCAAAACCGTTATATTTTCTGAAATAACAAGAAGGTATCTCGAACAACATCAAAAAAAAGTAGTTGTTTTAACGCATCGAATTGAGCTTTGTAAGCAAACCTCCAAAATGTTGAAAGCTTTTGATGTAAAAAATAAAGTCATCAATAGTGCCATAAAAGAACTTCCCGACCAAGACGAATATTCCTGCTTTGTTGCGATGATTGAAACGCTCAAAAACAGGCTTAATGACGAGAAGTTAAAAATACAAGATGTTGGTTTAGTGATAATTGATGAAGCTCACTTCAATTCTTTTAGAAAGCTATTTAGTGCTTTTGAAAACGCATTTATTTTGGGAGTTACCGCCACACCATTGAGCTCAAATATTAAACTACCCATGTATGAAAATTATCAAGAGCTTATTGTTGGAGATACTATAAAAAATCTTATTGATAAAGGATTTTTGGCAAAAGCAACTACCTATAGTTATGATGTTGGTTTAACTTCATTAAAAGTGGGAATTAATGGTGATTATACTGTAAAATCATCGGACGATCTCTACAGTAATATGGTGATGCAAGAAAAATTATTACATGCCTACACCGAAAAATCCTTGGAAAAAAAAACTTTAATTTTCAATAACGGAATTAATACTTCGTTGCATGTTTATGAAAGCTTTAGACATGCAGGATACAATATAAGACATTTAGATAATACGACATCGAGTGAAGATAGAAAAGATATTTTGCAATGGTTTAAAAAAACTCCCGACGCAATATTAACATCGGTGGGAATTTTAACTACCGGATTTGATGAACCTACTGTAGAAAGTATCATTTTAAATCGAGCTACAAAATCGCTAACACTTTATTTTCAGATGATTGGACGTGGATCTAGACGTTTACCTAATAAAGATAATTTTACCGTTATTGACCTCGGAAATAATGCATTGCGTTTTGGTTTATGGGATAATCCTATAGATTGGCAGCATATTTTTAAATCTCCTGAATATTACCTAGAAAGCCTTCGTGAAGATGCTGAAATTGAAAGTAATTTTAAATATCTTATGCCAGAAGAATTAAGAAAAAAATTCAGCAAAACATCTTATATTACAATGGATATTAATGAAGAATTTAAATTCACTGTTAAAAATAATCTAAAAGCTAAAACAATTATTGAAAAATCAATAGAACAACATGCGACAATGTGTGTAGAAAATACCAATGATTTATTAGAAGCTAGAAAATTATCGAAAGAGCTTAGCGATGATATCGAATTTCGAATCAAACAATATTGTCTTTGTTTAGGAAATGTAACTAAAAATTACAGAAGCTGGCTTATTGAAGATTATACACTAAAACTAATCATTGCCATTGGTAAAATTTATAGATTTAAGATAATGAATGAACCGGATTAGTTACTAGTAAAACAATCATTTGTAATACAAATAAATGCACTATAATTTATATTATGTAAAATAGAATTTTTACATTTCAGTTGTATTACTAGATAATTTATCACTTTCATATTCTTTATTCTCTTTATTTTTGTATTCTAATTCTATTTTTATATTTTTATAAAATTAACGACAATAATGTATGGGTAATTCTATTTCAGAACGTGTAGCAAAATTTTTAAAAGAATATCAACCTTTCAATTATTTATCTTTAGATGACCTAGTAAGGATTGCAGATTCCATGCGCGTTATTAATTTAGAAAAGCAAAAGTCACTATTTCAAGTCAATGATATTTTACACGATTCGTTTTATGTTGTAGCTTCTGGTGTGATTCATCTTACCGTAATTTCAGATGCCGAAGAAACGCTATTAAATAAATGTTACACCGGCGATATTTTTGGATTACGACCATTCTTCGCTAAAAACAATTATCAAATGACAGCTAAGGCTCGCGAAGAGTCAATTGTTTACGCTATACCAATTGCTGCTTTTAAACCTTTTGTTGCTCAAAATTCTGAGGTATTAAATTTCTTGCTCGAGAGTTTTGCTACCAATACTAAAAGTGGCTCATTAGACTCCAATCATGGTCTTCTTTCCGATAATTTATCATATTCTGATAATCAATCAGATATGCTCTATTTTCAATCATTAACCTATAATAAAAAACCGTTAAAAATTGGTGTTGGTACCATGATTAAAGATGCGGCACAATTAGTTACCGATAATATGTTGGATAGTGTATTAATAACAGAAGACAGTTATCCTGTTGGAATTGTAACCGATAAAGATTTTCGCTCAAAAGTAGCAACTGGTAGAGTGGCTTTTTCAAATACAATTGATAAAATCATGGCTTCTCCTGTAGTTACAGTAACCGAGAACATTTCTGTTGCTGAAGCTCAATTAATTATGTTGAAATATGGTGTTACTCATTTGTGTGTTACTCAAGATGGAACGGATAAATCTGATGTAAAAGGAATTATTTCAGAACATGATTTGGTGGTTGCTCAAGCCAACAATCCTGGAGTACTTCTTAAGGAGATTAAGCGTTCACAAACCGCTAAAGACTTGAAATTGGTTCGTGATAAATTAGCAGAAATAATTCAGTCATCTTTACAAAAAAACATCCCATTAACTCATATAAATAGTATAGCTGGCGAGATTACGCTTGCTATTGTTAAAAGAGCTATTGAGCAAGCTATTTTAGATATGGGCTCCCCTCCCGCTCGATTTGCGTGGTTATCCATTGGTAGTCAAGGAAGAAAGGAACAACTACTATTAACCGATCAAGACAGTATTTTGATATTTGAAGATGTTTCTGCAGAAAAATACCGTGATGTAAAAGATTACTTCTTAAAATTAGCAAAAAAAACAACTTCAACATTAGAAAAAGTAGGTTATATGAATTGCGCTCAGGGACATATGGCTAGCAATATGCTTTGGTGTAAGTCATTGACAGATTGGACAAAACAATATAGTAATTGGATGAATACTCCAGGTGAAAAATCAAATGAAATCAGTAGTGTTTTCTTTGATTATGAAATTGCTTTTGGGGAACAAAAGATTGAAGATGCCATAACAGATGTTATATTTAAAAATGCTAAAAACAATGCGCTTTTCTTTGATTATCTCGGAAATGACGCCCTGAAGAAACCAGCTCCTTTGAATTTCTTTAAAAAATTTAATTTAGAAGAGGAAGGCGAACATAAAGGCAAATTTGATATTAAGTCAAGAGCTATAATGCCTTTAATTGACAGCGCTCGTTTACTAGTTTTGTATAATAATATAAGGGGGATAAATAGTACTTATTTACGATATAAGCAATTAGCTATGATTGATCCTAAATTTTCAGAAGTTTATCTTAATTGTGCGGATGCTTTTTTAATTTTGTCCAAATTTAGAAGTTTAGAAGGTTTAAAAAATGATAGCTCCGGTCAATATATAAATCTAGAAGAATTAAGCAAAGTTGACAAGGAAAAGCTAAAAAATGCCCTTACTCCTATGCGAGAGCTAGAAGAATTAATTAAAGATCGATTTCAACTGACACAATTTTCCTAATTATGCTCGATTGGTTAAAAAATATTAATAAAGATTATCCCGAATTTTGGAAAACTTATCTAGAAAAGTTTGAAAAAAAGAGTGATAGATACGTTTCATTAAGTGTCGATACAACAGGCTTAAATGTAAAAAAAGATGTCATTTTGTCTTTTGGTGCAATCGCTGTAATTAATGACAATATCCTTATTGGGGATGTCTTCGAGGTTACCATTCCTCAATATAAATTTCTGCATGATAATGGTATGTCTAATGATTTTTTATTAGAATCGGAACAACCTAAACTGTCGGAAGTACATGCTTTAGAAAAATTAATCGCTTATATCGGCAATGCAACTTTGGTTGGTCATCGTATTAATTTTGATATTGAAATAATTAATGAATCACTTGAAAAGTTAGGTTGCGGACGACTTAAAAATGAAGCGTTGGATATTGAAGTGATGTATAAAAAACTGCATGATATCAATGATAAAAATCTGTCATTAGATGACATTAGTTCGCACTTGAAAATACCAAAAACAGATCGAATTTCAACAACAGATGATGCATATACTATTGCACTTTCATTTCTCAAATTAAAATCACGCTTGGGATTTAAATAATTGAAATTATTCTTTCAAATCTTCCATGGTGTGTTTTTGAAATAGGTTTTATGATTTTATTTTCGTTAATATATTGTGGAATTCCTTTTTCTTTTTGAATAATTGATGTTTTTTCTATGGCTTTAATCTTGTCAAAATTTTCAACTTCAGAAACCGCAATGGTATATATATACTCTAGAGTGATTTCTGTTTTGGTATAGAATATTTGATTTTCAAACACTACTTTTCCTATTTCTAAATCTACATTAAAGCATTGAAATTGAATTGGATTGTATTTCCTAATACCAGTTTGACGGTTATAAATTTTATAAGCCGCTTCCTTACGACTCCATAAATCCCAAATTATATTTTCTTGATTTACAGACGATTTTATTAGCTTTTGTTCTTGTATTGTAAATAATTTATATAAAAAACCTTTGCGGTTACAATTACTTTCTTCACGTGCAAGAGCCAAATCTACAATGTCGTTTCCAATCATTACTGTTCTGCTAATTTGGTATTGATAATTTCTAAAGCTGCTTTAATAGTTAGCATCTTTTCCATTGATTGATTATCGATTTCAATATTAAATGCTTCTTCGGTGTCTAAAACAATATCTACTAAATTGGCCGAGTTTATTTGTAAATCATTAATAAAATCAGTGTCTTCAGTAAGGTTTTGAAAGGCTTCTTCGTTTTTAACAAAAGGTTTTACAATCGCTTTTAATTTTTCTAATGTTTCTTGTTGGTTCATCGTTTATTGGTATTTTTTAAAAATCACACATCCATTGACATCGCCAAATCCAAAACTAGCTTTAGCAACGATATTAATTTCTTTTTCTATAATCTTTCGAGGAATTTTAGATTCGTTGATTAATCCAGCAATTTCTGGATTCAAATCTTCACAATTGCTATTTGGAAAAACAAATCCGTGATAAATTTGCAACACCGAAGCCACACTTTCAACACTTCCAGCAGCTGACAAACAATGACCAACCATTGATTTTAAAGAATTTATATAGGGAAAATCAATTCCATTTCTTTGTAAAGCTTCTGTCCAGTTTTTAATTTCTAAACTGTCTTTAGAAGTTGCTGTTAAATGGCCGTTAATAGCATCAATCTCATTTGCTGAAATCGCTGCGTTACGTATCGCATCAACAATGCACTTTTGAACGGCAACCGAATTAGGTGCAGTCATTGTTCCTCCGCCTCGTTGTCCTCCCGAATTTATATTTCCGCCCAAAATTTCCGCATAAATTTTGGCACCCCGATGTAAAGCACTTTCTAAATCCTCAACAATTAGTGCTCCAGCGCCGCTTCCCGGTACAAATCCCGAAGCTGTTGCGCTCATTGGTCGCGATCCTTTTTCTGGTGTATCATTGTGCTTAAAAGTACATACCCTCATAGCGTCAAAACCACCCCAAATGTAAGGACCAGAATCGCTTGTGCTGCCAGCAATAATTCGTTTCGCTTGCCCCGATTTGATGCGTTCATAAGCCATCAAGATACTCTCTGTTCCTGTAGTGCAAGCTGAAGAGTTGGTTGTTACTTGATTTCCTAATCCTAATTTTCCGCCAATGTATGCACTTACACCAGAATTCATGGTTTGAGCCACTGCTGTACTTCCAAGTTTTCGAGTTTGAAAATCGTCAATTTTGTAAATACTTTCTCTAAATTTATCTATTCCAGAAGTTCCCGTTCCGAAAATGGTTCCGGAATCCCAATCGGGTTTTTCATTATGTTCAATTGTTAATCCAGCATCTTTCCAAGCATCAAGAGCAGCAATGACACCGTATAATATTCCCGTTGAATTGAAATTTCGCAATTCCAATTCGGTGAAATAATCTAATGTCAGCTCAGTTGAGATTTGAGGTTTGCCCGATATTTGACAAGAAAATTGCAACCGTTCGAGTTCTGCATCGTGTTTTATTCCTGATACTCCACTTTTAATGGCATACGTAAACGCTTCAAGTCCTACTCCATTTGGAGCTACTATTCCTAAACCTGTTATTACGACTCTTTTTTTCAATGTCAATTACAATTACAAAAATCAACCTAATTACAAACTAAACCTTTTAAACTTTACATTATCATTCCAGCAATTGTTCCTGAGCAAACTTCTTCATTTTTAGCATTTATCATCTTAACTTTGCATTTTAATTTTCCAAATCTGAAAAATATTTTTTCTGAAATTACGGTTACTTTTTCGTTTGGATATACTGGTTTTAAAAATTCTATTTCATTTGATGTTAAAGCAATTAAAGTATTTTTATTAATGTCATTGTTTAATAAAAATATTCCCAAACAAACTACTCCAATTTGTGCCATAACTTCGGTTAAAATTACACCCGGTGTTACGGGATTATCTTTAAAATGTCCTTTATAAAAATCTAAAGTAGCATTAAAAGTATAATTACCCACTACTCCACTTTCGTTAATAGATTCTATTTCGTCTACAAACAAAAAAGGTTTGGAATACGGTAATTTGGATATAATTTCTTGATATTTCATTTTAATTTGCCAAAGATTAGGTAATTAAAAGTATAAAATTTATAAATCTGTGACGGATATTTTTTTAAAATTCTAATAAAATTCGTTGTGCCGAAAATCCCGGTCCGAAACTCAACATCAATCCTTTTTCACCTTTGTTGGGTTTGTTGTCCATAATACGTTCTAAAACATATAAAACAGTGGCACTCGACATATTTCCGTATAATCGTAAAACTTCTTTGGTATCATTGATGTTTTTACCTAAATCAGAAAATAAATCTTCAACTGTATTCACAATTTTTTTTCCACCGGGATGAAAAATCAAATGATCAATAGCTTCAATTTTTAGATTATTTTTCTCCAAAAACGGATGAATGATTTCTGGGAAATGCGAAGCTATGGTTTCTGGAACTTCAATATCCAAAACCATTTGCAAACCCGAATTCGTCAGTTTGAATCCCATCATGTGAATGTTATCGTAAAAATGATACATATCTTCAGCCATAATTTCTGGACCTTCATCCTCTTCATGAGACGAAAGTAAAACACAAGCCGCACCATCACCAAAAATAGCCGCACTAACAATATTGGCTATTGAAAAATCATCCAGTTGAAAGGTGGCTGTTGGACTTTCTACAGCAATCACTGCGGCACGTTTGCCAGGATTGGCTTTTAAAAAGTTTTTGGCATAAATAATACCTGAAATTCCTGCTGCACAACCCATTTCGGTAACGGGTAAGCGAACGATATCCTGACGTAATTTTAATGTGTTAATGAGATATGCATCAAGCGACGGAATCATAATTCCGGTGCAACTTACTGTAATGATATAATCTAAATCGGTGGGTTGCCAATGTGCTTTATCTAATGCTTTTCGCAACACTTTTTCGCCCAAATCAATTACTTCTCTAATGTAAATATCGTTTCGTTCTTCAAAAGATGTTTTCGTAAAAACTTCTACTGGATCCATAATTGAATACCGTTTGTCTACCATAGCACCTTCAAAAATCTTTTTCACTTTTCTTATAAAACGGGCCTCTTGATCGATTAGCCATGCATCCAAAAAAGGCAGGATTTCTGCAGTTGTTCGAGAATACTTCGGCAATTGCTTAGTAACTGTTTTTATTTTCACACTCATTTTCAATAACAATTTCAATATTAATAATCAATTTCTATTAAAATCTTGATTTCAAACTACAAACCTATATACTATTTTATACTTTTTCAATAATCCATTGATATCTAAAGGCCCATTTCCATTGAATAGAATACTTTTTAAAATTCAATTCTTTTGAAAAATTTTCTAATTCCTCTTTTTTAAATCCTCTCAAAATAGAAACCAAGCCATCTTCTTTCGACATTTTATTTAACCTGAACACAAAACATAAAACTTGAAATAACCTGTAAGCAAGGACACTTCGTTGTAAATCATTAATAACAATTCCGATAGTTGCATTTTCATAAATAACAGATATTAATTTGACAATTTCAGCATCTTTAAAATGATGTAACGTTAAAGTGCACAATGCAATATCATATTTTAAATTTTTGAATTTATCGTCGAAAATATCTTCACATCGATACGATATATTTTCATATTGTGTGGATAATTCTTTGGCATGACTAACGGTAAATTGGTTGGCATCAATTCCTATTAATTTCAAATTCAAATTATTATTGAAGGCATAATCCGCTAATGCACGTAACATATCACCATTTCCGCAACCAATATCTACAACCGTAACTTCGTTATGTATAGAAATTTGTTTTATCAAACTTTGAACACCTTGTAAAGTTAGTCGGTTTCCCCCTAAAAGCTGTTTTATTTTTGCGATTTTATCCAAAGCATCCCGAAGAATTTCTCCTTCAAGAGCAAAATCATCCATAATTTCGGTTGCATCAGTGCGGAATTTAGTATTTAGATACATTAATTTTAAATATGTTTAAATAGTAATTGATTTTGAAATTTGAAAATCGATTTTTAAAAAGGTTTTCCATGAGTTTTTTTTATTATTATTTGAAGTAAAAAAGGAAATAATATAACTATTCTGAGCAATACATTCGAAAGCTTTGGTTTTAATAATACTTTGGCTAGTAATCGGCCAGTTTTTAGTCGTTTCTTAAAATGATAATTCCACAAGGTATTATATTTTTTTTCTAATTCAGCTCTGGTATTTATTTCATTATTTGAAAAATCAATTAGTAATTCCGAAACCAATTTAGCACTGTGAATAGCCATTGCCAAACCGTTTCCACAAAGTGGATGAATTAATCCAGCGGTGTCACCTATCATTACAATATGATTTTCAATACAGTGTTTTTCTTCAAAAGAAATTTGACTTATGCTAATTGGTTTTTCAAAAAGTAATGTAGAATGTTTAAATAGTGTATTCAAATGTGGATTTTGACTTATTACAAGATTCTGAAAATCAGTAATATTTTTATATTTTTTAAATTCTTTATATTCAGTCAAATAGCAGATATTTATTAAATCATTTTCAACTTTAGAAACACCACAATAACCACCTTTAAAGTTATGCAATCCCACCAAATCATTCGGGAATTCGCCCGAATAATGTCCTTTTATTGCCAGCCAAGGCGAAGTTTTTGTGATAAAATTTCTGTTTAACCGTACATCAATATTCGATCTTTTACCAAAAGCACCCACTACAAAATCGGAACATAAAATCGCTCCATTGGTTGTTGTAATGGTAAATTTTTCTTTATCAAAAGTAACTTCTTCTACTTCATCTTTTATGATTTTACAGCCGTTTGCCATTGCTTTTTTATAGAGGTAAAAATCCAATTCATAGCGACTAACACCAAATCCGCCCAATGGAAGTTTTGTATGTATTGAAGTTCCATCAGTGGTTGAAAACTGAAGATTTGTAATTGTTGTGGGCTTTAAATCAGATAATTGTATATCTAAATAGTCAAAATATGGAAGCACTTCATTGGAAATATATTCTCCACAAACTTTATGTTTGGGAAATTCATTTTTTTCGATAATTGTGACAGAAATACCATTTCTTGAAAGTTGAATTCCGGCAGTTAATCCTGACAAACCACCTCCAATAATTACTATCTCTAATTTTCTCATAATAGAGTAAATGTAGTGAATAGATTTATTAAATGCTCTTTATATCTGGTTAAAATTTAAAATTTAATTATTTGCTTTATATTTTTAAATCGTAATTTTGAAGTAAAATTTAAATTCCAGACGTACAAATGAACTATTCTACTATCATAAATAAATTATCTTTTTGTTTCATTTTTTTTTCTTTTGTATGTTCATCACAAATCAAAGAATCATATTCAGAACCCTATCGACCACAATTTCATTATTCACCTCCAACTAAATGGATGAATGATACGAATGGATTGGTGTATTTGAACGGTAATTATCATTTATTTTATCAATATTATCCTGAGGGAATAGTTTGGGGACCGATGCATTGGGGACATGCTGTGAGTACTGATTTATTACATTGGAACAATCGTCCCATCGCTTTATATCCAGATAAATTAGGATGGATTTTTTCGGGAAGCATTATTATTGATAAAAATAATACCGCTGGTTTTGGTGAAAATGCCATGATTGCTATTTTCACCTATCATAATGAGGAAATTTCGAAATTAGGAAAGAAAAATATCGAAAGTCAAGGAATGGCTTACAGTTTGGATGAAGGAAAAACGTGGACAAAATATAAAGAAAATCCAGTTTTAAATAATTCAGGAGAACAAGATTTTAGAGACCCAAAAGTATTTTGGAATGCCTTACTTAATAAATGGACAATGGTTTTGGCTGCAGGAAATAAAATTAAAATATGGTCTTCTGTCAATTTAAAACAATGGCAATTTGAAAGTGATTTCAAACCTACAAATGACACTAAAGATTTAGGTGTTTGGGAATGTCCTGATTTATTTCCAATAAAAGCTAGTTCGGGTGAGACTAAATGGGTGATGATTGTTAATCATGGCGATAAAGCTCTTAATGGTGGTTCGGGAACACGCTATTTTATTGGCGATTTTGACGGTAAAACTTTTACAAACACTCAAAATTCCATCTGGATGGATGGAGGTACTGATTTTTATGCCGCAACCTCCTACTCTAACGTTCCAGATAATGAGAGAATTATTCTCGGTTGGATGAGCAATTGGCAATATGCTACTAAAGTTCCCACAGAAGTATGGCGTAATGCGATGACTTTACCCCGAACTATAGAATTAGCAAAAGATAAAAATGGATATTTTTTGAATCAAAAGATGATTACAAATTATAACTCACTACTTAAACCAGTATTTCAACAAGAAAAAGTAGTTTCTCCATTTGAAAAACTAAGCATCGATTTATCTCAAACTGAAATTTCATTTGGGGTCGAAAAACCAACGGACATTATAGTGTCGTTTTCTAATTCAAAAGGAGAAGTATTTTCAATAACCTTATTTAATAGTCAATTGATTACTGACCGAAGAAGTTCAGGTAATGTCGCTTTTAGTGATGCTTTTGCCACAAAAGCACAAGTAATGCCTGTAAAAGATAAAATTATGTCGATGCAACTAATCATCGATAAATCTTCAATTGAAATTTTATTAAACAATGGGAAATATTCAATGACGAACCTAATGTTTCCGACCGAGAATTACACAAATTTAAATATTATTACCAAAGATAATACATTGATAACCAATTTAAATATAAATGCTGTAGCTAGAGTTTGGGATAAAAATTAATTTATTAAAGATACCCATTATACTTTCTAATGAACCATTCTGCTCCTAGAGCAGCGGCTATTAGGATTAACAACCAATACCAATCAATTAAAGGAGTTTTCTTAACGATTGCTTTTTGAATGGTTTTATAGTCTTGATTTTTTAACAAACTTTTTATCAATTCGTCTACTTGATTAGGAACAAAAACAGTTCCTTTGGTTTGGTTAGCCAACTGTTTTAATTTAGCAACATCAGGGTTGACAAATTGCTTTTCAATATCAAAATCTAAGATTTCAAAAGTACTTGAATAACTAGCATTGGAGTTTAATTCCTTAACAGTAAAAGAATAACTACCTGCATTAAGTCCATCAAGATTTACTTTGAAACTATTGGTTTTTTTTAGTAAATCATAATTTTTAACTTGTTTCGTTTTGGTATTGGTGACCGCAATGGTTAAACGAGCTTTATCATCAAACTCATAGTTCTTATTGAAATATTGTGCCGTTATTTCTAATGCATCGCCTGAATTATAAAAACGTTCATGATTCACAATTAATGACTTACGAGCATCATTAGAAGCCAAAAATTGAATGGTTTTATCAATAAATAAATCAAATGAATCAAATGATTTTTTGTCTACAAAACTTTTTGCACGCCATTTCCAAATATTTTCCCCTAACAAAAAAGCGGAACGTTTACCCTGATTATCTGAAAAAGCTATCAACGGATTGTTGGTTGCCACATTTCTGATTCGAGAAGAAAGTAATACAGACATTTTTTCATTAATAGAAATAGAACCAAAAGTATTTTCTAATGGTGGAAAGCTATCAAAACCAATATTATCAAGAGCAAATAAATTAAAATCTGAACTAAAATTTGCCAAATAATCTTCCTTTTGATTAGACATTTTAAAACTTAACTGGGATTGCTGTTGGTTTAGAAAGCCAAAGTCGGTTTTGTTTCCTGTGATAATCCAAGTGTTAATTTTTAAACTTTTATTGTTTTCAAATATTTGCTTGAAAGCCGCCGTAGGTTGGTAAAAAATTAAAACATTATAATTATTTAATTTACTAATATCGTTTGGTTTAAGTATAGTTACCTTACGCTGTGCGTTAGTTTCAATACTGCGTTTAATAGCTCCTAAATCGGGGTGATTTATAGCTGAAATTAAGGCGATTTCAGTTTTTTGCTCAATAACTTCAACGGCAAATTTCTTTAAATTGTTATACGTGTTTTTTTCGGATTCTGGCGAAGTTAACTTGGCATTATATAGCTGTAAACCCGATTTGTCAGCAGGTAATATGATATTTAATACTTGAGATTTTTTGGAAGGAGAAAAGGTAACACTTTGTTTAGAAAGCACATTGTTTCCTTGCGAAATAGCAAAATTAGCTGTTACAGATTTTGTTCCTGAATATTGTAAAAAAACTTCGACTGGAAATTTATTTTTATGAAATGCATATTTATTAACATTAATCTGATTGATTTTCAAATCTAGATAGGTGGTTGTATCGCCTACAACAAGTGGAAATACTTTATTAGCTGGATTGAAACTAAACACATAATCTGAACCTGTAGTTTGATTTCCATCAGAAATTAAAATCGTAGGAAATTTTAAATTTTTATTGATGCTGTTTAAGTTCTTAGCTACCGATTCAATATCAGTTTGTTTTCCTTTAAAATCAAATGCGTCCGTTTGTTTAAATTGAGAATCAAAACGATACGATTGGATGTCAAATTTATCTTTTAAATCTTTATTAGAAGATAATTTGGTGTACATTTCTTTAGCTATTTCATTAGCTTTTAGATCAATGATAGAACTGGAATTATCTACTACAATCGGCAAAGGTGTTTTTGTCGTTTCGTATGTACTTTTACTGATTATCGGATTGATTAACAAAAGTAATAAACCAAACACGGCAAGAAAACGCAAAAAAGACAAGAGCAATCTTATTTTGGATGTACTTTTAACTTTGTAATAATATTGAAAATAAGACAAACCAGCAGCAATTAATACTGATAGAATTAATAGAAATAAAGTTGATTTGTTCATAATAATTACGTTCCATAATACTGTTCAGTCACTAATATCTGAACACTAATCACATGGTGTTTTTCTTAGGTTAACATTCCCCCACAAACATTTAATACTTGTCCTGAAACATAAGCACTCATGTCTGATGCAAAGAAAAGACATGCATTGGCAACATCTTCAGGAGTTCCACCACGCTTTAACGGAATAGAATCTCTCCAACCCTGAACCACATCTTCGTTTAATTTAGCAGTCATTTCCGTTTCAATAAATCCAGGAGCAATTGCATTGCAACGAATATTGCGAGAACCTAACTCTAGTGCAACTGATTTAGTAAAACCGATCATACCTGCCTTGGATGCAGAATAATTGGCTTGTCCAGCATTACCTTTCACTCCCACCACACTACTCATGTTTACAATGGAACCTTTACGATTCTTTAGCATTATTTTCTGAACAGCCTTAGTCATATTGAAAACAGACTTTAAGTTGATTTCGATAACCTTATCAAAATCTTCCTCGCTCATTCGCATTAGCAAATTATCTTTAGTGATTCCAGCATTATTGATTAATACATCTACCGTACCGAAATCGGATAATACATCATCAACTAATTTTTGAGCTTGGTTAAAATCGGCAGCATTAGATTGATATCCTTTGGCTTTAACTCCTAAAGCGTTTAACTCATTTTCTAACACTAATGCAGATTCTGCAGATGAACTATAGGTAAAAGCTACGTTTGCTCCATGTTCTGCAAATACTTTTGCAATTCCGCTACCAATTCCTCGGCTTGCACCGGTGATTATAGCTACTTTTCCTTCAAGTAATTTCATAGTTTTTAAGTCTTTTTTTGTTTGTTGCGCAAATATAACAATTTACATTTCAGTTTTAATAGGTATTGTAATGATTAGCAATAAAAAGTTATTCCACAGTTTTTACATTGCCCGTTCTTTTTAGAACGCCCCAACCTTGTCCATCTCCTTTCAAAGCTTTTTTAAATGATCGGAATAAGATTATATACATCAGTTGTCGATAAATAAATCGTTGAGGGATGAGCCATAAAAGTTTGCTGAATTTTTCTTTTTCAAATGAAAATGCTACGACGCTAATTAACATATCAACAACCATAAATACCAGATAAAAAAGTCCTATTTTGTGCATGCTTTCGGGATTATTGAAATTCCAAATCAAGCTAACTATCAATACTAAATCGGCTAATGGCGCAAAAATAGGAAGTATAATTTGAAAGATAAATATATTAGGCAGCGAAACCATTCCTAATCCTTTATAGTTTGGATTGAAACAAGCATCTCTGTTCTTCCAAAAGGCCTGCATGATACCATAACTCCATCTAAAACGTTGTTTCATAAACTCTTTTAATGTTTCGGGAGCTTCTGTTATGGCAATTGCTTCAATACAATTTATGACTCTATATCCGTTTCTCAAAATGCGAATCGTTAAATCACAATCTTCGGCCAAAGTATCGGTCGTGAATCCTCCTGCTACGGTAATAGCTTCTTTTCTGAAAGCACCAATAGCTCCAGGGACTACGGTTATACCATTAATTAAATCAAAAGCTCTTCTATCAAAATTTTGAGATGTTGTATATTCAATGCTTTGCCATTTGGTAAGCATTGTATTTTCATTACCGACTTTTACATTTCCTGCAACCGCCCCAACAACGTCCTTATTTTTAAATTGAATAGTAAATTGTTTCATTAGATGCGTTACGGCATCAACTTTTAATTGAGTGTCGGCGTCTATACAAACTACATAATCACTGTCGGTGCTTTCTATTCCATAATTCAATGCAGATGCTTTACCCCCGTTAGGTTTAGTGAATATTTTTACTAATGGATTGAATTGAAAGGCTTTGTTTATTTTTTCAAATGTGGCGTCTTTGGAACCATCATCGACAAAAACAATATCAAAATTTGGATAATCTTGTAATAATAAATTGTTAATTGTTTTGACAGCATTGACTTCTTCGTTATACGCTGGCACTATAATACTCACTTTCGGAAAAGGATTCGCTTCATCAATGATGTAATTATGTGGATACTTATAATCAATCCATTTCTTAATAAAAGCCATGAGTGCCATCAGTGCAATTCTAAAAAATCCGAGAATAATGGCTACCCAAAAAGTGGCTGTAACAAAAATTCCAAACCAATAAGCAAGCGTAAAAATAACTATATCAACATCCAAATAGTTCTGCGTTGCCACTGGCATCACATCATCTTTTTTCTTCCCTAACAAATGTGCTACAGTGGTAAATTGAATACCTTTACTTTTAAAATATTCAATTATTCTCGGTAAAGCGTCAACAGTAGCTTGGCGATTTCCTCCTGCGTCATGAAAAAGGATGATTCCTTTATAAGGATTTTTATTGTATTGTCTAATTGTTCGCGCATATATGGTATCCGCTGTAACTCCCTCTTCCCAATCATTTGGGTCAATACTTTCTCCTATGGTATAATAATGTTGTTGTTTACTTAATTCAATAGGACGCAGCTCCGCCTCTGTTGTTGGCTCGGAATCTGCATTGTATGGTGCTCTAAACAAAATTGTATTTCTTCCAGTAACGGCTTGAATTAACAATCGTGTGGTTTCCATCTCTGATGCTGCACGTTCTAAACTAACAGTTGCAATATTAGGATGTGTAAATGTGTGATTTCCTATTTCGTGTCCTTCATCATAAATCCTTTGTAATAGAGGCAAATTATTCTCTGCTTGTAATCCGATAACAAAAAATGTAGCCGGAACTTTTTCTTTCTTTAATATGTCTAAAATTTGAGGAGTATATTCTGGATCTGGGCCATCATCAAAAGTTAAAATTACTTGCTTATTGACATTTCCATATTTTTTAATAACATATTTGGTAGGTAATTGAATGTATTTTTGCTCTGAGATAATGTATTCATTCTTGTTTATATCTAATTTTATTTTCCCGGGTTGTGGGTTAGTTACAACATTTAATATCTCACCATCGCCAATATAATCTGGCGTTGAAAAACCAAAGTCCACATTTTCTAATTTCTTAAAATCAAAGGGCTTCTTTTTTATACTTTCATTTGTCAAGCTTCGTTCATAAAAACTCCACAGTCGTTCATCTTCACTACCTAGACGCCATAATGCTGTTCCTGCTGTACCATATTCATCTGCAAATCTAATGGTATTGAAATTGGATGCCGCATCTGTAAAATTAACATAGTGTTTATGCCCGGCTACATCAGTGTAGCGATAATAATTGTTGTACGTATCATTATCAAAATCAATCAAGGATTTATATTGTCTAGCATTAGATAATGCTTGTTGATACGTCAATGTAACTCCTTGCATATTATCTTCCCAATCATACCCATATCCAGCAAAGCATAATATAATTTTATTAGCAGGAATATCTTTGGCATTTTCATCTAAAATACTTTCAATCCACTTTTGACTACTGATATCCCCGGGAGTACTGGTTGGATAATGCTCATCATAAGCCATTAAAAATATATAGTCATTGTACTTTACCAATTCCTTCATATTGTAATCAGTATCGCTATACATTACATCTTGAGAAACAATATAGTTTTGTGCATGTAACTTTTGATATAATTCTCGTTGAAAAGCAATAATAGGTTCATCACTATCCTCTTTAAATTCTTCAAAATCAATATTAATCCCTTGAAGTTTGTTCGCTTTTAACGTTTTAATAATGTCATTTATCAAACGTTCCTTTTTGGCGGGATTGTGCAAAATACGACGTAACAAATCACCATCAAATTCACCTACTCCTTTATCTCTATTAATGTTATTGATTAAAGGAACTATTTTTACTTTTCCTTTTCGCATTATCTTTAATGCCGAAGTGTCAATTTGGGTTTTTAATAAGTCTGTTTTTGGGTCAATAAAAAACCACTCTGGTACTACCATATCTAGTTTTTTGATGTTTTTTTGAAGAGAAAAATAACTTTGAGGATCCCAATCGACGTAGAAAGCTGCTCTAATTTGATCTTTTGGAGTTTGCTTAGGTGTTTTTCGTAGCGCCTCTATTTTGGCTTTTGATCGTAAAAAAGCATCAAAACCTTTATATTTCTTTAATTCTTTTTTATCTAAAACTACTGGTTTTATTGGATGCTTTAGTGATTGTCCTATTTGCGATTCATTCGTTAGCTTTGGTAAAGAAGGTTTTATACCTACTTGAAGAGTAATGTAAAAAACTGGAATCATTAGAAGTACTAGGAAAATAATAAACCTAGTTGACCATTTAAAAGCGGTCCATCTGCTTTTAGAACTATTTTGAAAAACTTGTTTGTTGTTATCCATAAAATGCTGCTTGCAATAATAATACCAAAGTTAAATAAGTATAATTAATCACCTAATTAGAGGTCAAAGATAAAGAGTTACTGTCAAATAATAATAGATAAAAACAGAGTTGAACTTTTTTTATTACATGCATAAGTTTAATGAAAGAAATGTTTTTTGAAAGGAATTATTATTTCTACATTTGAGGCTATTGGAATAACACTAATACACATGTCGAAAATAAAGTTTATAATTAATTTTATTGCAGTACTTACAATCTATAATGTAACTGCTCAGCAACCCGCAAAACCTAATGCTGTTGAAATTTATCAGAAAATTAAAAAACTCAATTTTTTAGGTTCTGTTCTATACATTGCGGCTCATCCCGATGATGAAAATACAAAGTTGATTTCATATCTCTCCAACGAGAAAAATGCTAGAACAGGTTATTTATCATTAACCCGTGGTGATGGCGGACAGAATCTAATTGGTCCTGAATTGCGAGAATTATTGGGTGTTATTCGCACACAAGAATTGATTGAGGCACGAAAAATTGATGGTAGCGAACAGTTTTTCTCCAGAGCTAATGATTTTGGTTTTTCAAAAAATCCGAAAGAGACACTTCAAATTTGGGATAAAAACCAAGTGTTAAGTGATGTGATTTGGGTAATTAGAAATTTTCAACCCGATGTTATTATTAATAGGTTTGACCACCGTTCGCCAGGAACGACACACGGACATCATACTGCTTCAGCAATGTTAAGTGTTGAAGCTTTTGATAAAGTAAGCGACCCAAATCAATGCCCCGATCAATTAAAGTCAACTTCAACGTGGCAGCCTAAACGTTTGTTTTTTAATACATCATGGTGGTTTTATGGCAGTAAAGAAAAGTTTGACGCCGCCGATAAAAGTAATTTAGGCCAAATACAAACGGGAGTGTTTTATCCACAATTAGGAAAATCCAATCAAGAAATTGCAGCTTTAAGCAGAAGTAGACACCAATCACAAGGTTTTGGCAGCACTGGAACTAGAGGGGAAGAATTTGAGTATTTAGAATTTTTAAAAGGAGAGGCAATAACTGATAAGACAAATATTTTCGAAGGAATTGACACCACTTGGAATCGAATTAAAGACGGAAAACTAATCGGTGAAATTCTATCAAAAGTGGAGAAAAATTTCGATTTTAAAAATCCATCTGCTAGTATTCCTGAATTACTAAAAGCGTATGAATTAATTCAGAAATTAGATGAAAACCATTGGAAAAAAATCAAAACCGAGGAACTAAAAAAAATCATCGAAGCCTGCTCTGGCCTATATCTCGAAGCCGTTTCTGATAAGCAAGAAGTAACCAATGGTACTGCTTTAAAACTAAACTTAGAACTCATTAACAGAAGTCCTATTAAAATGAATTTATTAGGAATTACTACTACAAATTCTGAAAACGATATTCGATATAATGACAAATTATTACAAAATAATAAATTAGAAAAGATCGCGTATGAAGTTAAAATAAACAATTTGGAATACACACAACCTTATTACCTAAAAGCAAAAGGTAGCGTTGGAATGTATCAAGTTGACCAACAAGAACTTATTGGAAAACCCGATATTATTCGCAATGTAAAGGTATCTTTTATTCTTGAAATTAATGGCGTTACAATTCCTTTTGAACGAAATGTAGTTTACAAATACAATGACGAAGTAAAAGGTGAAGTGTATCAACCGCTTGATATTGTTCCTATTGTAACTTCTTCTATTCAGGAAAAGGTCTACATTTTTCCCAACAATAAAGAAAAACTAGTTACTATTAAAATTAAATCAGGGAATGAAAATGTAGCTGGAACAATACAACTTCAAGTGCCTGAAAATTGGAAAGTTACTCCTACATCGATACCATTTTTTTTGAAAAATAAAGGCGAAGAAGAAGTGGCTATTTTTTCTGTTACTCCCTCAAAAGAAGCTTCCGAAGTTGTTTTAAAAAGCATAATAAATATTGATGGACTAACTTTTAATCAGGAGAAAATAGACATTAACTATCCGCACATTTATAAACAAATGGTGTTGAAATCTGCGGAAGCAAAAGCTATAAAATTGAATATTAAAACTAATAACGAAAAAATAGCTTATATTATGGGTGTTGGTGACGAAGTACCGAAAAGTCTGAAGCAAATGGGTTATGACGTTACTCTAATCAAACCTGAAGAAATTTCAAAAGAAAAATTACAAAGTTTTGATGTTATTATGACCGGAATTCGTGCCTATAACACCGTAAATGCGTTAGCAATTAAGCAAAATATCTTGCTGGATTTGGTGAAAGAAGGAAAGACAATGATTGTACAATACAACACATTAGATGATTTTGTTACTAAAGATTTTGCTCCTTTTCCAATAAAAATATCAAGGGATCGTGTCACCGAAGAAAATGCCGAGGTTCGTTTTCTAGCTCCAGAACATCGAATTTTAAATGTACCGAACAAAATCACCTCTCAAGATTTTAAAGGGTGGAAACAAGAACAAGGGTTGTACTATCCTAGTGAATGGGATGCCAATTTTACACCTATAATTTCTTCTAATGATACTGGTGAACCTCCAAAAAATGGGGCGATTTTGTTAACAAATTATGGAAAAGGAAAGTATATATACACGGGATTGTCCTTTTTTAGAGAATTACCAGAGGGTGTTGCCGGCGCCTACAGATTATTGGCAAATATGATTTCAATTGGAAAATAATATGGAACCGAGCAAAACAAAGAAACTTAAAAACACCTACCCTTGGCTATTAGTTGTTAATGCAATTTACTTTTTGGTGTTTTATATATTAATGCAAATTTTCTCCTAGTATGCAACAATTGGATTGGATAATTCTTTCGGTAACCCTATTGTCTATAGTTATTTACGGGGTATATAAGACCCAAGGAAGTAAAAATGTTGAAGATTACATTTTAGATAATAAACAAACCAATTGGTGGACCGTTGGACTATCGGTTATGGCGACACAAGCAAGCGCCATTACTTTTCTATCAACTCCGGGACAAGCGTACCAAGATGGCATGGGATTTGTCCAATTTTATTTTGGTTTACCCATTGCTATGGTGGTCATTTGTGTGACTTTTATTCCTATTTATCACAAACTAAAAGTTTTTACTGCGTACGAATATCTAGAAAATCGTTTTGATTTAAAAACCAGAACTTTAGCTTCTATTTTATTCATGATTCAACGCGGATTAGGAACAGGTTTAACAATTTATGCACCGTCAATAGTACTTTCCACACTTTTGGGATGGAACCTAACGCTGTTAAATATTATCATCGGTATTTTGGTGATTATTTATACGGTTTCGGGCGGAACGAAAGCAGTAAATGTTACTCAAAAACATCAAATGTTTGTCATAATGACTGGAATGTTCATTACTTTTTTCTTGATATTACATCTTTTGCCAAATGAAATGACTTTTTCCAATGCGCTACACATAGCAGGCGCGAATCAAAAAATGAATATCCTCGATTTTTCATTTGATCCTGGAACTCGGTATACTTTTTGGAGCGGAATTGCCGGCGGATTTTTCTTGTTTTTAGCTTATTTTGGCACCGATCAATCACAAGTGGGGCGTTATCTCTCGGGAAAGTCTGATAAAGACAGCCAAATGGGACTTATAATGAATGGTTTTTTAAAGATTCCAATGCAGTTTTTCATACTCTTGATAGGAGTTATGGTTTTTGTTTTCTTTCAATTTAATGAAGTACCCCTAAATTTTAATCCCGTTAATAAAGCAATCATCAGTAAATCTGCCTACGCAAGCCAATATCAAATTTTGGAAGATAAATTGAAAGGATTAACAGAAGAAAAAAAGGAATATAACTTGCTTTATATTGATCACCTGAACCAAAATTATGATAATCCCATTTTACGTAACAAACTAGTTGCGCTTTCTGATAAAGAAAGAGATCTTCGGGATCAAGCGAAAGAATTAATATCAAAAGCCGATACTAAAGCTGAAACTAATGACAAGGACTATGTCTTTCTTTATTTTATTTTGAAATATCTCCCTAAAGGATTAATAGGATTACTTTTAGCAGTGATTTTATCAGCAGCAATGTCGTCATCAGCGTCGGGAATAAATGCTTTAGCTTCGACAACAGCAATGGATATTTATAAACGAAATAAAAAAACTGAGATGGAACCGAAACATTATGTGAATGCAACCAAATATTTTACATTATTGTGGGGAATAATTGCAATTCTTTTCGCATGTGTTGGTACACTATTTGAAAATTTAATTCAATTGGTAAATATTGTTGGATCGATCTTTTATGGAACCGTTTTAGGAATATTTCTTGTCGGATTTTATATTAAATATATCAATGCTACTTCCATTTTTTGGAGTGCTTTGTTAAGTCAATCCTTAATTATTTATATCTATTCTTTGGATATAGTAAGTTTTTTATGGCTCAATTTTATTGGAGCCATGCTCACAATTCTTCTATCATTGCTTACGCAATTCATCATCAATCAGAAAACGAAAATTAAAACATAAAAAAAACTACAAATTCATAAGATACCGTAATGAATTTGTAGTTTTTTGATTATTTAGCAAATACTATTTTTTACTCCATTCTAAAATACTATCGTTATTCATTTTCACATAATCACTATTTTTCGCTTTTTCGGCGGCGGCTAAGGATAATTTTGCTGTTTCAATGGCACCTTTCTTATCATTTAATTTTGCTTGAATTAAAGATTTTTGACGCAAATACCAAAACGGAACATCTTCACCAGTTTTAGTCAATGAAATCGCTTTATTAATATATTCCAAAGCCTTATTCAAATCGCCATTAGAATTTAAAAAATACTGTGCAGAAGAATAATAATCTCCCGCACTAGGACCCGCCAAAGCTTTAGTTATGCTAGCAATTGCTGTTTTTTTCGTTGGAACTTCAAATGGTAAAGCTACTATTGTATTTGCCCATGACAGCTCAAGAGAGGCAGAATCGTTGGTTAAATTTGATATCGCAATAGTAAATGTTTCTGCTTTTCTGTTGGTTGTTTCTGGTTTCGCATTAGCTCGCAAAGCTACATTGCTCTCGTTCCATTCTTCTGGAGTTCCCCAATTATCTGTTGTTTTATAGAAGATTATTTCCCACGTATCTACTTTCGGTAACGTATATAAAGCATATTTCCCTTTAGCTAATGTTTTACCATCGATAGTTATATCATCACCAAAAGATATCGTAGTATTAGCATTGGCACCAGTACGCCATACTTTTCCAAATGGAACTAAATCGCCAAAAACTACTCTTCCTTTAGCGCTTGGACGAGAATAATCAATAGTAACATCGGTTAAACCAACTACTTGTTCAATAACTGATTTAGGACTTGGTTGTGGTGTTTTTACTTGTCCTTGAACATAAAAATTCGCAATAACAATTGCTAATAACATAAATATTTTTTTCATAATAATAAATTTAGTGTGTCAAAATTACAAATTGTATGTTCCTCAAATGTTAATTTAAACTTAAATCAATTTATTTTTTGTTTAATTATTTGTCTAAATGATTAAACAATTTGTACTTTTACACAAAAAAAGAATGAAAATATATACGCTACACACAAAGCAGAATTTACCAATAACGTTGGATGAAGCTTGGGATTTTTTGTCAGATCCAAAGAATATTAAAGAAATCACACCCGATTACATGGGTTTTAAAACATTATCTGGTGATGATAGACCGATGTTTCCTGGGCAAATCATTCAATATATTGTAACTCCAGTTTTCGGAATTCCAATGAAATGGGTAACAGAAATTACACACGTACAAGACAAAAAATATTTTGTTGATGAGCAACGATTTGGACCTTACGCACTGTGGCATCACAAACATTTTTTAAAAGAAATTCCAGGTGGTGTCGAAATGGAAGATATTGTTGACTATAAAATCCCGATGGGAATTATAGGTCAAATGGTACATCCTTTTTTAGTTAAACCAAAACTCCAGGAAATATTTGATTTCCGACACAAAAAATTAATTGAACTTTTTGGAGAATTTAAAGATAAATAAAATGAAAAATATACTATTAATTGGAGGTTCGTATGGTATTGGACTTGCTATTGCAAAAGAATTACAATATGAAAATAAAATCATCATAGCCTCTAGAACCAATGAAAATATTGCTGATTTGCATGTCACTCACATCCCATTTGATGCGGTCACTGACACGATAGACCTTACCAAATTGCCTGAAGTTATTGATGGTTTGGTATATTGTCCTGGCAGCATTAATTTACGACCATTTAAAGGATTAAAACCAGATAGTTTTGAGTCTGATTTACAGGTAAATTTTATTAGTTTAGTGAAAGTAATTCAAACTATTTTACCAAATCTTACTGCTTCGCATCAATCGAGTATTGTTTTGTTTAGTTCCGTTGCTGCCAGTATGGGAATGCCTTTTCATACTAGCGTTGCTGCAGCCAAAGGAGCAATTGAAGGATTTGCTAAAGCATTGGCTGCCGAATATGCCCCAAAAATCAGAGTTAATGTTATTGCACCATCTTTGACCGATACGCCACTAGCAGACAAGTTTTTAAATAATGATGTGAAAAGAGAAAAGTCTGCCGAGAGACATCCGATGAAAAGAGTAGGAACAACTGATGATATGGCTCAAATGGCAAGTTTCTTATTGAGTGAAAAGAGCAGTTGGATTTCGGGTCAAATTTTCCATGTAGATGGGGGAATGTCAACTTTAATTACCAACCAATAACAAGATCAATAATTAAATAATTAAATACAAAAATCAAATACAAAAATCAAATACAAATATTAATGTCAATACAAATGTGTATTTAAGTAAATTACTTAATTGAATTTGACATTGAAATTGAAATTGACATTGAATTTTATAAAATGAATATATTCTGGTTTCGCCGCGATTTACGATTAGAGGATAACACAGGACTTTTCCACGCTTTACAAAGTGGCGAAGAGGTACTTCCCATTTTTATTTTTGACGATAGCATTCTATCGCAATTACACAAAGATGATGCTCGTGTTACATTTATTCATGTGCAACTGGAAAAGATTCAAATGCAATTGAAGAGCTTAGGCAAATCATTGGCTGTTTTTCACGGAAAACCTCTAGATGTCTACCAAGAACTTATTGCTGAAAATAAAATAAATGCAGTATACACTAATCATGATTATGAACCTTATGCTCGTAAAAGAGATTTAGAATTATATCAGCTTTTTAAAGAAAATGCTATCGAATTCAAAACCAGTAAGGATCAAGTTATTTTTGAAAAAAGTGAGGTAGTTAAAGATGATGGAACCCCTTATGTGGTGTATACTCCCTATTCTAATAAGTGGAAAGAAAACTTTAAGAAAGTGCAATTAATCCATTTTAATTCAGAAGATTTCTTAGAAAGAATAGTTGTTCACTCCTACCGGTTTTTGAATTTGAATGATATCGGATTTGAAACGTCTTCTATTAAAGTAACTCCTTATGATATTTCTAATAATTTAATAAACAATTACGAAGCTACTCGAAATTTTCCGGCGCTAAACAAAACTTCATATCTAGGAATATATTTACGATTTGGAGAAGTATCCATTCGAAAAATGATTGCCAAAGCCATTAAAAGTAAAAATGAAACTTTTTTTAAAGAATTAATTTGGCGTGAATTTTTCATGCAAATTCTTTGGCATTTCCCCTATACCGCCCAATCTTGTTTTCGTCCTAAATATGATGAAATAGAATGGGATAACAACGAAGAACTATTTCAAAAATGGTGTCACGGAAAAACAGGTTATCCTTTTGTAGATGCCGGTATGCGTGAACTTAATGCCACCGGGCATATGCATAATCGAGTGCGGATGATTACAGCTAGCTTTTTGTGCAAGCATTTATTAATTGATTGGCGTTGGGGCGAATCCTATTTTGCAAGCAAACTTCTTGATTACGAACAGGCAAGTAATGTAGGTAATTGGCAATGGGCTGCTGGAAGTGGCGTAGATGCAGCACCTTATTTCAGAATTTTTAATCCTACAGAACAAATTAAAAAATTTGATAAAGATTTAAAATATATCAAAAAATGGATTCCAGAATTGGAAACCTTTGAATATCCGAAACCAATTATCGACCACAAAGAGGCACGAGAGCGATGTTTAAGAATTTATAAAAAGGCATTGGATTAATTTTTATTGCCTAAATCATAGAAAGTCAAAATCAGCGTTGTGCCCATATTTTCCTTACTTTCAATAACAATATCAATCTCTAAAATATCGCAAAGTCTTTTGGCAATAGACAAACCTAGTCCTGTTCCTTTAATTTCTGGGTGGTTTGTGGAATTATTGGCTCGATAAAAAGCGTCAAAAACCTTATCTAGTTCATTTTTGGAAATTCCCAAACCGTTATCAATAATTTTTATATCTATTTTATAATTAAATTTTTCAATCACTACTTTAACTAATCCATTTTCGTTAGAGTATTTAAGAGCATTTGAAATTAAATTATTCAAAATTATAGATAAAAAATACCCATCGGTTTCAATAAATATTGATTCGTCAGGAAACTCCTTTGCAACGGTAACTTTCTTAGTTTTGGCTTTATTTGAAAATCTATTAATTGACTCATTGACACATTCATTAATGTTTATAACTTCGCCTTTTAGGGATAATTTTTGATTTTCAAACCTTGCTAAAAGTAATAGTTGATCTACCAAATCATTAATTCTGTTTACTTCTCCAATACAAAAATTAATTTTTTCTTTGTATTCATCAGAATGTCTTGGTTTTCTAATAAGTACTTCAAGTGTTCCTTTAATTACTGAAAGTGGTGTTCGAAGTTCATGTGATGCGTCAGAAGTAAATTGTTTTTCTCTATCTATCGTATTTTTAACTCTATCCAGTAATTTATTAATCGTATCTGACAGAATGTATAATTCATCATTATTTGCTGGTAGCGGTATTCTCGATGTTAGGTTTTTGTTTGTGATCGCATTTGATGTTTCAATAATTGAATTGATGGGTTTAATGCTTCTTCCTGCAATAAATTGAGCAACAAAAAACAAAACCAACAATACGATTGGAAAGGTGATATATAAAATAAATCTTAATTTATGTAGAATAGCAATTTCTTCCTCGAGAGATACTGCAATAATCAAATAGCCATTAATTTTATTTTCGTGAAATAAAGGGGCTTGAATTTGTCGAACTAACTTTCCTGCTAATAGTATGTCGGTTATTTTTTTCTTTTTTAACTTATAGTTGTATAATAATTTTTCTGATTTAAGATTTTCAGATTTATTTAAAATGGTTCCAATACTATCTGTAATTTGAAGAAAAACGGGATCGACTGCTACTTCATTATGTTCCCTTTGTTCCCATTCATCTTCATCTCGTAATTCAACTTCGTTTTTTCCGACTTCAATCTTTTTTGAATATTCCTTTAATTCAATATTAATATGCTCATCAACTTTATTATAAACCGTGAATGAAACTATTTGATATATTGAAATAAATACTAAAAAAATCAACAATGCAGTTGACATTAAGTAGTAAAACGCAATTCTATTTTTGAACGAAAATGAAAACATAATTAATCTTCGGCTATATATCCAACTCCCCTTACGGTTTTTATTGGATCTTCCTCTTTACTTAAACCAAGTTTTTTTCTGATGGAATTCATGAAGACATCTATAACTCCAGAATCATAATCAAAATAGATGTTCCATACATTCTCAATAATATCTGTTCTGGTACATACTCTCCCTTTATTTTTGACAAGATACGTTAATAATTCATATTCTCGTTGTGTGAGTGAGATCTCTTTTTCATTGCAAAAGACCTGATATTTTGCTGTGTCAATTTTGACCTTACCTAAAGTAAGTATTTCATTTTTAACTACATTTCGAAAATGAATTTTAATTCGTTCAAGCAATTCTTCAAAACTAAATGGTTTTTTAATATAATCATTGGCACCCGCTTTAAGTCCATCAATAGTTTCTTGAATAGTATCCCTTGCTGTTAAAAAAATTATAGGTACTTCTTTATTTTTTTGTCTTACTCTTTTACAAACTTCTATGCCTGATAATTTAGGCAACATCCAATCTACTAAAATTATGTCTGGTTTAATCGATAAAGCAAGTTCTAAACCCGTAACACCATTATTAGCAACAGTAACATCAAATTCCTCTTCTTCAAGTCCTTGTGTTAAAAAGTTTGAAATTCCTATTTCGTCTTCAATTATTAAGATTCTTTTCATATGAATTTTTCAAAAATATAGCTAAAAATAGTAGTAAAATTTTAAAATTACAAATTTATTTAAGTAAAAGAACAAAAAAATCTTACTTAAAAAACCATGACAAATAAAGTTAAGTCAATCTTAATTAGTGAAGGTTTTGTCATGAGTATGTTTGATTTACTGAATAAAACAATTGTTAATCAGAAATCATTTTTGAGAATTCACTTTCTGATATTATATTTATTCCCAATTGGTTGGCTTTTTCTAATTTGGCAGGACCCATATTATCACCCGCAATAACATAATCTGTTTTAGAAGATATGGAACTTCCTACTTTACCACCGTTATCTTCGATGGCTTTCTTCAAATCATCGCGGGTGAATAGTTCAAAAACACCGGATACTACAAAGGTCTTGCTTAAAAGTTTATCCGTTGCATTAGGATTGTACTGTTCAACAATCTCTAACTGAACTCCAAAACCTTTCAAACGTTCAATGATTTGTATATTATTTTGATTTTCAAAGAATTCAATAACACTTTGCGCAATGCGATCGCCAATTTCATCAACTAGAACTAAATCTAGTATTGATGCTTGACTCAATGCGTCAATGGTCTTGTAATGTTTTGTTAATTTTTTAGCAACAGTTTCGCCTACATATCGAATTCCAAGCGCAAACAAGACTCTTTCAAAAGGAATTTCTTTAGATTTTTGAATTCCATTGATCAAATTTTCAGCACTTTTATGCGCCATTCGTTCCAATGGAATGATTTGTTTAATAGTTAACTCGTAAAGATCTGAATAGTCTTTTACCAATCCGTTGTTATACAATAATGCAACAGTTTCTCCACCTAAACCTTCAATATCCATGGCTTTTCGGGAAATAAAATGTTGTATTCGTCCAATAATCTGCGGCGGACATCCATAAAAATTAGGGCAATAATGTTGTGCTTCGCCCTCTTTACGAATTAATTTGGTGTTACATTCTGGACAATGCGTAATATATTTGGTAGGTTCCATTTGATTGCCTCTTTGTGCAACCCCAATAATTTTGGGGATAATCTCGCCTCCTTTTTCTACAAATACTTCATCGCTTATACGAATATCCAATTTTTCAATCTGATCGGCATTGTGCAAAGAGGCTCGTTTTACAATTGTTCCTGCCAATTGAACAGGCTCCAAATTAGCAACGGGCGTAATTGCACCTGTTCGTCCCACTTGATACGAAATCGAATTTAAAGTAGTAGTTACTTGTTCTGATTTGAACTTGTATGCAATTGCCCAACGAGGGGATTTTGCGGTATATCCTAGTTCATTTTGATGATTGAAATCATTAACCTTTATTACAACTCCATCGGTTTCATAAGGTAAATCATGGCGATGAACATCCCAATAGGTAATAAAGAAGAAGACTTCCTCTAAATTAGTTGCCAATTTAGATTGATTCGGAACCTTAAATCCCCAATCTCTAGCCGTTTTTAACCCATCAAATTGTGTATTAAATGGTAAATTAGATCCAATAATAAAATACAACAAACAGTCTAACGGACGTTTGGCAACCTCGGCGCTATCTTGTAGTTTTAAACTTCCTGAAGCTGTATTTCTCGGATTGGAATAAGGGGTTTCTCCGATATCGATTAACTCCTGATTCATTTTTTCAAAACCCTCTAAAGGAAGAATAATCTCCCCACGAATATCAAATTTTGGTGGAAAATTTCCATGGAGCTGCAACGGAATGGATTTTATGGTTTTAATATTATTAGTAACATCATCTCCTTGAAATCCATCGCCACGGGTTACTGCTTTCGCTAATTTTCCGTTTTCATACGTAATGGAAATGGAGGCACCATCATATTTCAACTCACATGTATATTGTAAATCTACATTTCCTAATACTTTTTGAATTTTGGTTTCCCAATCTTGCAAATCTTCTTTGGAATAAGAATTGTCTAACGAATACATTCTGTTTTCATGAACCACCGTCTGAAAATTCTTTGTTACTGTTCCTCCTACCCTTTGTGTTGGTGAATTCTCATCAAAAAACTCAGGATGTTGCACTTCTAACTCTTGAAGTTGTTTTAACTTTTGATCAAACTCAAAATCAGAAATAGTGGGAGCATCCAATACATAATAATTGTGATTGTGTGCATTAAGTTCTTCGCGTAACGATTGAATGATGGCTTTTATGTCCATAAATTAGAAATACCTATATTAGTTTGTTTCGAGTACTAAAATAGGCATTATTATCTAACTATAAAATTTTTATGATTGAAGAATGGTATTTATTTGCAGATACAATTGACCATCGCTCAAAATGGTGCCTTGGGTAATCAAATCAAAAATTGCTTCGTTTCGTTCTTTTTCATATGCTTTTTTCCCGGTAAGAATTTCTACAGTATCGGTAAAAATATTGTCGGTTAACCATTGTAATCCTTCTTTGGTCATAAAATCAACATCAGAAACTAATGACTTTAGTACCTTAGAATCAATAAATTTCTCTTGACAATGAAATAAGAAAATATGATTTTTTGAAAAATGTTCTAAAAATTGTGCGTTGGTTAAAACTCCCTCCCAAATTAAATCCGAAAACACATCAAGTTCTTTTTCGGCCACTTGGGGCTTGTTCGTTTTTATATCATCCCATTCTTTTTTATCAATAGATTGTGTGGCTAAAAAATTAGCAAATTCTTGATGCAATGCTTCAAATTGTTCCTTGGTTAGTCTTTTGTATTTCATTTATACTGAACTTGTTTCAGTATCTGTTTTTATAAGATACTATTATTAATATACAATAGAATCTGAAATAAATTCAGATTAAAAAAAAATCCCGACTCACATCGGGATTTAAATAAAATATGGTGAAGAATTATACTTCAGCAACGATTTCGTATGGTAACTCTACCACAACATTTCTGTGTAATCTTATTGAGGCAGTGTATTTACCAGTTCTTTTTACAGTACCACTAGTGATAAATTTTCTATCTACTGGCTGACCTGCTGCTTCTAATGCTGCGGCAATATCAATATTGGTTACAGAACCAAATAATTTTTCGCCACCAGCTTTTGAAGTAATTTTAATATCTAAAGCTTTTAAAGCGTCTGCAATTTTCTGAGCATCAGCAACTACTTTAGCTTCTTTATGAGCTTTTTGCTTTAGATTTTCAGCTAATACTTTCTTTGCAGATGGAGTAGCCAATTGAGCAAGCCCTTGGGGAATTAAAAAATTACGTCCGTAACCAGCTTTCACCGTTACTACATCATCTTTAAATCCTAAATTTTGAACGTCTTGTTTTAATATAAGTTCCATGTTGTTGTCCTTATTATAGAAGTTAGGTTCCCTTTATTGAGAAACCAACAACTGAGTTTTTAATTATTTTAATAAATCGGCCACGTATGGCATTAAAGCTAAGTGACGTGCTCTTTTAACTGCTACTGACACTTTTCTTTGGTATTTTAATGAAGTTCCGGTTAAACGACGTGGTAAAATTTTACCTTGCTCATTTACGAATTTCAATAAGAAATCGGCATCTTTGTAATCGATGTACTTGATTCCAGATTTTTTGAAACGACAATACTTTTTAGTTTTGTTTGTTTCGATGTTCAAAGGCGTTAAATATCTGATATCTCCGTCTTTTTTTCCTGAAGCTGATTGTTGTAATGTTGCCATGATTAAGCTTTTGCTACTTTAAGTTTTTCTCTTCTTCTTTCTGCCCAAGATATTGCGTGTTTGTCTAAACTTACCGTCAAGAAACGCATTACTCTTTCGTCACGTCTAAATTCAGTTTCAAAAGCAATTAACACCTCTGGAGTTACTTGGAATTCAAACAAATGGTAAAAACCACTTTTTTTGTTTTGGATTTCGTAAGCTAATTTTTTCAAGCCCCAATCCTCTTTTGATACCATCTTAGCTCCTCTACTTGTAAGAAAATCTTCAAATTTGCTTACTGTTTCCTTTATCTGAACTTCAGATAAAACGGGATTTAAGATGAAAACAGTTTCGTAATGATTCATAATAAATATGTTTTTAATTATATAAAATTGGGTGCAAAAGTAAGAATTAATATTTAAATCACTACTCTGAACTAACTAAAATTTTAAAAAATCGCCTAAAAGCAAAAAAATACTGCTTAAAAGCAATAAAAATCGATAAAAGTTAGTTTTTTTAAAAAAAAGTTTATACGTTTGTCAAACCAAATCTTAATAACATTAAATTATGAAATTAAACTGTGTCGTAGTTGATGATAGTTCTTTGCAAAGAATGGTCATCGCAAAGTTAGTAAATAATCATCCCAACCTACAATTAGTTGGTGATTTTTCTAATGCAATTGAAGCAAAAAATTGCATGACAGTCCACAATGTTGATCTTATCTTTTTAGATGTTGAAATGCCTGTGATTAGTGGTTTTGATTTTATTGATGGCTTAAAAGTCAAGCCTCAAGTAATTTTTATCACTTCAAAAGCAGAATATGCATTGAAAGCATTTGATTATGATGCTACGGATTATTTACAAAAACCTATTGTATTAGAACGTTTTAATGCATCTGTTAAAAGAGCACTTGATTTTCACATGATGAAACGTGAAAATTATGAAGAAGAAGGTGACCATATATTCATTAAAAGCAATTTGAAAAAATTAAAGGTTTTTACAAATAAAATCAAGTGGATTGAAGCTTATGGAGATTATGTTAAAGTAGTAACCGAAGAAGATACAAATCTTGTTCTTTCTACTATGAAATCATTTGAAAAAGATTTGTCTAAAAACAAATTCATTAGAGTTCATAAATCATACATAATCAATATTGATAAAGTAGAGCGCTTTAATAGTAAATTTGCTGAAATTGGAGTTACAAAAATTCCTTTAAGTCGAAATAAAAAGGATGATTTAGTGCGAGCTTTATCAATTGCCTAATAATAGTCAACGTTTATACTAACTTTTATCGTTCTGTATTGCGGTATAACTTCAAAACTATTCAGTATTTTCTGGATAGTTTTTTTTATGGTACTGATTGATGCGTTTTGCGGGATTTTAATCAAAATAGTTCTAATATATTCATTACGAATTCTATTGATTCCAGGTTCTTCCGGTCCTAAAACAGGTATTCCTAGATTTTGTTGCATTACTTGATACAACCACATTGAACCTTCTTTTAATTTGTCAAAATCTCGATGTTTGAGTGTTAGTTTTATCAAACGAAAATACGGAGGGTATTTATAAATCTGTCTGTCGTACAATTGTTCTTTGTACATACTATCATAATTATTATGAGTAACTTGTTGAATTATTGAATGATTAACATTATAAGTTTGAATAATCACTTTACCACGTTTATCAGATCGACCAGCGCGACCAGAAACCTGAATCATCATTTGAAAACTTCGTTCAAAAGCTCTAAAATCTGGATGATATATCATGTTATCTGCATTCATTATCCCGACTAATGAAACATTATCAAAATCTAATCCTTTGGCTAACATTTGTGTTCCTACCAAAATATCAATTTCTCTATTTTTAAAACTGTCAATTAATTTTTCAAAACTATACTTGCCTCGAGTAGTATCTTGATCCATTCGTTTGACATTTTTAGTTGGAAATAATGCCGCTAATTCCAATTCAAGTTGTTCAGTTCCAAAACCTTTGGCTGAAATTTCAACGCTAGAACATGCATGGCAGTTGGTGGGCTTGGCAATGGAATACCCGCAATAATGACACCGTAATTGATTTTTGAATTTATGATAGGTTAAACTCACATTACAACTTGTACATTGCGGTACATGACCACAGGTCATACATTCAATTACTGGTGAAAACCCGCGTCGATTCTGAAATAAAATCACTTGTTCTCCCAAAGATAAGGCTTCTGCTATGGCTTCGATTAAAGTCAAACTAAAATGACCTTTCATTCTTTTTTTAAAATAATTTTCCTTTAAATCGACAAGCGCTACTTCGGGTAAAGGAGCTTTACCAAAACGTTCTTTAATGGCAATCATCCCAAATTTACCCGATTGTGCATTGAAATAGGTTTCAATACTTGGCGTTGCAGAACCCAACAAAACCTTTGCTTTTTGAGGCTGTGCTAAAACTATTGCTGCATCACGAGCATGATAACGAGGCGCAGGATCTTGTTGTTTAAACGTTTGCTCGTGTTCTTCATCTACAATGATTAGTCCTAAATTAGAAAATGGTAGAAATAAGGACGATCTTGCTCCTATTACTATTTGAGCTTTATTTGAATTTTCTAACACCTGATTCCAAACTTCAACGCGTTCATTATTGGAATATTTAGAATGAAAAACTGCCACTTGATTGCCAAAATGTGCTGTTAACCGTGAAACGAGTTGAGTTGTCAAGGCAATTTCTGGCAATAAATACAATACTTGTTTTCCCTGTCCAATATAATCTTCAATTAACTTGGTGTAAATTTCTGTCTTGCCTGATGATGTTACGCCATGTAATAATGAAACTTCTTTGTTTGTAAAGCTTTCTTTAATTTCTTTGTAAGCTTTTTGCTGCGAATCGCTTAAAACTAAATTATTTTCTTTTTTATTATCTGCAAAATTAACTCGATCTTCTTGGATGTAAAATTCTTCAAAAATTGCCTTATCGACCAATGATTTTATCAGAGCTGTTGAAACCTGTGAAACTTCCATTAATTGCTTTACTGAAATTGGTTTTTTTGCTGTGGCATTCAACTGAAAATAATGCATCACTACTTCCTTTTGCTTGGCTCCTTTTAGAGCATCTAATAATGATTGCAAACTTTCATTTGCAAAATAATCTTCATGCAACCGAATGTATCGAATTAATTTCGGTTTATATTCCTCAATCATTTCTTCTTGAAGTGACAGGACATTTTTATTCAATAATTTCTGCACCACAGGAAAAACATTCTTCTTATTCAGGATCGCCATTACATCCTGTATTTTCAATGAACTTTGATGTTGCAGAGCTTCATAGATAAGAAATTCATCATCAGACAATTCAGATTCTATAAGTACATGATCATTTTTTTTTGAAATAATAGTTTCACTTTCAAGAATAAAAGCCGATGGCAATGCACAGCGAAATATGTCACCAATTGTGCACATATAATATGCTGAAATCCATTTCCAATGCTGAATTTGAAATTCATTAACTATAGGTTTCTCATCTAATATTTGATGGATTTCTTTAGCCTCATACAATGTCGGTAGATTTTGATGTATGTCAATGACTAAAGCCGTATACATTTTATTTTTTCCAAACGGGACAGCGACACGCATCCCAATTTTAATGTAATGATATTCAGCTTCCGAAACGCTGTATGTGAACGTTTTTGGCAAAGAAAGTGGTAAAATTACTTCTATGAAATACATTTAGAATTGTCAGTTAATGGTAGTCTGCTTCGAGTTGTGATTAGTGAATTGGGAAATGTTTTATGAAATTTTATTTTTTTACTCTATACCAATATTGCGTTCGTCCCAAGAGAGAAATTCCAATATAACCTCTTACTTTTAATTTATCTTTTCCTTCAAGAGTGATATAACATTTATAGAGTTTTCCGTTTTTGGGATCTAAAATTTTTCCGCCATTATACTCATTACCATCTTTGGTCAATCCTTTAATAAAAGTCATTCCCAAAATAGGTTTATTTTTATCGGAACCTTCACATAGCGTACATTTTTTAGCACGGTGTTCTACTTCTAAAATTTCAATTATTTTTCCATATATCTTACCGTCTTTCTCATAAATTTCTACAATTCCCTTCTCTTTTCCAGATTCGTCATCTACTGTTTTCCATTTTCCAATCACTGATTGTGAATAACATAAATGAGCGAATACTAAAAATAATACATTAGCAATTTTTTTAAGACGCATTTGAATAGCAATTTTAAGGTTCTTTAATTAACTCTTGTTTTCTTAACCTGCATATAGTGGCGTTCAATTCGAAACCTAAAAGCAAAATCATGCTGTTGATCCAAATGTAAAACATTACAATTAACAAAGTCCCTATCGAACCATATAATTGATTGTATTTAGAAAATTTGACAACCCAAATACCAAAAACATATGAGGATACTATTATTAAAAAAGTTGTAAAAACAGCTCCAATTGAAATAAAGGACCGTTTATTTTCTTGTTTAGTTCCAAACTTAAATAAAATAGAAGTTGTGATCAATATCATTGCAATTACAAAAATGTAACGCTCCATTTCTATGAGTGGAACTCTGCTAGAGAGAACATCTTGAATTTTAGTTTCTTGAATGATAACTTCAAAAATTACGATGGCAGCAACGGTAATAATTAATAGCAACGAAAGTACAATTGACAATCCTAATGCGATAAAATATTGTTTAAAATACTTTCTTTTTAAAGTAACATGATGTGAGCTTTCAAAACCTCCAAGGATAGCATTCACGCCATTTGCCATTAAAAATATAGCCATTAAAATACCGGTAGAAAGCAGACCAGAATGACTATTGTGTAAAATATCATTAATGATTTTGGAAATCGCATCAAATGTTGTTGGTGGAACACTTTGTTGGACAAATGTCATAAAATCATCTTGAAATCCTTTGATGGGAATGTAGGGAATGAGATTTAAAATAAATAATGCAAAAGGAAATAATGCCATAAAAAAACTGAAAGCAATTGCAGTAGCTCGGTAAGAAATCGCTCCTTCAATAATTCCAATAATATATAATTCTAATAAATCATATAAAGAAAATCCTTTTAACCACGGGAGTTTTATTGATTTTCCAAAGACAACAAGTTGCTTTACAACAGGAATCTTTATTAATTGATCCTCAATTTCGATTGACATATTAAAAGGCTTTTAAACTTAAATCCATATTATACACCGAATGCGTTAAGGCTCCCGAAGAGATATAATTCACACCACATTCTGCATAGTGCAGAATCGTGTCTTCATTGATATTACCAGAAGATTCGGTAAGACATTTAGCCCCTATTAAAGAAACAGCTTTTTTAGTATCTTCAAAATTAAAATTATCAATAAGGATTCTATAAATCCCATCTGATTTTAAGATCTCTTTGACCTCGTCGAGATTTCTTGCTTCAACTATGATTTTTAAATCTTTATGATTCGCTTGTAGATAGTCTTTAGTTTGCTTGATGGCTTTGGTTATTCCACCTGCAAAATCAATATGATTGTCTTTTAGCATTATCATATCGTATAAAGCAAATCGATGATTTTCGCCGCCGCCTATTGTAACCGCCCATTTTTCGCAAGCACGAAACCCTGGAGTTGTTTTTCTTGTATCGAGTACTTTAGTTGTAGTTCCTGCTAATAAATCGACGTATTTCTTCGTTTTAGTAGCAATTGCACTCATTCGTTGCATAGAATTTAATACCAATCGTTCTGCTTTTAAAATAGATTGTGAACTTCCTTCAATATGAAAAACAATATCGCCTTTTTTTACAGTAGAGCCATCTTCTATTAAAGTCTCCATTTTTAGATTAGCGTCTACATAATGGAATACCATTTTAGCAAATGCTACTCCCGCAATAATTCCATGACCTTTTACTAACAATTTGGCTTTTCCTTTAGCATCGGATGGAATACACGCTAATGATGAATGATCTCCATCACCAACATCTTCTCTGACAGCATTTTTTATAATTAATTGTAGTTCGTTTTGAAATTGTGCCTCTGAAATCATAATCTTATTTTGTAGGGCTAAATTAATCAAAAATATTGATTTAGAAACAAGAATATAGTTCTTTAGGGGAAAACAGTAGCACTACATTTTTAATGTTGAAACATTTTTAGAAATCAAAAAAGTTAAAATCTAAAATACACGTGGATTTGACAAAACAAAATAATTTTTGGTAGCGATTTTACTTTATGAATTCTATTTTTTGAGCTTCTTCAGCGTTTACACTATCAAAAAAACCTTGCTCATTCATCCAATCGTCGCTAAACACTTTACTCATATATCGAGAACCGTGATCTGGAAAAACAATAACCACATTACTTTCGTTGGTGAACTCGCCTTCTTCTGCAAATTGCTTTACGGCTTGTAAGGCCGCTCCAGATGTATATCCTACAAATAAGCCTTCAGTTTTGGCTATTTCTCTTGCGGTATGAGCACTCTCTTCATCAGTTACTTTCATGAATTTATCAATAGATTCAAAATCGGTTGCTGTTGGAATTAAATTTTTTCCAAGACCTTCAATTCTATATGGATAAATTTCATTGGTATCAAACTCTTTGGTTTCATGGTATTTTTTTAATACCGAACCAAAAGCATCTACCCCCAATATTCTAATATCAGGATTTTGTTCTTTTAAGAATTTAGCAATACCTGAAATGGTACCTCCTGTACCACTACAAGCCACTAAATGTGTGATTTTTCCAGAAGTTTGTTCCCAAATTTCGGGTCCTGTAGTTAAATAATGAGCATCAATATTCAATTGATTGAAGTATTGATTTATATAAACAGACCCTTTTGTTTCTTCATGTAAGCGTTTTGCGACACTATAATAAGAACGCTCATCATCAGCAGAGACATGAGCTGGACAAACATATACTTTTGCTCCTAAACTGCGTAGCATATCAATTTTATCTTTAGAAGATTTGGAGCTTACCGCCAAGATACAGTTATACCCTTTAATGATGCTAACCATCGCTAAACTAAAACCTGTATTTCCAGAAGTTGTTTCAATAATGGTATCACCAGGAGTCAAAATTCCTTTCTTTTCAGCTTCTTCGATAATATATAATGCAATTCTGTCTTTTGAAGAATGCCCTGGATTGAATGCTTCTACTTTAGCATAAAAGTTTCCCTCTATGTTTTCTGTAATTTTATTCAACTTAATAAGAGGGGTATTTCCTATTAACTCTAGAACATTATTGTAGGCTTTTATTTCTTCTTTCATAAATAAAAAATTAGTAGTGAAGCAAACATTCGATAAACGATTGCCACAAAACCTTGCAAATTTAATAAATTATTTTCAACTATTTTTCAATATTTTCTAAATCTAATAGAAAGCTAAATTCTTTGGCAATTTCCTTAAGCGCTTCAAATCTTCCTGATGCGCCGCCATGACCGGCTTCCATATTAGTATCTAAATACAATTGATTGGAATCGGTTTTGTATGCCCTCAATTTAGCTACCCATTTTGCAGGTTCCCAATATTGCACTTGCGAATCATGTAATCCCGTTGAAATATACATATTAGGATAATCCTTTTTTTCGACATTATCATAAGGGGAATAGGACAACATATATTGGTAATATTTCTTTGTATTTGGATTTCCCCATTCGTCATATTCACCAGTTGTAAGAGGAATAGTTTCGTCCAACATAGTTGTAACGACATCTACAAAAGGAACTTGAGCAATAACACCATTATAAATTTCTGGAGCCATGTTAACAATTGCTCCCATCAATAAACCTCCTGCTGAACCTCCTTCGGCATACAAATGATTTGGCGATGTGTATTTTTGATCGATTACAAACTTTGAACAATCAACAAAATCGGTGAACGTATTTTTTTTCTTCAATAATTTTCCATCTTCATACCATTTTCTTCCTAAATCTTCACCTCCCCGAATATGAGCAATCGCATAAATAAAACCTCTATCTAACAACGATAATCGCGTTGAAGAAAAGTAAGGATCGATATTCATTCCATAAGAACCATAAGCATACAGTAAGAATGGATTTTTTCCATTTGGTTTAATTCCTTTTTTGTAAATCATCGAAATAGGGATTTTAACTCCATCGGATGCTGTTGCCCAGATTCGTTCCTCAATATAATTATTTTTATCAAATGTCCCTCCTAACACTTGCTGCTCTTTTAGAACTGTTTTTTCTTTAGTACGCATATTAAAATCTATCACTGAACTTGGTGTAGCCATAGATTGATATACATACCTTAAAATTTCAGTATCAAAGTCAATATTTGTTGTGGTTTCCGCAGTGTACGTTTCAATGTCAAATGGTAAATAATAAGCCTCACTCCCATTCCATGGCATGATTTTGATTTTATTCAACCCATCCGAACGTTCGGAAATTACCAAATAATCTTTAAAAATATCAATGCCTTCCAGTAAAACATCGTCACGATGCGGAATTACATCAACCCAATACTCTTTAGATGTTGTACCTTCGGGAGTTTTCATCAATTTGAAATTGGTTGCGTTATCTTTGTTTGTTACGATATAGAAATTATCCTCATAATGAGAAATGGAGTATTCTAATTCTCGAGTTCGCTTCTGAAAGACCTTAAATTTATCATCAGGAGTCGCCGCTAAAAGAATTTGATATTCGGAGGTTAAGGTACTTTCTGACGAAATAATGAGGTATTTTTTTGATTTTGATTTATAAATCGAAACATTGAAAGTGTCATCTTTTTCAAAATAAACTAATTCATCATTAGTTGGGTTTGAACCTAATTTGTGTTTGAAAATTTTATCGGGACGCAGCGTAACTTCATCTTTTCTAGAATAAAAAATTGTCGAATTATCATTTGCCCATGTAGCACCTCCTGTAGTATTTTCAATTTTAAAAGGTAGCATTTCATTGGTTTCCAAATTCTTTATTTGAATGGTATATTGTCGCCGTGAAACCGTGTCTATACCAAATGAAACCCACTTATTATCTTCGCTGATGCTAATTCCATTTAGATTAAAATAGCTGAACCCTTTAGCCATTTCATTGCAATCAAAAAGAATTTCTTCGGCAGCATTTAAACTACCTTTTTTACGAGAATAAATGGGATAATCTTTACCAGTTTCAAATTTTGTGATGTAGAAATAACCATTATAAAAATAAGGAACAGACTCATCATCTTCCTTAATTCTCGCTTTCATTTCATCAAATAAAACTTGTTGAAATGGTTTGGTATGCTGGGTTGATTTTTCGTAGTACTCATTCTCTTGATTAAGATAATCAATAACTTCGGGATTTTCACGATCGTTTAACCAATAATAATTGTCGATGCGCAGATGACCATGCTTTTCAATTTCAAACGGAATAATTTTTGCTACCGGAGGATGTATTTCTTTATTCATAATTTTGTTAAAATTCTGAACAAATTTATTGCAAACCAATCAATATAAAATGTTAAAAATAATTAGTTATCCATTAGAAATTAACAGCTGATTGTTGGTATAACATCAAAATAATATCTAGCAAATTAGATCGAACACAAAAAATGCTTATTCTTTAAACTAATTGACCATCAACATATTCTTGCAAATATTGGAATCGACTGGTTAATTTTCCATTTTCAGTCATCTTTGCTCTTTGTAGAATTCCATCCTTATCACCATTAAAAAAGGCCGGAATTACATGTTCCATAAACATTTCTCCAAAACCTTCACTAGCATCTTTGGGTAATTCGCAAGGTAAATTATCGACCGACATAACCATTATCGAACCGGGATGAGTATATGGAACTTCAGTGCCTTGACTTGGCAAATATCCAAAAAATGGATCCGCAATCGTTGAAGCTTTAATTGTGCAAGCAATTGGTCCGTCTACATCACAAGAAATATCTGCAACCACTTGAATTTTATTTTTTGGCGACTGCAACATTTCACGAGTTAAAATATCTGGCGCGCCATTTCCATGAAAATGTCCTGCCATATAAATATCCGCTACTTCAGAAAATCTTCTAAAATTTGAAGTATACTGTTGCGGATTTTTATAAAAATCTAATTTATCGATTACCGTTCCGTCCATTCGCTTGTTATATTCCAGAACATCAATTTGAGTGTAAACAGGAGAAGAATAGTTTTTGGTTAAAAAATCCTCCGCTGCAACCTGTTTTATTTTCATACCATCGAGAATCTCCTTAATTCCCATACCAACTTTTCCAAAGCCAGTTACCACAATTTTAACATTGGGTAAGGTTTGTCTTTTTAATCGAACAATTAAATCTTCTTTATTGGTTAATGTTTCCGCTTTAGGTAAATTAAATAAATCATATTTTATTCCAAATGCTCTAAATCCATTATACGCTCCAACTATTCCCGCGTATCTCCCAAAACCAATTAGGCGTTTATGATTTGCGTCTACTATAGTTTCATGATCATATAATTCGATATTTTTTTCTAAAATAGCTTGTAATAATTTTCTGTTATATGGTTGAAATTTAATCGTATGAGAAAAGAAAAAATATTTTTTATTTGGAATTAAAGCATCTACAGGAACTTCTTTTACTCCAAAAAAAACATCGCAATCCGAAATATCAGCAGCCACTTCAATACCTAAATCACCATATTGTTGGTCTGTAAAAACTCTAATATCGGAAGTTTCTACTTTTACAATAGCTTCAGGATGTTCTGTTTTTAAACGAACCAATTCCTCTGGAGTAAATACAACTCTTCTATCAGGTGGATTTTTTCGTTCTTTTATAATTCCAAATTTCATGGTTAGCCTATTTTGATTGAGTGGCAAAAATACCATTAACGAAAACGTTTTCAAAACTTTTTATAAAATAAAAATCTAAGGGTACAAGACTATTCATTGAAAAACAATAAATTGACTTTTATGTTTTGTAAATTGTGAAAAACGTGTTAATACCTTTCTGATAAACCATTAATTTAGGTAATCGTATTAGTTATATTTGCTAACCAAATCCATAAAAATGAAACAACATTCATCCCTATATAATCTCATTATTATATTTTGTGCCATTTTTTTATTAGCATGTACAAAAGAAAAAAAAGAGACGACTCCTATTGTAAAAACAAATAAAGACGGACTGCCAATTCTTGTGCCTCTCAAAGAAGAGATGCCAAAATTGAGTCCATCTTATATCAAAGAAAAACAACAAAAAGTAGTTCATTACTTTGATAAAGTTTGGACAGACAATGACAATGTAAGTTTTTTGGTTGCGCAAAACGGGCAGATTATTTATGAAAATTATAAAGGATTTGCCAATAGGTCTAAAAAAGAAAGTATCACCAAAGAAACTCCCCTACATATCGCTTCTGTAAGTAAAGTATTGACCGCAACAGCTGTTCTGATATTAATTGATGCCAAAAAAATAAAATTGGAACAAAAAGTAACCGAATTTTTACCCAATTTTCCTTATCCTGATGTTACTATTCAAACCCTACTGAATCACAGAAGCGGAATGAAAAATTATGCATATTTTACTTATAAAACTGGTGTTTGGGACATTAGAAAAGAATTGAGTAATCAGGATATTGTAACAATAATGAAAAAGAACAAAATTCCATTGGAGTCTAAAACTAATACTCGTTTTAGCTATTGCAATACCAATTATGCTATTTTAGCACTTGTTATTGAGAAAGTAACCAAAATGAAATATCCTGATGCAATGCAGGAAATGATTTTTAAGCCACTCGGAATGACCAATACATTTGTATATGAAACCCCAAAACATCGAGGAAAAGTTTCTTTGTCTTATAAAGGTAACATGGATTTGGCTGTGGAATATTTGGACGGAATTTATGGCGACAAAAACATCTACTCTACACCGCGAGATTTATTAAAGTTTGATAAAGCTCGATATGCTCCTTCATTTTTAAATGCCGAATTATTGAAAAAAGTTTACCAAGGATACAGCCATGAAAAAAGAGGCGAAAAGAACTATGGTTTGGGAATTCGTATGCTGGAATTTGATAAGGGAGAACCTTTTTACTATCACAATGGATGGTGGCATGGAAATACTTCTTGCTTTATAAACATGCGAAAAGAAAAAGTAAGTATGTTTGTTATTTCTAATAAATATACGCACAAGACTTATCAAACAAAAAAACTCGCCCCAATTTTTGGCAACTATCCATTTAAATCAGTAGATGATAAAGAAGAGTGATTAAATTATTTAAAATCAGCACAATAAAACAAATAGTACGACGTTATAATATTGTGCAATTTCATATTTTGTTTAGTTAAAAAAGACTGTCAAAAGTTTATTTGGCAGTTTTTTATTTTAAATCGAGCATCTTTCGTGCTAGCTCTAAATCTTCAAAAGTGTCAATTCCAATTCCAACATGCTTAGTTTCTATCATTTTAATTCGTTTACCAAATTCTAAATAACGAAGTTGCTCTAGTTTTTCGGAAGCTTCTAATGATTTCATGGGCAAAGAATAGAAATCTAACAATGCCTGTTTACGAAAGGCATAAATTCCAATATGTTGAAAATATCTAACCCCTACATTTTGTTCTCTTGGATACGGAATCACCGAACGAGAAAAATACAATGCAAATCCACTTTGATCTACCACGACTTTAACATTATTCGGATTGTTGATATCCTCCAAATTAGTGATTTCTCTCATTAAGGAAGCTAAATCTACTTTCTTTTCTGTGTCATTCTTAAACACTTCAATCACTTTCTCCAAAGGTTCTTTGTTAATGAATGGCTCGTCTCCTTGCACATTTACTACTATATCAACGTCTAGATTAGCTACTGCTTCTGCAATTCGATCACTACCACTTTCATGTTCTTTACTGGACATAATTGCCTTTCCACCATGATTTACAATTTCATCAAAAATCAAAGGAGAATCGGTAACGACAAAAACATCATCGAATAAATGTGAATCTTTTGCCGCTTCATATGTTCTAAGAATTACAGTTTTTCCTCCGAGATCTTGCAGGAGTTTTGCAGGAAAACGTGTAGAAGCATATCGAGCGGGAATTACAGCAATTACTTTCATTTGAAGTTTGTATAATATTTCATTACTCCTCAAAAATATAAATTATAATTTTTTAATTTTATTTTAAAGTAAATAATTTTTAATGTCAAATTTAGTCATTTGCATAAAAGCATTCATGATTTTCTTAGCTTTTTTTAGGATCGTTCATAAATTTTCCTAAAATTCTCGAAACAATTTGTCAAGAAGCTCCAAATTTATCTTGAAGCCAGCTAGCATTTTGTGCTATAAATTGGGTGTCATTAAACTCAAAAATCACTATCATACCATTTTCTGATACTATTTTGGAATTTTTAAAAAAAGAACAGTAATTAAAAGCAGCAGGTTTAGCCTCATTCTCAAACCATAAGCACGGAAAGATTTTAATTGTTATAATACTTAATTGTTAGCAATTGATTATCTATTTTTTATTGAAATTTTTTAAATATGCTTTGTAAATATAATTTTTACATTCTTGATCGGATAAGATTTTTAGTAAATATTCACATGCTTCTTTGCTTTTTTCAGGATTGGAATAATCCGTTATAAAATAATTTGTTGCATAAATACTTAACAAGTAGTCTTGAATTTCTTTATGAATTTTATTTTTTTGAAGAAAAAATGAAAACCCATTTATGTCTTTAGTTTTTGAGAGGATATTAAAATTTGATTTATAGAATTCATACAATAAAGATCTATAAATTGAACTTGTATTGAATAATTCTAAATCATTACCATTGAATTTACTTAAAAGCTTATCTATTATTATAGTTTTTAGATACTGTTTTGAAAATTTATTAATTTTATACTTATAAAAAAAAAACAAAAATTTGCAATGTCAATGTAATTTTGTTTTAGTTCAAATTGAAGTATAGAATCTTTTATTTTGGTTTTATATTCTTTAATTTTTTTACCATTTGCGTTCTTGACTTTTGTAATATTTTTTATAATATATTGTTCATCAATATTTTCAAGATGATTTTCAATTAATTCATAAAATACTTTGTTAGATATTTTCATGCTTTCAAACATAAATTGATTAGCATCTTTATTATCATCATCAAAGGAAATATTTGGATTTGATAAAGTTGACGAATAATCAATTATGAGCAAATCTCCTTTTTCAAGATATATTGTTGTTTGTATAGTTAACAAATCTAAAATATATAAACCAGGTTTATTTATTGTAAAAGTATCCTTAAGAATTCCTTTTTTATTAGGAGAATTATTAAAAATAGGATGCGATAAAAATTTATTATTAAAATTAAAAATTCTAATGTTTTTTAAATAAGCCAAATCACTATTCTCTTTATATTCAATAGTGTTAACTGATTTATTTTTAGTATTACAAGTAACAAAAAGGAAAAGTGACTAACAAATAATTACTATTTTTTTCATGGTATTTTTTTCATTTATATAAGTTTATCTGTTATCTATTGTTACTCATCAAATTGTTCTTCCCTCTTTGTTTTCTTTAGTACAAATTGATTCTTTTTTAATGTATCTAATTGATAATAGGTTATAATACGCCCTTTTCGGTTTTCAGAGGTAGTATCGATGAATTGAGAACTAGTAGTTATTCTAGTAGCATCGTCATTTATATCTAAATAGGAATAACTTCCCCAAGCTTGATAACCCTTTGGTAATTTAGTATCTGATTTTTCTACTTCTACTTTATGAGCGGTCATGGTTGTAGTATCCAGATAATATAAATACCCATCTGAATTGCCCGAAGTTTCATTGGTAACTATATAAATAAAATTATTTTCCTTTATTTTCATCAACAAAATCTTCTGAAGATTAGCTCCGTTAGTAGGTAAGGATAGTAATTGTTTTTTTATTCCATTTGTTAAGCTAAATACTTTTATAGCTTCTGAGTACATTGAATTACAACCAACACAATCATATACTAGTTGATGTTCGTTTATTCTATCAATATGAATATTGGTAGTGTCGGATCTATTTATTTTATAGTTTTCTGTCCATTCATTTATTGTTGTTGGTAATTTGCTCTGGTCTTGGACTTTTATTGTTTCTTTTTCCAATATAAAATGTCCTCTACTATATATAAATTGTCCTTGCCTGATTGTATCTATATCAATTCCTTTGCTGTAGGCATAATTATTTGCGTAGTGATAAAGTAACTTTTTTGAAACAGTATCATATTTTATATACGGTTCTTTATCCATATCGGCTCCGTTTTCTTGACAAAAACCAAAACTTTTTTTATTCTTATAAATTATTGGATGTCTCACTAAAGAGTCTCCCTCAAAAGAAATAAGATTTGCATTCATGCAATTTACTGTAAGGACACTTGCAGGTCTGCCACCATAGCTATCAATAATTAAATACTTCTTTTCGGGCAATTGATATATGGTATCAATAGAACTAAAATCTACACTTTTGATTTGTGTTTTTCCATTCAAATTATATTGCATCCATGAGTACCATTCGGAATTGCAATAAGCACCGCAATTCTCCAATATAAACGTAATTATTTTAAAGGAATTATCAGGAGCGTATTTAATCTCCCCATTATCAAGTCTGCTATTTCCCCAACTGGCTACTATATCTTCTACCGTTGAAAGAGAATCCTCTGGTGATGCTTGTTTTTTTATTACTTCATTTCGATATTTAGCTAGTAAAAGCGAGTCGGCTTTTGTCAATCCCTTTGCTTTTTGTGCTAGGGAATAAAAACTACATAGGACAAAAAAGAGAACTAAATAAAGTTTATAAACTACTGGCATCCTTTTATTTTGGTATTTTGTTGTAATCACTTTTTATTTTTTCTCTAAGAGCTCCTCCATATCCTTGCAATTTCATTGCAGCTTGGTAATCTTCTTCTATTTGTTTCTTTTTTAGGGTAGAAACTAATTTGTCATTTAATTTTTCTTCTTCTACAAAATATAATTTATAAATGCCATAGGTTTCCCCTCTGTATATATCAGGATAGCTTTTTTTGATTAAGGCATATAGAATTTTTTCTTTTGCATAAAGCGATACGATATCATAAACTAAATTTTTACCTCCCCAAAATGTAGTTTCGTCTATATTTTTTATTTCATAAATAAAGTATTTATTATTGACATAATGGTTGTTGTTGTCCCAACCAGCACGATTTTTTATAATATAGTTCTTTTTAAATAAAAAAGTATTGGATTCCCATTGCATAGTATTGCTAACATTAGCAGCAATTAAAGGCGTACTTGTAATATCCAAATCTTCTACCTTCTCAATGTAGCATTTATACACTTCTTTTTTGGTAGAAAACAAATCCCAGTTGCCTTTTAAGTTTGGAATGTATTCATAATTATTGGGTGTTTTTTTAATCAATTCTTGTAAATCATAGATATATGTTGGGATTTTAAAAACTCCTTTTTTAAATAAAATACTATCCAGAGTTACGGTTCTAAAACCTATCGAAGGAGTATAGATTCGCATAGTATCTTTATTGCATACAATATCTACAAACAAGTTTTCTTTTCCATCTCCTCCTCTTACATTTATTTTGTAATAATCAGGGTAATTGTAACTTTGGTTGGGATTGAAATTTGGAGTTTTATTTGTGATGACTTTCCAAGGTTCGGTAGATAAATCTACTAATTTCTTTTCTTTATATACCTTAAACTCAAAAGAACCATAATAGCCTGGCTGCGCATATATGCATGTAGAAATCAATAATAGTAGTATAAATAGTTTGTTCTTCATTGTTTGATCAATTTATTGTTTTCAATTTTGAAGGTACCCGTTTCTATACAATTGGAGCAATAATTTTCTTCTTCATTTGGGCTGCACTCCCTTACTATTTTTAGACTTCCGTTTTTAAAAGTAACTTTAGAGGAACATTCTCTGGTATTAATATACTTTTCTTGGTTTATATCATTGTCCGAGTTATGCGACCATGTTTGAATTACCAGATAGGTTTTTTGTTCTAAATCAAATAAAACAAACCAGCCATAATAGTTTTCGCCATTACCTGAACGCATGGCACTAACATTTATAGAAACATATCGCTTGGAATAGTAGGTGTGCTTTGATATATCATAGTTCGAAATAAAATATTTGTCGTAATCATATACTATCCAAATTGCTCCTTTTTTCTCTATCAAAAACAATCCTTTCTTGTTGCCATATTGTTGTGTAAAAAAGAAAGCCGAATTTTTTATTACATCTTTTAGTGGAATAGCATTTATTACTTTTTTTGAAGTAATGGTATCTACCTTTGTCAAAGGTTCAAACTCATTATTGCTTTCTTGTGCGTAGCCATATGATAAACCGAGAAGTAAAAGAAAAGTTGTTAGTATGGTTTTTACAATATTCATTTGGTCTTGATGGCTTTTTATTTTACAAATAGAAATACACTAACTATTAGTATTTGTTTTCTTTACTTTGGGAGTATCATAGTATTTATAATAATACCGAATAGTGGTTCTATCAAAGTGAAACTTTCCATCAGTACTCATGTCCTCCGTATTTTTAGTATCGCCTAATAGAACCACTTCCGACAAATTATGGAATTTATCATAATGATAATAATGCAAAAAAGTTGGAGTTTCATTATTAGAATAATATATAGCTTTATGAGCTAGTTTATAATGTTCGTTATAATAATACTCCGTTTGAACAGAAAGATGGGTAGTATCATTTTTTGTAAATTCATCATAGTCTTTTTCAAGTTGAAGCTTCCCATCTTTATTATAGACATATTCTTGTTTTAGGAATAATTTATTATTCATCAAAAATCGGGATAGAGTAATACTATCTCTAGAATTATAGCTATAGTAACGATTATAAACTATTTTTTTATTTTTAGTAAAACTTGTTTCTACCTGGCTAATTTTTTTGTTTTTTTTATCATAAGTGTAATCCTCCGTATATAGTACTGCTTTTGTGGCATCATCACGTTCCACTATTTTTACAAGTGTAGTTCCTTTGTATATAGTTTCTGTTGTTGACCATTTGTTTTTATACAAAGTCTTTGTTTTAATCAATTTTCCATTGGTATCGTATTGATAAAATTTGCTTAAAGGGCTAGGTATAACCACTGGTTTTTTATTTATATAGGTATATTTATTATCATTATTGTACAGAGAGTTTTCCACTAATTTTCCTTTAACATAAACTCTTTTTTGGTCTAATCTCAAACGATCCGTATTTAAAAAACTCATATACTCAAAATCTATTGATTCTTCATATTCTATAATTGTGTCTTTTTTAAACTCTTTCCAAAAATGGTATGCTACTTTGTTGGTATCTTTTAGTATTTTAATTATTCTTGGACCATATTCCATAAAATAAGGTGTGATGTGATATCGATAGTATTTTTTTCTATCTATACAAACTCCATTGGTATCAAATAATTCTACTCTTTTTTCAGATAATTTATTAGAATCAATCGAAACATAACGACTATGATAGGTATAGGATGTAATAGATTTTATTTTTTTTATTGGTGTGGAAGGTTTTTTAGTTTCCTCTGTCTTTTTACATGAAAAAAATACAATCATTAGAATTATTATAATTTTAGCCTTCATAATATAACACATTTACAAATTTATTACATTTATTTTATCAATAAAATGAAAGCCAAAAATTCTTTTGTCGATTTCATGATGTTGTGGATAATTTGAAATACTTCTTACGCCGAGTTCCTACTCGCATTCGTATTTCCAAACAAAGAACGTGTTACTAATTTTTCATACACCGCCAATAAAGTATCATCACCACTGCTCTTTTTGATTTCGTTAATTTTCATTAACGCATACTGCTGTATGGTCAATAAAGGCAACACAATATCTTCGCGCATTTTGATAGATGCTTTACCATCGGGATAGTTTTCCATAAGTTCGGTATAACCAGCAATTTTTAACAACAAACTTTTGGTTAATACAAATTCGTCATAAATAAGTTGCCAAAATATTCCAAATGATTCGTCATTTTTCATGTATTGCGTCAACGGAAAAAATGATTTTGCCAACGACATCATACTGTTTTCCAATAATGTTCTAAAAAATAGCGAAGATTCAAATAAGGATTGAATTTGATCCCATCGTCCTGATGTTTCAAAATAATGTAACGCAGTTCCAACGCCAAAAAATCCGGGAACATTTTGTTTCATTTGACTCCAAGAACCCACAAATGGAATAGCGCGCAAATCTTCAAAGTTCAATTCATTTCCTGCATTTCTTTTAGAGGGACGGCTGCCAATATTAGTTTTGGAATAATAATTCAAAGTGCTCATTTGTTCCAAATAAGGAATGAATTTAGGATGATTTTTAAAACTTAAATACTTGTCAAAGCCAATTTGAGCCAATTCGTCAATTAGTAATTTATCACTATCTGACAAATTAGTTTCTTCTTTATTAAAAATTTGATTGGAAACTCCTGCACTCAGTAGATTTTCAATATTGTAACGGCATGATTCTGAGGTTCCAAAATTAGAACTAATGGTTTGCCCCTGAATTGTTAATTGAATTTCTTGATTTTCAATAGTTGATCCTAAAGAAGCATAAAATTTATGCGTTTTTCCGCCACCGCGAGCCGGAGGTCCGCCACGACCATCAAAGAAAATTACTTTAATGCCATATTTTCTAGAAATTGCTGAAATGGTTTCTTTAGCTTTAAAAATTCCCCAATTTGCCATTAAATAACCTCCATCTTTAGTCCCGTCAGAAAAACCAAGCATTATCGTTTGTTTGTTGCCTCTGTTTTTTAGATGATTGGCATATTCTTTATTAGTATACAATTGCTCCATAATGGTATCAGCACGATGCAAATCTTCAATAGATTCAAACAAAGGGACAATATCAACTGTTGGAGAATTCCAACTACACAATTTGAACAATGCAAAAGTTTCCATCACGTTCAAAGCACTTTCATTGTTGGAAATAATGTAGCGATTAGCACCTAATTCGCCATTATGTTCTTGAATGTTCCTGATGGCATTAATGGAATCTATTGTTTGCTTGGTGATTTCGTCTGTTATTAAATCGGAAGAAATTGTTTGTGATAAGTTAGATAATAATTCGAAACGTCTCGAATCGGAATGCTCAAAATAATTTTTATAGTCCTCTTGAGCACTTCCAAAAGAATCAAAGAGTGTCTTAATCACGTGATTGTGAACTTTACTATTCTGTCGAATATCTAAAGAAGCAAAATGAAATCCGAATAAATTGACTTTATTGATTAAATCCGTAATCGCATCTAGATATAAAGATTGATGATTTTCGGAACACATTATTTTGATTTGATTTAGCTTATTTTTTAATTCGGGTAACGTAATATAAATCTCTCCATTAGAATAAAATACAGAACGATATAATTTGTTTTCAATTTCAGAAATAATGATGTCAATTCCAGAAAAAGTCAGTTTTCTTTTCAGTTTTCGAATATCACTATAATAACATTTCAAAATTGATGTTCGAAGTCTATTGGCAACTTTCAAAGTGATTTCGGAAGTCACAAACGGATTTCCATCTCGATCACCACCAGGCCAAAAACCAAGATTGATAATGGAATTTGAAATAGGTTTGTCTTTAAAAATATTCTTTTGAATGTATTGAATCATTTCTCCCGATGTTTGATAAAATACGTTTTCTAGGTACCATAGCAAGCTCACAGCTTCGTCAAAAGGTGTTGGTTTTTCTTTTTTGATAAATGGTGTTTTTCCTAATTGAGCCAATAATTCTTTAATGATACTCAAATCATTTGCTCGTATGGCCTTGGTCAAATCGGTAATAATACCAAGCACTGAACCGGGATAGAACTGCGTTGGATGAGCTGTTAATACCGTTCTAACGTTAAAATCTTCTAGAAACGAAAGGAGTTCTTCTTTTAGTTCTTTGGTGTCGGCGAGTTCTTCGACTTCTCGCAGCGACCCTTTTCCTTCCATATTATTCACCACCGGAAAAGCCGCATCTTCAATGGCATCAAAAAGCACAATCTGACGTTCTACATATTGTATAAATCGAAAGAGCAAGCTAATTTTTTCAGATTCAGAAACGTTATCTAAATATTTTTGTGAAAACGCGTTTACAATCTCAACTGGAGTTAGATTGTTTTTTAAACCGCTATCACATACTTCTGAAAAAAGAGGTAACAAAACTCCGGTATTATCAATCGCATCAAATGGTAACGTGATAAAAACACTATTATAAATATGATATTTAGACAAAACATTTTGATTAAAACGTTCTATTTTGGGAAGTGTATACATGATGATAAATTGAATTTAAATATACAAAAAAACCTCAAGCAAAATACTTGAGGTTCAATTTATAGTACATTTTTATTAGAAAATTAAATATCTTTAAAGATGGTATGCATCAAACGTTTTTTGTCGTTGATACTTTCTTCAAGGGAAATCATGGTTTCGGTTCTATATACCCCTTCAATATCATCTACCATGAAAATCACATCCTTAGCGTGTTTTGTATCTTTAGCACGGATTTTACAGAAAATATTAAATTTTCCTGTTGTTACATGTGCCACTGTTACGAATGGAATTTCATTGATACGTTCCAAAACAAATTTAGTTTGAGAAGTGTTATTAAGAAACACTCCCACGTAAGCAATAAAAGAATACCCTAATTTTTCATAATCTAAATTCAAAGTAGAACCAGTTATGATTCCAGCATCTTCCATTTTCTTTACTCTTACGTGAACCGTCCCAGCAGATATTAATAACTTTTTTGCTATGTCTGTAAATGGTATTCTTGTGTTTTCTATTAACATATCAAGAATTAGGTGATCTACTTCATCTAAACGAAATTTACTCATAAGTACAAATTTTAGTATATTGTTGTGTTTGTTTTTTACAAATTAAACCAAAAATATTAAATTTGAGTATAAATTGCTAAATAAATATTACTTTTTAACTCCATTAACAAATTTAATATCTTTTCCTAAAGAAAAATTTGCTTTTTGATTTATTTTCGGAAATCCAGCTTCGTCATCATGATACAACATTTTATGTGCATTAAATTGATAATGACCTATTTTCCCTTTCAACTCCCCAATTTCACTAATATATGCATTAAATTGGACTGTTTCATCAACAAGCTCTTCTCTATATTGAGCTGCAAAATTCGTTATTTTTTCTTTACCATCATAATTTATTTTAACATTTTTATAAATAAAATCATAAAAAACGACTTTATTTTGCGGAATTTGTAAATAATAGGCGTTTTTGTTGCTAACTATATCGTTTTCGTAAATATGCCTTAATCCTGAAATTAATGCAATAAAAATCATTTTTCGAGTATATTCTCTATAATAATCATCTTTAAAATGACCTGCTTCAAATAGAATTGTAGGTACATCTAAAGAAGTGAACATATCCCCAACACAATTAAGATTATATCCATCGTCAAATCGACCGACTTGATTTGGAATATGCTTTTGCAATTCCTCATTCATAGCCACAATAACGTTCATAGCTATCGAACGTACTTCATTGATATCTCGATTTTCATTAAATGAAGGAGCTAAAAATGAAACAGTGGCAACATTTGCTGTGTCACCAGCGCCAAAAATAGTTCGTTGATCGTGAAGATTATAGCAAAGATCTGGTTGAAATTCATCGAATACTTTTCGCAATAACTGACTCTCAGGTTGTGATAAATCGATCGAATCACGATTCAAATCGACACCATTGGCATTTTCACGTAGGTATAATTCGGCGCCATCAGGATTAACCATTGGGAGAAAACAAAAAGTAAACTCTTCCAGTAACCGAATTCCTATTGGTTCGTCAGAATGAATTACATTAAAAAAATCAAATAATGCTTTGGTCGTTGTACTTTCGTTTCCATGCATCTGCGACCACATGAAAACTCTAATCTTTCCGGTTCCAATTACATATTTATGAATTGGTTTGCCCAAAACAGATTGTCCTATAATTTCTGTTGAAAGTTTATCCATAATTGGCGCAATATGTTTCAGTGTAATGTATCTGCCAAAGAGGGAATTCGCTTTATGTTGTTTATGTAAATCTATGTAATCCATTTTTGTTATTTTAAACTTGAAATCCACGTGATGAAATTTTACCTTGTACATTTTTATAGAAGGGAAGAATCAACTCCATATCCTCATCGTAATTTCCAGAAGGAATCAGGGGTTTAGCTATTTTAACTTCTTTTTTTCCAAAATCAAATGCCACAGGAATAATGGGAACACCGGCTTTAAGAGCAATATAATAGAATCCTGTTCGCAATTGTGTTACTTTTTTTCGGGTTCCTTCGGGCGATAAAGATAATCGGAATGTATCATGTTTTGCAAAAACTTCGGCGGTTGCATCGACATTGTTTTTGCCACCACTGCGATCTAAGGGAGCGCCACCAACAGCTCGAAAATAATATCCAATTGGAAAAACAAATAGCTCTTTCTTCCCTACAAAGTTAATTTCTATACCCATAATTCCTCGTACTAACAAGGCTATAAAAAAATCCAAATTGCTGGTGTGGGGAATTACAATAATAACGCATTTCTTAATTGTTGGCTCCAAATCTCCGATTAATTTCCAACCCAGAATTTTGTAGAAAATAAATGCATAAAGTCGCTTTTTCATTTCAAATATTTGTGTAAAATTAATATTATTCTTTTATTTTTGAGAAAAATTAATCCATGTTAGCCAAATTCTTGAGTTATTTTATTCCAATCAATGTCATGAAGAAAAATTCTTCTGTAAGTAACACACTAGAAGTTACTTGGAATAACGGAGAATTGGTTTTAGATTCCAAAAACACGAATTATTCGTACGGAAGTTTGCAAAGAATTTTAAGAAAAGGATTAAAATATATCGGTTTTGAGCGCATTAAAAAATTTGAAAACATTTTAGTTCTTGGCGTTGCTGGTGGAAGTGTAATTAAAACATTAGTAGATGAAATTAAGTGCAAAGGACAAATTACAGGAGTAGAAATTGACAAAGAAGTAGTAGAAATTGGTAATAAATACTTCAAATTGAGTGAAATAAAAAACTTCGATTTGATTATTGACGATGCTTTTGAATTTGTTTTAAAAACCAAAAGCAAATATGATTTAATTGTTATCGATATTTTTCAAGATACTACAATGCCCAATTTTTTGTTTGAAGATTTCTTTGTCAATAGAATTAATTTTCTTTTAAACACCGATGGATTTATTCTTTTTAATACTATGGTCATTAATGAAAAAGATCGTATTAGAAACATAGAATATAAAAAGAAATTTAGTAAAAACTACTCTTTACGAATGTATCCGAAAGTAGAAGTTCATAATGAATTGTTTACGATAAAAAAATTAAAAAACGATAGTAAAAATAGACTTGGTTAAAAAATTTCTATTATATTAGGATTAAATACTCAAAAAAGATTTCCCAATATAATCAATGATGGTGCTTGCAATAAACGATTGTGTTCCTGTCTCTGGCAGCGCGATATCAGCAGTCAAACCATGAAGGTAAACCCCTAAAATTGCCGCTTCTATTGGTTCATAATGTTGTGCTACTAAACTCGTGATAATTCCAGTCAATATATCGCCACTTCCAGCTGTGGCCAAAGCGGCATTTCCTGTTGAATTCTTTAAAACTGTTTCGCCATCAACAATAAGTGTTGGCGCTCCTTTCACAACTATAATTAGCTCATTATCTACAGAAAGTTGTATTACTTTTTCAATCATTTCCACTTCGGAATTCGATGTTCCAATTAATCGTTCGAGCTCTTTTCTGTGTGGCGTTAAAATCGTTTTTTTAGGTAATAGTGAAAACCAATTTTTATTTTTAGATAAAATATTCAATCCATCAGCATCAATTATTAGATGACTTTTATTTTCTAATATAAAATTATATAATCCTTTTTCGGTCTGCAAATCTTGTCCCATTCCACAACCAATTCCAATGGCGTTGGGTTCAAAATTATATTGAATTGAAGTAATTATTTTTTCATTTTCATCGGTAATTACCATAACTTCGGGTACCGTAATTTGTAGGATATCATAACCACATTTAGGGATAAAAGCAGTTACTAAACCACATCCCGTTTTTAAAGCCGCTTTGCTAGATAAAGCAACCGAGCCTATTTTACCATAACTACCACCAATGATCAACGCGTGTCCTTGCAATCCTTTATGAGTTGTTGCGGCTATAGGTTTAAGAATGTCGAGAATATAATCTTTTGTAATCGTAATCATGGTAGTTTATAATGTTATTTCGAATAAGAATTAGCTTACAAATATAACGGTATTAGTTTAATTTCACATGTATTTAAATACCTTATACTGCATCTTAAGTAGATACTAATTAAATCGTTAAAAAAATGTAAAACCATTTTAGGATAAAATTTCTCTTTCTAAATTTGTGTTGAATTTTAAAACTAATAATTATGTTAAGAAATAAAAACTTTTGGAATTATTCATTTGTCCTAGCGTTTAGTATCTTGGTTCCATGCAATTTATTTGCGCAGAGCAATAAATTTTCTTTAACAGATAAAGATAATCACAAAGATGACATTGTAATGACTTGGAACAAAAAAACTCCTGAAACCGAAATGAAGGAGGACATCAAGGCATTGTCGGAAAAAGGAATAACCATAAAATATTCCAATGTAAAAAGAAATGCTAATGATGAAATAACGAGCATCAAAGTTGATTATTCGGATAGAAAAGGAAATAAAGGTAATTTAGAATATAACAATCAAAAGCCGATTGGAGTAATTAAATTTTATAAAAATGGAGATGAAGTAGGATTTGGTGAACCCAATGATAGCGACAATAGAATAGCTAGTAATGACTTCATGAATAGCAATGGTTTTATCAATCCGCAAAACTTAATGAAGCAATTTCAATTTGGTAATGGCGATAAAAACTCGCAATCATTTAGTTTTAGTTTTCCTAATGATGGTGAAAGTTTTGGGCAGTCAAAATCAAAGATTATGATTCAAAAAGATGGAAGAAAACCTCTGGTAATTGAAGACGGAAAAGTTACTGAGGGCGGTGATGATTATTCTCAGGATGAAATTGACAAAATTAAAAATGAAAATAAAATTGAAAGTTTTAGTTTTGATAACGATGATTTAAATAACAAACAATTTGATTTTAGAAACAAAGAAGGTTTGGATGATTTCAAAAAACAAATGGAAAAAATGCAAAATCAACTAGAGAAAATCAACCCAAGCGATGCACCAAGTGAAGATTACAAATCAGATTTTGATAAAACCAAAGAAGATATGATCAAGGCAAAAGAAGAAATGATCAAAGCCAAAGAGGAATTAGAAAAAGCTAAAAAAAATTTACAAAAAAATAAATCCAAACTAAAAGTTCAAAAGGCTTAAAGCAATTTAAAAGTAAAAAAAATGAGGTTCATAAAACCTCATTTTTTTTACTTTTTTATTTAATTATCTTATTCCATTTACAATTCCAACAAAATCATCTGCTTTCAGAGCCGCACCACCAATTAGTCCGCCATCTACATCGGGTTTGCCAAAAATTTCTTTAGCATTGTCTGGTTTTACACTTCCTCCATAAAGAATAGAAACATCCTCTGCAACATCACTTCCAAAGCGGGTACGGACAGTTTCTCTAATAAATTCGTGCATTTCCTGGGCTTGATCAGGAGAAGCTGTTTCTCCCGTGCCTATTGCCCATACTGGCTCATACGCTAATATAATTTTCTCCCATGATTCTTTGCTAATGTGGAACAAGCCATCGCGTAATTGATTTTCAACCACGTTAAAATGTTGTCCATTCTGACGGTCTTTTAATTCTTCACCGAAACAAAAGATAACAGTCATGCTGTGCTTCAAGGCGGTATCAATTTTAAAAGCTAATTGTACATCTGTTTCTCCAAAGTAAGCGCGTCGTTCAGAATGTCCCAGAATAACGGTATTTACACCAATACTTTGCAACATATCAGCCGAGATTTCTCCTGTATAAGCGCCATTTTCAGCGTGGTGCATATTTTGTGCGGCAATGGTAATATTTGTAAATTCAACGTGATCAGCAGCCGAAGCTAAATTTACAAAAGTGGGAGCAATAATAATTTGCGCTTCAACATCATTAGGTAATTTAGCAATTAAATCGTTTAATAAATCTTCTGTTTCTTCAGCGTTTTTATTCATTTTCCAATTACCTGCAACAATTTTCTTTCTCATTATTCTAATGTTTTTAAAGTAGTGTTAATTTTATCAAATTCAGTTTCTATAGCATGATATAAAACGATTTCACCTTTTTTATTAATGATGATATATCTCGGAATCCAATCTAAATCAATCGACTTTCCAAAAGCACCTTTCATTCCTTCGGTATCATTTACCCAATAGTGTTCGCCTTTTAATTCGTGTTTTGCAATTCCAGCCTTCCATTTATCAAAAGTTTTATCCATAGAAACAAATACATAAACTACATTTGGATTATTAGATTGTAATTCTTTTACTTTAGGCATGGCTCCCACGCAATCACCACACCACGAAGCCCAAATTTCCAACACAACAGTTTTGCCTTTATATTTTTCCAGAACCTCTTTGAATTTGACCTCTTTACCTTCGATATCGGTCAATTTTTGAGACTGACTCTTTTTAGAAAACGATTTTATTTGTGCATTTGAACAAGATATGGACATCATAATGATACTTAATAATACAACTAATCTTTTCATGGTTTTTATCTATTAACGTTTTGAACTTATAATTTTTGATTTGCTTTCTTCAAATCTGCATACGATTTATGTAAATACGTATTCAGTTCTGCTCCATTAAATTTATTGTCTTTTATACCATCATAATATTTAATTTCATTACCATTCCAAAAATATTTCACGCCAGGAGTATCTCGGTTCTTTCCTAACATATTCCAAAACGGAATGATTTCAATTATTTTGTAAGGATAATTTGCTCCAGCTTCCTTGAAAAAATCAGGAATCAAATCAGCTTCTTCATTCATAAAAAGTACCAAAAGCGGTGGCAAACCTGAGTCTTTTTTTCTCATTTCTGTCAATTCTTTCGCAGCAGCTCTACAATGATCACAACCCGGGACAAAATAACAAAGTAACTTTTTGCCTTTATCAATTCCTGGAAAATATTGAGCATTACCTGATTTACTATTTTTTGGCTCATTGGTAGGAACTTCTACTTTTTTAATAGTATCTGTTTTTACCGCTATTGCAGGAGCATCGGTTTTTACAGTATCTTTAGAGATAACTTCTGTACTATTATCTTGCGGCATTTCGGAAACTGGAGCCACAGAAATATTTGAAGTTGGCGGTTGAATGGGAGCTAACATAAAAATCCATAAAATAGTAGCAAAAAGTACCGTGGTCAATATCCAAAAATTACCATTACTATTTGTTTTGGGCAATAAATAATATAAATACCCTAAAAGACCAATGGCGACAACATTTTTAATTATCGCTTCAATCGGTGTCATTGGTAATAACTCTCCAAAGCAACCACAGTTACCACTATTACCGCCACTTAAAAAAGTAACATAAGATAGATGACCGATAAAAAAGGCTAACATTAATGTGGTAACAGGAATAAGAAACTTGCGTAACCAATTGTTCTGCAATAGTAATAACCCTAACGCTAATTCAATTCCAATAAGTGTTCGAGAAAAATAGGGTGCAAAACCTTCTGAAAATCCCATGGGATACAATTGTTTTACTTCAAATGTTGAAATAGCAAAATAAGGAGAATCTAATAAATGTCCTTTTGACAATTTAGCTAATGCCGAAACAATAAATAGTGCTGCTATAATGATTCTCAATGACCACGTTAAATATGATTTTTTAGCTTCCATAAAAATTAATTTGTACAAATGTAAAAAGGGTTTCTATACTGCGTTGTTAATGATTTGTTATTTAAAATTTCTTCATTAGAATCAGAGCAAAGACAGAATAGTTAATCATGTCTTGATAATTAGCATCAATACCTTCTGAAACTAATGTTTTTCCTTTATTGTCCTCTATTTGCTTAACGCGAAGTAACTTTTGCAATATTAAATCGGTTAGAGAACTAACACGCATTTCCCGCCATGCTTCGCCATAATCATGATTTTTAGCTTCCATCAATTGTTTGGTTACGGCAATTTTTTTATCGTATAATACTATCGCCTCGGTAGTATTCAAATCTGGTTGATCGACAACTCCCAATTCCAACTGAATTAATGCCATGATACAGTAATTGATTATTCCAATAAATTCTCCTGTTTCATCTTCGTCTATTTTTCTTACTTCATTTTCTTGTAAGCTTCTAATTCGTTGTGCTTTTATAAAAATTTGATCCGTTAAAGATGGTAGTCTTAAAATTCGCCAAGCGCTTCCATAATCAGTCATTTTTTTGCTAAACAAATCACGGCAAATTCCAATTACTTTGTTGTATTCTTGCGAAGTATTCTTCATTAATAATATCTTTGTATGAATTTTGTTCAAAAGTAAAAAAATAAGAACAAAGTTAACAGAGAAAAAGAATAAAGATTTAAATAAATGACAATCAATTGCAAGGGAAATCTTATCGATTTGACTTCACCTAAAGTGATGGGAATACTTAATGTGACTCCCAACTCTTTTTTTGATGGTGGAAAACACAACAACGAAAAGACAATTTTGTCTCAAGTTGAAAAAATGCTCATCGAAGGAGCAACTTTTATTGATATTGGCGGCTATTCTAGTAAACCTAATGCGGAATTTGTCTCCGAAAAAGATGAATTACAACGGCTAATTCCGATAATAGATAAAATTATTCGTGAGTTTCCAAAAATTATTCTCTCGGTCGATACATTCAGAGGTAAAGTTGCTAAAGAATCCATCAAAAATGGTGTTGCAATAATTAATGATATTTCAGCAGGAAATTTAGACGATTCAATGTTTCAAATAGTTGCCGAACTTCAAGTTCCTTATATTATGATGCACATGAAAGGAACACCGCAAACTATGCAAACATTAACTCAATATGAAAATATTAGTAAAGAAATGATGTTTTATTTTTCAGAAAAAGTAGCTAAAGTAAGAAGTCTAGGAATTAATGACGTCATCATAGATCCCGGATTTGGATTTGCAAAAACAATCGAACAGAATTTTGAAATTTTACGAAATTTGGAATTATTTCAACTGATGGACTTACCTTTGCTAGTAGGGCTTTCAAGAAAATCAATGATTTATAAAACACTAGATATTACTGCTGAAATGGCATTAAATGGAACAACATCATTACATACTATCTCACTCCTCAAAGGAGCTAAAATTTTACGAGTTCACGATGTAAAAGAAGCTGTAGAATGTGTAAAGTTATTTGAAAATATGACAAAATCATAGAAAGTTACTCCACCTATTAATTTAGCTTATACTTCATCCGGAAAAATCTTTCCGGGATTTAAAATATTATTAGGATCAAAAACATACTTTATACGTTCCATAAGTTCCAAATGGACTTTTGAAAAAGCGATACTCATAAAGTTTTTTTGAACAAAACCAATGCCATGTTCACCCGAAAGTAGATCGGAAGAGCACACGTCTGAAATCCAGTCACA